>JBILLA010000236.1:0-3244 GCA_044376365.1 Bdellovibrionota bacterium | reverse complement strand
GCATTCAAGCACTCAACCAATCCACTTTGGAAGACAGCGCCGTGCACTGATGCGGCTGCTGATATGCCGATTGCGCAGCTTCGTTGGTCTCCGATGCAAGCACCACAAGAAGCAACAACGTTTCTCTCTGGTATGCGAACGATGACAACCGCTGGTGATGTGCATACACAAACGGGGATGTCAGCTGGTGTATTCTTTGCGAACCAAAGCATGGAAGATGAATACTTTTTTAACGCAGATGGCGAATTGCTTATAGTCATGCAAGAAGGTGCACTGCAATTCTTTACTGAGTTTGGCAAAATAGATGTGACGCCAGCTGAAATTTGCATCATTCCACGTGGTGTTAAGTTTAAAGTTATTGTCACTTCACAGACTGCTCGTGGTTACTACTGTGAGAACTATGGAGCAAAGTTTACGCTGCCAAATCGAGGACCAATTGGTGCTAATTGCTTAGCAAATCCACGTGATTTCAAAACGCCAGTTGCTGCATTTGAAGATATCGTGCGTCCGATGCGTCTTGTCGTGAAGTGGTGCGGGCAGTTCTATGAAACAACGATTTCGCAATCTCCCCTCGATGTTGTTGCATGGCATGGTAACTATGCCCCGTATAAGTATGACTTACGCACGTTCTCACCAGTTGGTGCGATTCTTTTTGATCACCCAGACCCCTCAATCTTTACTGTGCTCACTGCTCCATCGGGCGAGGAAGGCACAGCGAATGTTGACTTTGTTATCTTTCCTGAACGCTGGCTTGTCGCAGAACACTCGTTTCGTCCACCGTGGTATCACATGAATATCATGTCTGAGTTTATGGGACTGATCTATGGACAGTACGATGCTCGCTCTGAAGGGTTTTCTCCAGGAGGCGTAAGCCTTCATAACTGCATGCTGCCGCATGGTCCTGATTCAGCTACATTTACGAAAGCAAGCACCATTCCCTTGCAGCCACACAAACTAACCAATACCCTCGCATTTATGTTTGAAACACGATTTCCACAGCGCGTCACTGAGTATGCTGCAACAAGCAGCGCACTACAGCCGCAGTATGCAGATTGCTGGAAAGGTTTTGAGCGGAAATTTACTGGGCGACCGTAAGGGGACTTTACAGTAAGTTTTAACGACCAATATAAAAGCGATTCAAGAGATCTTCGTACGTAAGATCTTGTTTTTGCATTGCCTTATGTATGGCATGCATCGCATTAAAAGAACGCGATCGAAGCCTAGTTGTGTTGGTTGGATATGCTGAAATTGCTTGTATCTCTTCATAGCTTTTGCCTTCAGCGCGAAGGAGGAGTATTTCTTGGTACTCAGGTTTGTTGGACAAGAGCTCTTCGATGAGTTCTTTCGATTGAGAAGCAAGAAAGTGAATTACTGAAGCTTCTTGATCTTCAAGAGTTGTTGGATCTGGAAAATTTCCGATTGGTTCTATACTCGTATCAGACATCATGCTGTCAGCTGATATGGCCTTAATGCGACGGTGCTTTTCTCTCTGACGATCTAAGTGTTGGCGAACAAGAATTTTTGAGCACCAACTGAAGATACTCTGTTCGACGTTAAAGACATCTAAACTTTGGAAGGCTCGAATAAGAGTTCTTTGTGTAATGTCTTCAGCATCTTCGCGATTATTACCTAAGCGTCGCGCAAGACGATCAAGTTTTTGGCGTAGATTTGTATCAAGAAGAGCCTCTGTCTTTTTATGTTCATCTGAAGTCTGGGTTTTGAAGGAGTGCAACAAGGATGGGGTAATGAGCTGCTCTAAGGTATCTTCAGGTTTTGGTTGAATGGAGGTTATAGCCATATACTTCGTTTTCTAGATAAGCATATTAGCCAAATTAGATTCTTAAGATAGTCATTTTAGAATATGCCATATGACTGTCGCATGAGGACTTTTCCAGGAAAGGTCAATGGTTTCAATAGATTAGAAGCGCTATTTTTCAAACTAGACTATCAAGCAATGCTACCCAAGCAGTACTCGTACCTGGTGGGTTTGACCATCCTGTGTAAAGACAACTTTGCCGTCGAGCACTGGCTGACCATCGAGCGTGATGGAAGCAACACCATGTTCACGTCCGTTCGGGTTATCAAGTGTAATGACATAGGTTGTGTTTCCACGTCGGTAGGTGAGTGATGCATCTTTCCAATCGCTTGGTATGCAAGGCGTTACGGTGAAGTAATCTTTGGTAACTTTTAGTCCAAAGATATATTCAATCGCAGCTTGATACATCCATCCGGCTGAACCTGTATACCAGCTCCAACCCCCGCGCCCTTCATACGGTGCCATCGAGTAGACATCACCGCACAAGACGTACGGTTCACAGCGATAGCGTGCAGTACCTTTTTGATCTTTGGTATGATTAAGTGGGTTAATCAGTTCAAACAGATCCACCGCTTGTGTTCCATGACCCATAAGAGCTGTCGCAATAATGACCCACGCAGAAGCATGGGTGTATTGACCACCATTTTCACGAATTCCTGGAAGATATCCTTTAATATAGCCAGGCTCTTGCGGTCCTGTGTTAAAGGGTGGTGTAAAGAGTTTGATAATCTGATTCTCTTTTGACACAAGCTGCTCATAAACATTTTGCATCGCGATCTTAGATCTTTCAGGATTACCAAGTCCCGAAATCACGCTCCAGCTTTGAGGCAACGAGTCAATCTGACACTCTTGACTTTCTTTACTCCCAACAGGAGATCCATCATCAAAATAAGCGCGGCGGTACCAGTTTCCATCCCATGCATGTTCTTCTAATGCATGCTGCAGCTTAGTCACAGCTTCTTTATAGCGAGCAACACGTTTTGCATCGCCACGAGCATCGATGGTTGGGATGAATCGATCGATCACTGTCGCAAGGAACCAGCCCATCCAGACCGATTCACCCTTACCATGATGTCCAATTTCATTCATGCCATCATTCCAGTCTCCACCCCACATGAGCGGTAGTCCACGCTCACCGATAAGGTTGAGTGCACGATCAATCATGAGGATGCACTTTTCATAGAGCGTTGCTGCGTGCTGGTTTGTATGAGGCACGATATAGGCTTCCATGTCGTGCTCTGGCAAGATCGGCCCTTCAATAAACGTCGTGCGTTCATCAAGCAGAGCACTATCCCCAGTTACTTCAAGGTATCGCTGAACAATCAGTGGCATCCATAGGTAATCATCCGCAATCCGTGTTCGCACACCTTTACCTGTTGGTGGGTGCCACCAGTGTTGTACGTCGCCCTCTGGGAATTGTCTGCTGGC
>JBILLA010000074.1:0-10841 GCA_044376365.1 Bdellovibrionota bacterium | reverse complement strand
GATCGAGAGATGGAGAGTCTCTCTAAACACGTGCTTCATCAGGCAACTGCACTTGAAGTTCAAAGCAAAGAACTTCTTGCATGCGCAGAGGAGTACCGAAAAATCGTAGAAGACTCCAAAAATAAAAAAAGCACCACGCGTGAAACGGATGGTGCTTTTTCCAGGAATAGCGCTCGCCAAGAAGCAAAGCGCCCTCAAGTTTTTAATGACGATCTTTAATCGGCACGTACTCAGTCTCAGTATTTCCAATATAGACCTGACGTGGTCGATTAATCTTATTACCAGGCTCACCAAGATACTCTTTCGCATGAGCAATCCAACCTGGAAGTCTGCCAAGAGCAAACATTACCGTGAATGCTTTTGTTGGAATACCAAGTGCGCGGTAGATAATTCCAGAATAGAAATCCACATTTGGATATAACTTTCTATCAATAAAGTACGGATCAGTCAGTGCAGCTTCTTCAAGTCGCTTCGCGATATCAAGCAGCTGATCGCCACCCTTCACTTTACTCAGAACCGTATGACATGCTTCTTTAATGATCTTAGCGCGAGGATCGTAATTCTTATAGACGCGGTGACCAAAGCCCATAAGCTTCACTTTCGAGTCTTTCTGCTTAGCAAGTTCAACGAACTGCTTCACATCACCACCACCATCTCTGATAGTTTGGAGCATCTCAATAACTTCTTCATTCGCACCACCGTGGCGAGGGCCCCACAACGCGCAAATACCAGCAGAAATCGCTGCATAGAGATTTGCCATAGAGCTTTGCACCATACGAACTGTCGATGTTGAGCAGTTCTGTTCATGGTCAGCGTGAAGGATCAAGAGAAGGTTCATGATTTTCACAAGCTCTGGATCTACTTCATACGGCTCAGAAGGTGTTGAGAACATCATATAGAGCAAGTTTTCGCAGTAGCTCTTACGGTTATCTGGATAGATAAACGGCTGTCCAATCGCTTTCTTGTACGCGTATGCAGTAATCGTTGGAAGCTTTGCAAGAAGGCGAGTAGCAGTACGATCAAAGATCTCTGCTTCACTTGCATCTTCATGCTGATAGAACGTTGAAAGAGAACACACCACTGATGAAAGGATCGCCATAGGATGTGCATCCTTAGGGAATCCATCATAGAAACGCTTCACATCTTCATGGAGCAATGTACGACGGCTGATTTTCTGTTCGAAATTTAGAAGCTCAGAGGACGATGGAAGAGATCCATTCATAAGCAGATATGCGGTCTCGAGGAATGTCGCCTGACCAGCGAGCACATCAATAGGGATGCCACGGTAACGAAGAATCCCCTTCTCACCATCAATAAAGGTAATCGCGCTTGAGCACGCACCTGTATTCATGTAACCGTTATCAAGGGTAATGTAGCCAGTTTTTGCTCGGAGGTTGGTAATATCAATAGCTTTCTCGTCTTCCGATCCAACGACGACAGGAAGTTCGATTTCGCCATCAGGGAGTTGTAATTTTGCGGTAGTCGTCATTATACTTTCTCAGTTCTTAAAAATTATGGTGATCTATATACTAGAAGGCCACACAGTGGGCTCCTCATTAAATGCTCCTTTCCTGGCGGGGGGAGCGGTAAATGGGCGCCACTAGAATGATCATTCTAATAGCTATTATTTTTATCATATTTAGTGCCTTGTTAACAGAAAAAAGAGATGTCAGAGCGAGTCAAAAAAATTAGACGGGTCCACCCTTTCGGCCTTCGGGTCCTAGTGATGCTTCAGGATGAGGCTGGGGTCACCGACGGGGGCCTATATATACCCGATACTGCCAAAAGCTCTCTCTCTGAGAGTATCCTGGCTGAAGTCATAGAGGTTGCCAGCGCTACCGATGACCACAGCCATGAAGAGACCAATATTAGCGGTATTCCCCTTGGGGCAACCGTCCTCATCGAGAAAACAGTAGGCATTAAAGTCCCCTGGGACGACCGCATCCGGATTGTCGAAAGCAAGGACATTCTGGGCATCGTCCATGAAGTAAGCCTTTCATAGACACGCGCCCCCCTTCCGTGTCATCATGGGCTCAGAATCACCCTTATCTACACGGTGTATTCCCTTGGCCTCGCTTTATTGAAGCTGACTTTTTAAAGGTAAAAGGTAGCAATCATTCAACACAGAACTTATCGTCCAGGCGTCTCGCTCTTCTCTTAAGAACGGCACCTGACCCGAAGAGTTCTAAAGCCAGGTCCACTGAGTATAGCGCATGCTCCGACCCCGTTCCCCTCAAGGCAACGTAGTTTTCGAGAGATGAACATATACTTCGAATAAATGCTCTTTTTTCTCTTTGTGAGAAAAAAGCTTTAGTAGCAAAACGCCTCAATGCTGCGGCGACACTTCCATGGTCGAATCAGCGTTGCAGCACTAAATTTTAAAGTACGCCTCAACGGCACTACATAAGGAAAAAAATGGCAAATAAACATAACGTTTCACACGTATACTACGAAGTTGGCAGTGAATTGCTTGCGAAACCAACAGCACTGACTCAACTTATCGAAGGAAGCGACGCGAAAACCACAATTGTTTTCTGCAACTCAGCATCTGATACTGACCTCGTCGAAGTTCTCCTCAAAAAGCGTGGCGTTGCTGCTCAAAAGCTTATTGGCTCTGTCAGCCCAGAAAAAATTGCAAAAACAGTTGAACAGCTCCAGCATGGTGAGATCACCACTATCGTTGCGACAGATGCTTCTGCAAAGAATATCCCTATCGACTCGTTCAACCTCCTGATTAGCTATGCATCTCCAACTGATGGCGATACATATAAAAATCGCTATGCATCAACAGACGAGCTGAGCAATCTTACAACGATTGCTACACTCGTGAGCCCGAACGATGCTGCTAACTTTGAAATTGTTCAACAAGCACTCGAAGGTAAAATAGTAAAAGCAGATCTTCCAACTGCTGATACTCTTCAAAAAGCAAAACTCAACCGTTTAAAAGCTCAAGCGCAAACCAAGATCGGTGCTGAAGAAAAATACAAAGCACTCATCGAAGCGATTCTTGGCGATAAAGACAAGGGAGCTGTTATTGGCTACCTTCTTTCTAATACGCTTGAAGTACTTCCTGCGCTGCAGTCGTCACAAGCACGTGATGAAGATCAGTACGATGATGAAGACGATGTACAGCCTAACTTTAACGGCTCAAGCCATGATCGTGGCGGCAATCGTTACGGTGGTGGTCGCGGCGATAGACGTGGTGGTGACCGCGGCGATCGCGGTGGACGTGGCGGACGTGGCGATAGAAACAATCGCGGCGGCAGACGTCAGGGCTTCCATGATGCTCCTGAAGATAGCGAAGCAAGCCTCCAGGCAAAAGAAGCCATGGCACGAAACAAGAAGCGTGCATTTACTCCACCGCTTAAAGAAGCACGTATTTATTTAGGTAAAGGCTCTGCAGCTGGGATTAGCGAATCAAAGATCAAGCAGATGGTTCAAGAACAAGCGTCATTGGCTGAGTCTGATGTTCGCCGTGTTATCGTTCGCAAGAACTATGCGTTTTTTGATGTCCTAGAGTCTCAAGCTGATGACCTTATCAGCAAGATGGACGGTGCATCTTTGATGGCAAAGAAAGCAACTGTCATCTCAACGCAGATTCGTGAGCGTGAAGAGGATGCAGACATTGCACCAACGCTTCAAGAAGCAACCGCTCAAGCGTCAGGCGGCATCGCTGCTAACGCCGAGTAGATCTTCTGCGTAATGAACCGAGGGCATTCCTGATAGCTTGTAGGACTGCCCTCGATGTTAAATTGGTCTTACGAGCTATCCCATCCAATCCAAGGTTCTGTGATTCAGAAACCGAGGTATCTATTGCACAAGCATAATCTGCTGAAAACGACAGGAAGCTTCCTCGCTGTCGTGGATCACGAAGCCCAGCAAAACGTAACGTTGTCACAGCAGTCGTCGGAGTGAACCGATAGAGGCGCACTTGTGGGCCATCTTTTCTCGCACCACCATAGAGCGACACTTCACAACCTGACTGCACTGCATCAACTGCAATCCTCATCGTCAACACCCCTGCTCTTGTTACTGAAGACGAAAACGAAATTCCTGGAGCTGGATCCATTGCAGGATCATCTGGATTTGGGTTTGGCGTAGCAGTCGGTGTTGGTGTTGGTCCAGGGTACGTTGAATTATCCGCATCGAAACAGTTTGGCGCTGATGCGAGATGATTTCTAATCTGCGCAAGACTTGCAGCAGACAGATATGAACTGCCGGGAACATTCACATACGGAGCCATAAGACTTGCTGCATCAGTGGCATCATGGCCTGCTCCAAGGTTATGACCAATTTCATGGGCAACAATAGATGCATCAGCTGCTGGGTGAAACTTTTGCGTAATACCAAACGAATAGTCCTGCACGCTACAGGTAACCGATACCCACGCTAAACCAATAACACCTCCATCAAAATCCTTTCCTGAGAACAGATGATATAAATCTGCCTCACCAAGCTGATTCATTGAGGTCGTGTAGTCTCGGAACGTCGAAAGTATCGTATTGGAACTCGTTCCAATAAATGGATTACCAGACTGTGAAGAGAATCCGTGCTGCGCACTGATTGCAAGCCGAAGTCCAAGCTGATTTTGATAGATGGCGCTTGCGCCCGCGACCAAAGTTGCAATCTGCACATTCGAATTCACGCCGTAGGTTGCATACCACTCTGGATCAAACTCAGTTGCTATGGTTGCTACCTGTCTGTTCGATGGACTCACGGCGCCATCACCAAGGGCATGCATCAGAGGAGGTTCGCCTCCAATCGTACCACCTGTGGCTGCTGCAGTAGATGGTGTGCCATGTTGATGCGCGGTATCGCTTTCTGTACCACATGCAAGACTTTTTAGTGCCGAAGATGGCACAGAAGAAACTTTTGCGTCTCGAAGCTCATGACCAACGAGGTATGATTTAAGATAGAGTGCGCGTCCCTTGCCCCGTGCTGCATTCATAATGAGGTGCAACACTGGCTTCCCATGACGCTGTTCACGATAGATGCTACCACCAACAGCGATACGCTTACCGCGAGAACGCGCATAGCCCTCAACAAGCACAATATCTTTATCATCAATCGTTTCTAAGCCTGCGATGCCCTGCGCCTTTGCTTCCCATGATTTATACAATACTCGATTTAAAAAGATTTCGAGTCGGCCAGCACCAACGACGTTGGTTGATAAACGTAGAGAACGAAGCTTTGGCAAGACAGGATTACTTCGTCGAACAACACCATCTTGTACCTGTGCGGCAATAACTCGAAGCCCAGCCGTATCACCTTTCACTGTTGTACGATACGGAGCAGCAACGGCATATGAACTTACCATCAAGAGAAGCACACACACTAAAAGAAGACGACTAAACTCTTTCTGCATGACAAGGGGTAACGTCACCCCATGTGGCATGTTGTAGGTTTGTCGCCTAAATTTTTTTGCTGGAATTGCAAAAAAATTGTACCAAAACTCTAAGAAATACTGAGCGCTCCCTAGGGAAGATTCTTAAGGCTTCTTGGAGCTGCTCTTAGAACTGCTCTTGGAACTGCTCTTGGTGCTCTTTTTCGAGCTCCCCTTTGATTTCTGCGATTTTTTACTAGAGCTTGATTTTTTTGTAGCAGTCTTTGGCTGCGCGCCCTTCGGCTTCTTTTTGACGACGGCGGGCTCGGTTACAGGCTGAATACGCTCCCGCTCAAGACTCTTTTTGTAGGCTGGATCGTTGCGGATAAAGCTATTGACCTCACCCGTTGGAATACGAAGTGTATAGCCAGCAGGGATTGCTTTTCTGCCAGAAACAACAGGCTTCAACAGTGCATAGTTTGCATCAATTAAGCTTTCACTTGAAACGCCAAATGTTTTTGATGCCTGGGTCAAGGTTATAGGACTTTTCACGTAATGATCTTTCACCGTTAATTGAGGAAGGAGCTGCACATTTGGATAATGCTTGCGATACTGCGAATATATCTCAACAGCAGCAAGAAATTCAGGCCAGAAATTTTGTGAGGCAAAACCAAAAACAGGTTCACCACTTGGTCGCTCGATCATCTCGACGATATCGTTCGTACCAGCAGCAACAGTCTTTTTATACACACCTGCAACACCATGGTTATAAGAAGTCACTGCAAGTCCCCAATTACCTAACGACTTATATGCTTGCTTGAAATATTTTGCAGCAGCTCGTGTTGAAGTAAATGGATCAAGGCGTTCATCAACGATAGAGCCCACCATCATAAATTTACGAGCAGTCGCTGGCATAAACTGCCAAATACCTGCTGCGCCAACCGAGCTATACGCAGTGTAGTTGAAAGAACTCTCAATAAACGGTAACCGAGTGAGCTCAATTGGCAAGCTTTCTTCTTGTGTAAAGATTCGCTCGATATGGGGTAAGTATCGACCAGTACGACGAACAGCTTCTTCACACTTTTCTTTAACACCGGTCTGCGTTCGCACCCAGTCATTATCCAAGACATCTTGATACTTCTGTTTCCCGCCAGGCAGCCCCTTCATCTGCGCAGCAATAAACTGCTCCATAGAGTTACTTGGAGTGCCAGTTCTTGCAAGATTCCCAAGATACTCTTCAATTTGACTAACCTTCTCAGCCTCAATCCGCTTAACGAGCGCATCGTAGCTTGCAGGAGAGAGATCTTCAGCGGCTTTCGTAAAATCGAGCACTTTAAAGGATATCTGTGGGAAGCGACGGTGATGAATAACTTTTTGGTACTTACCGTACTTTGCAAACACAGCTTTCCAAAAATCAACTCGACCTCGAAGACGAGCCGGAACTTCAAACGGTGCCGAGATTGCTTGATCTCGCTCAGCAGAGTGCGCTTCAAGAGCAGCAAGGTTCAAACAGCACGTTGCACAAAAGACCAGAGAGAGCGAATACAGAAACCAGGACGAATTACGACTTTTGCTCATATACATAATTTATTAGTTGTTCTTCCCAGCGTTTTGCCTGCTCAGGATCACGGACACCATTGAGCATGATGATAACAATTTTATCCCTATCCTCCATAGTGCGCAAAATACCTGCTAATGAGACGACACCATTTAAAAGCCCAGACTTACCCCTAAAAAGAATATTCGGATTAAATTGTCGCGACTTGAGTGTGCCACTTTCACGAGCGATGGAAAAAGATGCCAAGAGCTCCGGTCCAACATGGGGACGCTCCAGTGCCGTAGTTAAAGTGCGATACAAAGCTCGCGGCGTTACGCGATTCTCTACAGAGAGCCCAGAGCCATCATCCAGACGGATACCATCGATGCCATGGGTAATGAGCCAGCTCTGAATTCGCTCGAGTCCGCGACGAAATGAATAATTCTGTAGCTGCATTCCCTGGTGCTTGGTGACCTCTTCGCCCAGCGCATATACAAGGCTATCTGCTATCACGTTCGTTGAGAAATGATTGAGGTCAAAAATAATTTTTGGTAATGGTTCAGAGTGGTGCTCGTAGACAAGCTTAGCTCCCTTATCAACGGGACGAAACACAACCTTCACAGATGAGTACCCGCTCTGTTGCAATACAGTCTTCCATACTCCAGCAAATGCCTCTTCAGGCCGCTCTAAGCTTTCGTAGGAAGTTGCGCAGTCAAAGGGCGGGCGCTTACAAACAACACGCTCTTGCGCATTGTAATTGATCGATGTGGCATGTGGCGCAGCATTATATGCGCGAGCCCCCGTAGAAGCACGCTTGTCTATAAAGGCGCTGGTATCAATAGCGAGGGTACGAACATCACCAACTCCCTGCGTTTTAAGGCGTCTGACAATGTCATACACTTTTTCCGTAGTGAGCGTCGGATCGCCTCCGCCGCGTACCATAAGCGTTGGATTTGATGCTTCTGGCGTAAAGTAAAGACGTGTAGCAAAACGAAACTCACTGCCAAGCAGGTCAAGGGCGGCAGAAGATGTAATAATTTTTTGAGTACTCGCTGGTAAGAGCTCTTTATCGGGTGCGCTGCTGTACTCAATACGACCAGTATGCGCATCAGCAATAACAATACCGACATCGCTTGCAGGTACTTGCCGCATAAGGGCTTGTAGACTGGCAGGCTGCTCAGCGATAGCAAAGTGTTTCAGATATACAGAGAGAACAATAGCAGTAAGGAGTGCTCGCACTATCCTTTTGATGTGCACCGACATTGATCTAATTCAGCATCAGACAGTTGAGCGGTTTCATCGAGGTTATACTGAACGAACATAGAAAGATCTGCAGGAACTCCAGAGTCTTCATAAATTGCTTCAACAGGGCACTCAGTTTCGCAAGCACCACAAGTAATGCACTCATCAGGGTTGATCATTAGCATATCAGTATCGGTATCAGATTTTGGGTTAATGCCGAATTCCTGGTTATAGTTGCGCTGCTTTTTAGGGCTCTTACCAATATCGTAGAAGCAGTCAACAGGACAAACTTCAACACAAGAGCGATCTTTCGTGCCAATACAGGGTTTCGTAACTACGTATGCCATTTTAAATATCTTTTCGTCGTAAACGGTTCTACGGCTATAGCGTACCAGGCTCGTGAAAAAGAAAAAAGGGACGCCCCCTTTAAACTAAAAGGAAGCGCCCCCACTCGCAGAAAGGATGTGTGTCATGCCTTATGAGAATCACTTCGTCTCATAAACAGAAACCCTGTATGTTTCACCGCTAAAATTTTCTTCACACAGCAAAAAAGAATAGACGACAGAAGCGGCATTTTTATGTAATAAATTCAAGTATTTATAAATCCATCTTAAAAACAAGCCTTCTTGCTAGGATTCATAAAAAAAACACCATGCCACTGGTGTTCGAAAAAAAAACAGCAGAGAATTTCAACGCCAATAAAAATCATGACAATTAGGAGAACTAAATCGTATGAAAAAAACCATCCTCTGCCTTGTAACGTTAGCATCGACGGTACTTTTCTCTTCTGGCTGCTCTCAACCAGTTCTTGATGCACGTGCTGAAGCAGGGCGACCAGCTGCTGCTGAGGTTTCCATGCTCTCCATTCCATACAATCCATCTATGCCTAAGTATGTGTTGGTTGTTGAACCTTTTATTGCAAATTCTACTGTTTATAACTTGAACTCAACTGAAACTGGCCAAATTCCAATTGGAGACAAAATGGCTGCACAGCTTGTCACCGCCCTTTCGCGTGTTGGCAATTTCGTACTTTACGATTACCGTTCTGCTGGAAAAATAGCACTCAGAAAAGGTGAAAAAGGGCCCTACCTTGTTCGAGCCACACTCACCGAGTTTAATGAAAATGCCGAGGGTGCGCAGGAGGATAATGGATTTTCACTTGGTGCGGTCGGTGCTGTGATGGGTATCGCTGGCGCGGTCGCCGATAAACCAGGCCTTATGTGGTCAGGTGCTGGACTTGCTGCTGCAAATCCAAGTTATCAAGACTCTCAAGCTGAGCGTAAAGGCATGGTTGCATTTGATGTTCAAATCACTGAAAAAAATACAGGTCGTATTCTTAGTTCATACGAAGCAGCTGGTACATTCAAGGCACAAAGCGCAGTCAGTGGCTTGAGCCTCTTTGGGATTGGCAACCGTAAAGCACAGTTTGCTTCGAGTGCAATCGGACAGGCGCTGCGTATCGCTATGAACGATGCTGTTCAAAAAACAGTTGATACCTTGAGATAACAGGTAGCCCTTATCTGGGCCGATACTGCTCTGTTGTAGGGGCGGGGCAAAGGTGACTAAATCAAGCTCCCCCCGTATAATTCAGGCATGTCAAAGAGCACCATAAAAATCGATGCCTGCGATGACGGGGTCGAGCATCACTATGAAGTGACTGAGCACGTTGCCCATGTTCAAACTGCCCGTCAAAAAATTGAGATTGATATCTATAAGCGCTTTGGACTTGGTGTATGGATTGATGGTTGGCCGCAATGCGCAGAATTTGATTCAGACCGATACCATGAAGCACTCGTCCATCCTGCCCTCATTCAACGAGCAGGAAGCGAAACTCCCTTTTCAGCTTGCATCCTTGGCGGTGGTGATTTCGGCGCAGTCAACCAACTGGTGAAATACAAAAACCTTGCATCTGCCCATATGATAGATTGGGATTTAGAGTTTATTGAACTTACGAAACAACACTTAAAACCAATTCATCATGATAGCTGGAAAGATCCACGGGTCTCTGTCGAAATGGATCATCCCGATGTCTTTGCATTCTTTAAAGCGAATACAAAACTGTATGATATTGTGTTTGGCGATCTGACGGATCTGACTTCAATGGGTTCAGGTGTTAAAAGCTTTATCGAACAGATTAAGGCGCTTATGACGCCAGATGGAGTTTTTGTATCGCAAAGTTCTGAATACCCAACTATGCCACAGCAGCATGACGAGTTTGTTTCCATGGTGCAGATGGTTCAATCAATATTCAAAAAGGTCTGGATTTACCGCACCTACATCCCCTCTTTTGCCTATGAGCAAGCTTTTATTCTGGGCAGTGATGATGCCTCTTTTAATCCTCTTGCTGCCTCACCCCACGCCATAGACGAACAGATAGCCTGCCTAGGGCAACCCCTTACAGAGTACACCGGCGCTATCCACCATGGCATGTTTGCTTTGCCGCCCTCGCTGACTGCTCGACTTTAGCTGCAGATTGGCTTAGCATAGGAGTTCCTATTGTTCTTTAAGGCCCGGTAGCCAAGTGGCTAAGGCAACGGTTTGCAAAACCGTCACGCGCCGGTTCGAATCCGGCCCGGGCCTAATTTCACTTTACAGAATATACGCCCACCTTAGGGCCGGATTCGAACACGCATCGCCCACAAGGCGATGCAAAACAACACTGTGAATCCGCTTTCTGCAACGCAGAAAGTTGCCCGGGCCTAATTTCACTCTATAGAATATACGCCCACTTTAGGGCCG
>JBILLA010000235.1:0-3260 GCA_044376365.1 Bdellovibrionota bacterium | reverse complement strand
CTCGACTTTTGTTAAAGATTGCCTTCAAGAGATCTGGTAGTGATTCTGTTTGGATTGAGCGCCTAATGCTCTCCATGACCCAAGAGTCGCTTCATGGCAGCAATTGTTTTAGGACTGACATGGTGCTCAATGCCCTCTGCATCGAGCTCGGCTGTTTTCTTATCGAGCCCAAGCAAACGAAGAAAGGCATAGACGATACGGTGACGCTCACGTGAAACGGTAGCAAGCTTTTTACCCTGTCGTGTTAATCGCACACCTCGGTAAGGCTCAATCTCTATAAGTTTTCTTTCCGCAAGCTTCTTGAGCGCTTTAGCTGCCGTTGGGTGCTTTACTCCCATGCGATGGGCTATCTCTGTGAGCTGAGCACGTCCATCATGCTCAAGCTCATCCAAAATCGCCTCCAGGTAGTCCTCGGTCCGTTCGGTTTGGTGATCCGTGCGGGTACGAAGAAAACAGTGGCGCTGCTGTGATCGTTGCAGAGTTCCCATAGCGTTAAGAGTATGCTAAAAGTGTAGCCATGGCTACACTTTTAGCTTCAAAGCCACTACAAAAAAACTTTTGGTACTATGCGGGCCCTGCATTTCTTGTTGGCGTGGGCTACATGGATCCAGGCAACTGGGGCACAGACCTCGCAGCAGGCTCACGCTATGGCTATTCACTCCTTTGGGTCATCCTGCTTTCAAATATCGCAGCACAGTTTTTGCAGATCCTTGCTGCAAAGCTTGGTATCGTCACTGGCAAAAATCTTGCTCAAGCGTGCCGCGACTATTATTCAAAACCAGTTTCGTTCCTTCTCTGGATACTGTGCGAAATTGCTATCATCGCGTGTGATATCGCTGAAGTCATTGGTGCTGCTGTTGCACTGAATCTCTTGTTTCACATCCCACTCACTATCGGCGTCGCTATTACTGCAGCAGATGTTCTCTTGTTGCTTACCCTCTTACATCGAGGATACCGAACACTTGAAGCAATTATTATCTCTTTAAGTGTTATTATCTTTAGCTGCTTTGTGTATGAACTCTTCATCATTAAGCCATCACTCAGTGCGATTATATCAGGAGGCTTTGTTCCAACATTTCCTGATACGCAAAGCCTTTTAATCGCAATCGGTATTATCGGTGCTACCGTCATGCCCCATAATCTGTACCTCCATTCAGCACTGGTTACTTCTCGCGTGAAAGATAGCTCTGACGAAGAAAAAGCACAGGCTATTTATTACAACCGCATCGATACCATTGGAGCTTTAAGCTTTGCATTTTTTGTTAATGCTGCAATCCTTATCCTTGCTGCCGCAGTGTTTGGCAGTCGAGGCGAGATAGTCGAAGAGCTTAACCGAGGCCATGAGCTGCTCTCAATTGCACTTGGTACTAGTGCCGCAACGATCTTTGCTATTGCCCTTCTTGCTGCAGGACAAAGTTCTACTATTACTGGAACACTCGCAGGTCAAATTGTGATGGAAGGCTTCTTACGTCTTCGAATTAAACCGTGGGTTCGACGGCTTTTATCTCGCTGTATTGCAATTATCCCCGCCTTCATTATTGTGCAACAAACAGGAGGTAATCATACCATTGAGCTCTTAGTTATCTCTCAAGTGGTGCTCTCAATGCAGCTACCTTTTGCAATATTTCCATTGGTTATGTTCACTTCAGATCGAAAGATCATGGGACAATTCGCTAATTCAAAGCTGACAGCAGCAATTGGCTACGGTATCGCAGCAACAATCTCGGTTCTTAATATTTTACTCATCTGGTAATCAGACTGTTGTGTGTGCTTACGCAGCACTCTTTGCCACGTACTCGGATCAAAGCCAGGATAGAACTCTCCGCCAACATATAATACAGGAGGCCCAAGTGCGTGCGATCGCGCAAAAAGCCGACGACCCTCTTGTGATGACTCAATATCAAGCACTTCGAAGGGCTCTCCTTGTTCTTGTAGAAATTCCTTTGCGACAGCACAGACTGGACACCATGTCGCTGAAAGCAACACTGGCAGCGGTTCAGCCGCTGTGCGCTGAAGCGTGGTAAGACTTAGGAAACAACTTAATAAAACTGCATAATATTTCATCATGTCTTTCGCTTTCGAAGCTGTAGGATACGACGTCGTTCTCGTGCTCGTGGGATGAGTTTTAAAAGATCAAGCAGATATGGCAAAGACGCTACTTCTTTCAAACATACGCCAGCAAACACAAGAAGGTTTCGTGCAATAAGACCACGAAGCACATTGCTCACAGTCATTGTCTCAAGAAAATAGTTATTGTATTGCAGTAAGAATCGATTGCGCACACTCAAGCCGTTAAGTACAGGTGAAAGCTCGCGACGATTGGTTGGTAATACTTTACGAACATGAGTGCCACAAACCTGCGGTGCAAAGATAGTGCGCACGCCTAAGTGCCCTGCACGCCAACAAAGATCAGCATCTTCACGATATGCAAAAAAACCTTCATCAAAGAGTGGTGCCCGCTCTTCATAGCGAAATGCAAGCTGAGGGAAAAGTTGCAAAATATCTTTATCTCTTTCGCTTCCGCGCAAGAGCAGCTGTTGGACAACTGCTTTAGGGAAAAAGAGGCATGCTCCTGTACCACCAAAAACTGCTTCTTCCTGAAAGAAACGATCTACCTCATTTGAACCTCTATCAAAGTGGCGCAGATCATCAGTCAACTCCATTCCCGCAGCATCAAGCAGGGATGCATCGTGCTGAAGGGACGCTTCATGTGTTTTGCGAAATAGTTTCGGGGTTATGATGCAACGATCTTGATAACGCTTTGATGCAGCAACAAACTGCGCAAGTGCATTCGGAGCAAGCTCAACATCAGGATTGAGCACCAAAAAATACTCATACGAGCTCTCAAGAAATGCAGCAGCATTCAGATTATGGCCCCCACTAAAACCAAGGTTGACATGCAGTTGCATCAGCTCAACATCAAGATTTCCATACTGAGCACGATTATGATCAAGCCCAAGCGCTTCGCGCACACGGGCGACGGTTCCATCACCAGATGCATTATCAAGCAGTGCAAGCTTAATTTGCATAGTCGGTTCTTGCTGCTGTAATGCAGCCAAGCACGATTCGATATCTGCTTCACTGTGATAGGTCACCAGCGATATGAATACAGTCATAGATGTAGCTCAAGAAGTAGCAACAAGACGATCATCAAGCCAAGCCAAGGTTACGTCGCAGCTGCTCATGTTGCGCTTTTAATGTAGCAGGCATTTTAGCTCCTATACTATCAAAAAACTTCCGCTGTGAATCGAGTTCAAAGT
>JBILLA010000073.1:0-10885 GCA_044376365.1 Bdellovibrionota bacterium | reverse complement strand
TTCCTTGCTATCTCTGCCGCAATGGTTACACCGACATCATCAAGTCCAGCTTCTGCTGCTTCGGTAAGGCTTTCGGCTGCTTCTAGGCCGCGACGATTACCACCAAAGATATCAATTTCCCATGCTGCATCAGCACCAAGTTGGTACTGATTTATAATCTGGGGAATAAAAGCACCGAAGGGTGTGCGCTGTGATTGAATTTGGCGTGTCATGCCGTAAATACCGTCAACAACAGGAAGGAATGATGTCATGGCACCGTATTCACCAGCGCGTGCTTGTTCAAGTCGTGAGCGTGCAATTTGCAGGTTTAAGTTTTTATCAAGACCAAGCTTAATAAGATCGTTGAGAATTGGGTCGTCAAATTTTTTCCACCACGCCGTACGGCTCTCAACGGTTGTAGAGAAAAGCTGCTTGCCCTGCTCATCAAGAATCCATGCGCCCACAGCAGGATCCGCAGGACGTTCATAGTCAGGACCAACTGAGGGGATCCAGCTACAGCTGGTGAGCAAGCATGTTGAGAGAATACCTATGAGTGGCTTGGAGGGCTTATAAGACTTAACCATTTTTTTCACCTTCAATATATATATCCATGAGCTGTCCCACAAAAACAGGTAATGCACTTGGGTTAAATGCATAGAGTATCTGCAGCACCCGTGTATCAACCCGCTCAGCATTATCACCTGTGAGTGATTTTTTAGGGATAACGTAGGGTTCAAAACGCACAAACTCAAGATCTGTCTTCATTGCACCGTTGCCTCGCAGGCTTCCTGTTGCGCGCGCTCCAGGTTTGACGCGCCAGGCATCATTTTCATCAACATCAACGCGAACCCACAAGCGGTCAGTATTCCCAAAGACCATGAGCGGTGGGTTTAGATTTTGCGCTGCTGCAAATTCGCCGGGACGGGTGTTGATGCGAAGCACCGTGCCAGCTTTTGGTGCACGAACGGTGAGTTTCTCAAGTTCAGTACGTGCTGCGGTAAGCTCTTGCTCACTTTGTGAGAGCTTTGCTTGCGCAATCGCAAGTGCATTGCGACGCTTTGAGAATTCTTCAACACTCACTGCTCGTTTATCAGGAAGCGATACGATGAAATCATTTTGGCTTTTAGCATCAGCAAGCTGTGCACGCGCAACATCGACAGCAGCTTCTCGAGAAGCCGTGAGCGCACGAGCAGAGCGCGTATCGATTTGAAAAAGAGGATCGCCTGCCGCAACATGCTGACCAACGGTGACAAAGATCTGCTCAATAACACCGGGAACCTGCGAAGCAATTGCTATATTTTCTCCACTTGCTTCAACAATACCTGCACCTGCAACAGAGCTTTCAAATGCAGCCGTTGCGGGCTCTGCCACTGGCGATGACATTGGAGGGGGCTGATTACCAGCACGCACCACTGAAACCGCAGTCATAAATCCAATAATCGCAAGCAACGACACCCCATAGCTTGAGACAAACTCAAGGAGTGTTGTGAGAAGCTTTCGTAAAGAAAAAGAATCGTTATTCATAAGCATTAGTGTAGGTTAGTTACATCCGATGTAATCTGTTCAATCTTGCCGTCGCTCATGACTGCAATGCGATCAGCGAATTGAAAAATACGGTTATCGTGCGTCACGATGACAAGGGTTCTGTTGTCATCCATGGCTACTTCTCGAAAGAGCTCCATAACGTTATGCCCTGCATCTTTATCGAGTGCACTGGTTGGCTCATCGCAGACAATCACTTGAGGATTATGGACGAGTGCTCGAGCAATAGCGACGCGCTGTTGTTGCCCTCCGGATAGCTGAGCTGGACGTGACCGTTCGCGACCAGCAAGACCAACTTTCGCAAGCACTGCTGCCGCGCGGGCTTCAGCTTCAGCACGTGGTGTTCCGAGCAGCAGGAGTGGAATCGAGACGTTTTCAACAGCAGTCAGTGTTGGAATAAGATTGTATGCTTGAAAGACAAAACCAAGTGTTGCGCCACGAAACGCAGTGCGAGCACTATCCTTCATCTCTTTAAAGTTTTGTCCGAGTACCGTGCAGGTGCCTGTATCTTGCAATAAAATACCAGCAAGAATAGAGATAAGCGTTGTCTTGCCACAGCCAGAAGGCCCCACCAGCATAAAGAGCTCTCCCTGGTTAATCTCAAGGTCAATGCCACGAAGCGCTGGCGTGACGGTCTGTCCGCTCACATAGCTTTTGGTTATATTGTGACAAGAGATTGCGCTCACCACTGCTACTCTCCCTTAAAAACAATAGCCGGTTCAAGAAAGATGACTTTGAGCATTGAGAGCAATGCAGCAATCAAACAGGTGAAGGTTACCGCACAGCCAGTAATAGCAAGAATCTGCCAAGGGAGTCTGAAAGCTAATTCACTATTCTTAGACAAAAAGTAAAAGAGCGACGCAACGCCAGTGCCTGAGCCGTATCCAATAAGACCAACCAGCAGTGCTTGAAGAAAGATCATTTTTAAAAGCATAACATTTGATGCGCCCATTGCTTTGAGTGCGCCAAAGTAGCGAACGTTATCGAGAGTGAATCCATAAAAGGTTTGTCCGCAAATTGCAGTTCCGATAATCAGACCAAGAATCACTGCGATACCAAAGTTAATGGGTATACCAGTATTTTTTAGAAAGTAGGTAACAGTAGAATCGCTAAACTGTGCATTGGTGAGTGCTTGAAGGCCAGTGAGCTTTGTAATGCGCGCGGCAACTGTTTCAATTGTTGTGCCTGGATGGACTTTCACCAGTATATAGGTAAGGAGCTTTCGTTCCTTTGGTGCAAAGCTCATTGCGCGTGAGTACGTTGTATAGATGACAGGGTTTGTTTGGAAAGTGCGTTGCACACGAGCAATGCCAACGACAACACCACGTTTGTCATTGATTTCAAGGGTATCCCCGATTGCGAGCGGAATTTTAGGGCCACCAGGAATAGGGTTTTTCTTTGCGAACCGTTTGTTGTTGCCTGCTTCATCAACAATAATACCATCAGACTTTCGTAAGTCTGCAACAGAGCCAGCAAGCATCACTGGAGGCCCTCCGGTCAGTGATGCATCATCAAGGCCAATCACATTGGTCTGTTGAAAGCTGCCATCCTCGAGCCGTGCACGAAGCACTCCTTTATAGAGTGGTACTGCTGAGGCAACACCATCAATGCCGCGCACCTGCAAAAGCTTGGTGTCGGTCATTGGTTTAAAATCATCAACGTACTGCACCATTGGATCCATGACCCAGATGTCAGGATATGTAGTGTCGGTAAGAAAGCCGAAGGTACGCGAGATAAGACCAGTAAAGATCGATGATTGTTGGGTGATGATCATTGCTGAAAGAAACACACCAAAGACCATACCGAAGTACTTTCCACGGTTCCCAACAAGCATTTTAATCGCAATATGCATCATAGGGTTTTTAGTGCTTGTAGTCCTCCAAAGGCGAATGTAGCAAGGTGCTGTGCAAGTTTTTTAATCTGCGCTTCGTTATAGAGAAAAGTAGGGTTTAGGCGGTAAAGCACTGCGCCAGCATGCTTATGGAAAAAACATTGGGCCATGACTGAAGAAGCAGCAATGTGGTTTTCTTCTGAGTCGATCGGTTGGTCGATGATGAGCGCTGTAATTGCTTTCAGACGATCCCAGCATGGCTGCATCCAGAGCTCAATAATAAGGTCAAGCACTGGTGATGGCTCAACCATTTCTCGAGCCATGAGTGTCCCCTTCCATGAAAATTTTCCAGGATTGAGCATGCGAGAGAGCATTTCATCGATAAATTCAGCCAATGCCCCTCGAGGATCGACGCGAGGATCGATGGGCGGAGTTTGCGGGATGCTCTGACTGCAAGCTTCAAAGGCATGGATATAGCGAAAGACCTCAGCGTAGAGTTTCTCTTTATCACCAAAGTGGTAATTAATAGCTGCAATATTGGTATGAGCCCGTTTGCAGATCTCGCGAACGGTGGCGAGGCGAAAACCCTCTTCTGCAAAGACCTCTCCTGCAATCTCGAGGAGCTTTTGGCGGGTATCTTTGTGATCGGTAGTCATCTTGAAACAAGTGATTCAAACAAGTGTTTGAATAGTATAGTTTAATTGTAGCGATGACAAGAGCCGGGCATAATGGCTCTCTATGAAAGGTAGCGACGTCCGAAAGAGTTTTCTCGAGTTTTTTAAATCTAAGCAGCACACCATCGTAGGGAGCTCCTCCCTGGTGCCAGCTAACGACCCCACACTACTGTTCTCAAATGCGGGAATGAATCAGTTTAAAGATTGCTTCCTTGGTGGAGAGAAGCGTGACTATGTGCGAGCGACGACATGTCAGAAGTGTATGCGTGTCTCTGGAAAGCATAATGATCTTGAGAACATTGGGGTAACGGCTCGCCACCACACGTTCTTTGAGATGCTCGGAAATTTTTCATTTGGTGATTACTTTAAAACTGATGCAATTCGTTTTGCATGGGAATTTATTACTGAAGTTCTCAAGCTTCCCAAAGAGCGTCTTTGGGTGACTATCTATGAAGAAGATGACGAAGCGGGGATGCTCTGGAAGCAAGAGACGTCTGTGCTTGATGGAAGAATTTTAAAGCTTGGAGCAAAAGATAACTTTTGGGCAATGGGTGATACGGGACCATGTGGGCCCTGTACCGAGATTCATTACTACTTAGGAGATGATCTTGCAGCACAGAGCAAAGAAGGATTCTTGCGAGAAGATGGTTCTTACTTAGAGATATGGAACCTTGTCTTTATGCAGTTTAATCGCGCTGCTGATGGAACACTGACACCGCTTCCAAAACCATCGGTCGATACTGGTATGGGACTTGAGCGTATCGCCTCTATCATGCAAGGGAAGCGCTCAAACTATGATTCTGATCTACTTCGGTCACTCATTAGCAAAGTCGAAGCGCTGTCTGGCTTTACCTATGATGGCAGCTCGTATGACGTGCGAGATTTAAAAACCGATAAGCCGTATGCGCGAGACGTTGCAATGCGCGTTATCGCAGATCATGCACGTACCATATCATTTTTGATTGCTGATGGAGTCAACCCCGGCAGCGACGGTCGAGGCTATGTGCTTCGTCGTATCCTTCGACGTGCAGTGCGTCACGCACAAAGCTTAGAGCTTAAAGATCCATTCCTTGCTGCTGTATGCGGCGAAGTTATTGCGCTTATGGGTGATGCATATCCAGAGCTTCGTGAGCGTGAAGCACTTATTAAAAAAGTAGTAGAGAGTGAAGAGCGAAAGTTTCACGAGACGCTTGGTGGCGGCCTTGAAGTGTTGCGCAAAGAAGTTGAAAAGCTACAGAAAGGAGATCTTTTCCCTGGCGAAACTGCATTTTTATTGCATGATACTTTTGGATTTCCGCTCGATCTAACAGAGGATGCTCTTAAAGCTGAAGGGTATAAAGTTGATAGTGCTGCGTTTCATCGAGCGATGCAGCAGCAAAAGTCTCGTTCACGAGAAGATCGCAAATCAAAGGGCATCCAGTACACAGGATCGAAACTCTCAGGTGAGACCTCAACCTTTATAGGATATGAGACGCTCTCTTCAGAATCAGTGCTGACCTTTGGAGAGCTTGCCGAAGGCAGCGGTGAGGCTGGTTCGTTGGTGCAGCTGTGCTTTAAAGAAACTCCTTTCTATGCTGAATCAGGTGGTCAGGTTGGAGACACAGGAGAGATTCACTTTGCAGATCTTCGACTTGATGTGCTTGACACTCAAAAGCTACAAGATGGCTATATTGTGCATATGGCAGAGGTCAAAGAAGGCACCTTTGCTCCAACCTATCGTGGCAAACCTGCAGCACTCTTTGTTGATGCGGCACGTCGTGCACGTATCCGTTCGCACCACTCTGCAACACATATTATCCACAGTGCGCTTAAGAAATTTCTCGGCGATCACGTTAAGCAGGCAGGTTCTCGTGTCTCTGAAACAAGTTTACGTTTTGATTATTCACATTATGAAGCTGTCTCGCCTGCAACGCTTTTAGAGATTGAAAGCTATGCCAATGAGTACCTTCAGCATGCGTTTCCTGTTGAAACAAAGATCATGGATCTTGAGCAGGCTAAGAAAACAGGTGCGACTGCACTCTTTGGTGAGAAATACGGCTCAACCGTTCGAGTCGTGCAGATTGGTGATAATTCACTTGAGTTTTGTGGCGGCACGCATGTGCTTAATACAGGTAATATTGGCGTTATCTCACTGCTCTCAGAGAGCGGTATCTCTGCTGGGACACGACGCATTGAATGTGTTGCAGGTGCTGCATCCCTTGAATTGTTTGCTGATCGAAAGCGCCTCATTGATAACGTCTCGCAGTTAGTGAAAGCTGATGAACGTCTCATAGAAGATCGTCTTGAAAAGCTCCTCGCTCGAACAAAACTTCTTGAAAAAGATCTTGAAGCTGCTAAAGCACAGGCTGCACAAGCGAGCATGGGTGATTTAACAGCGCAAGCGATTACTTCATCAAAGGGCTTTAAAGTGATTGTTGAGCGAGTGCCTGAAACTGATATGGAGACTTTAAAGACCCTCGTTGATAGACTTCGTTTAAAACTTGGGTCGGGACTTGTTGCACTTGCTGCACCAAGTGGCGATGCTGCTATTCTTGTTGCTGGGGTTACCGCTGATCTGACTAAGACGATTCACGCTGGTAACTTGGTGAAGGAAGCCGCCCTTGCTGCTGGAGGTAAGGGCGGAGGGCGAGCCGACTTTGCGCAAGCAGGCGGGCTCCAAGTATCTGGTATCGATGCGGGATTAAAGCGCTTTTTAGAGCTTGTTTCGTAAGGTATTTTAGTCACAATTACTATTCGCGTCTGTGCTTGGTTGGGGCTAGAATAGAGCTTAAGACCGTAATGGCTTATTTTTTTTGAAGGAGACTCTTTGGGAGCAAAAAACGGACAACTACGAGCTGAAGAAAAAGAACTTACCCTCTTCTTTGCAGATCCAAACGTTATGCGGACGCTCCTAGGGGACCTCGATAAGCACGGTAAGTATGTCGAGAAAGAGCTTGATATTAAGATAACACATGATAGTCAGACGCTTCGCTTCTTTGGTGTCGACTCTGATGTTGAACTTGCTCATGACCTTTTTACGCAGCTTAAAGATCTTGCTGAAAAAGGAGAAAACATTTGGGAGACCGATGTGCAGCGTGCACTTCGTATGCTGTCAGGTAATCGCAAACTGCGCTTAGAAGACCTCTTTCGTGATCAGGTTAAAATTGCTGGGCGTAAATTTTCAATCGTCCCAAAGACTTTTCGCCAAAAACTCTACCTCGAGTCGATGAAGACTCACGATATTATTTTTGGTGTAGGCCCCGCTGGTACAGGAAAGACCTACTTAGCAATGGCAGCTGCGGTTTCTGCGCTACTGAAGAAAGAAGTCAAGCGCGTGGTATTGTGTCGACCTGCAGTTGAAGCAGGAGAGAAAATTGGATTCTTGCCGGGCGATATGGCTGAAAAAGTGAATCCATATCTCCGTCCACTCTATGACGCACTCCATGATATGGTTGAGCCAGACCGTGCCAAAGAGATGGTTGAGAAGGGACAGATTGAAGTTGCCCCACTTGCCTTTATGCGTGGGCGAACACTTTCAAATGCTTTTGTCATCTTAGATGAAGCACAAAACACCACCCCCGTGCAGATGAAGATGTTTCTGACACGGCTTGGGTTTGGTTCAAAGTGTGTTGTAACAGGCGATCCAACTCAGATAGACCTTCCTCGTGGAATTCCATCTGGGCTTAGTGATGCGCTTCATATTGTGAAACGAATTCAAGCAGTATCAGTTGTCGATTTCACTGATGAAGATGTCGTGCGGCATCCGCTCGTATCTGAAATCGTAAAAGCCTATGAGCTCCGAGATAATAACTAGCAAGCATAAAAAACAGTCGCTCCATATCTGGAGTGGGCTCCTCTTTAGCCTCTGCTTGAGTCTCTTGAGTGAACTTATCTTGGGGACTTCTTTTGGTTGGATTGATGTGCCAACCAGTGTCGCTCGAGTGTGCGCGCTGCTTTTGACCTGTTTTATTATTCATCGCTTTGCACTTCGAGCACTGCCCTCGTTCGCGCTCGGTATTCGTAAGAACCTCTTTACTCTTGGCATTATTCTCTTGGGCACTGTCAGCACTATTTGGCTTGGCAGAATCTTTGCCTACAGCATTGCTGCATACAGTAAGCAATCAAACCTGATTTCAACTGTTTCACCAGATAGTGTGCTGTTTGCAATTCCCTGGAGCACTGGAGTCCTTATTATTCAAGCCATTATCGGTATCGAGTATGCGCTTGTTGCATCACTTATCACGGCGCTCTTTGCGGGGATGTACTTTGAGCAGGATGCTATGTTGGTGCCCTATGTGTTGTGCTCAACACTTGTTGCAGCCTTAAGTTTGGTAAAGTTTCGCTCTCGTTCGTCATACATAAGAGCAGGTATCTCTGTTGCGCTCGTGACACTACCACTGACGATTACGTCGTTCTTGCTCACACCAGAGGTATCCCCTGCTGATGTGCCTGTGCGAATCCTTGCTGGATTTTCGAGTGGTATTATTGCAGCGTTTTTAGCAGCAGGTATTACCCCTCTCTTTGAGTACTTTGGTGATTATGTAACTGATATGCGCCTCATTGAGCTTGCCACACTCGATCACCCGCTCCTGAAAGAGCTCAGTGTGCAAGCACCTGGTACTTGGAATCACTCAATGGTCATGGGCATGATGGCTGAGAGTGCTGCAGAAGCAGTGGGTGCGAATTCAGTTATTGCCCGCGTTGGTGCCTATTTTCATGATATTGGTAAGTTAAAAAAACCTCTCTACTTTGTTGAGAATCAGGCCGGTGAAGAGAATCGTCACGATAAGCTCTCGCCATCAATGTCAGCACTCATTATTCGCTCGCATGTTAAAGATGGGCTTGAGATGGCTAAGAAGCACCATCTGCCCCTCACTATTCAGGACATGATTCCGCAGCATCACGGCACCTCAGTGATTGAGTACTTCTATGATAAGGCGCTTAAGGAAGCAAAAGAGCTAGGCTTAGAGGCAGAGACTGTTGATAAGAGCCTCTATACCTATCCTGGCCCACGACCTCAGACTAAAGAAGCTGGTATTCTTATGCTGGCTGACTCTATTGAAGCAGCAGCACGCACCCTTCCTGATCCAACGGCGGATCGAATTCAGGGTATGGTCCAGAAGCTTATAAATAAAATTTTTTCATCAGGACAGCTCAATGAGTGTCAGTTGACGCTCCAAGAGCTTCACCGTATCGCGAAGTGCTTTACCCGAGTCCTCACGGGCATATATCATCAGCGTATTGCTTATGCCGAACCAGCCGAAAAAATCAAAGACGTGGAAAGTGACGGTCATCAAAAGAAAACCGTGGAGCGAGATTCAACCACAGAAGATAAAAAAGATCGTTCAGAGGATCTTAAGCGACTCGGTATCGAAAACGGTACCGTCGCAGATTAGTGAAATATCATTGCTCTTTTGTCGTGATGACGAGATACAAGAGCTTAATAAAACGTATCGGCGAAAAAATAAACCTACCGATGTGCTTTCGTTTTCACATATAGAGGGCACTCGTCTTGAGCCCTGGGAGCGCAGCCTTGGAGAGCTTGTGATTTCAGTAGATACACTTCGTGAGCAAGCAAAGGAGTTTGATGTCAGCGTACAACGAGAGCTTGTGCGCTTGATTGTGCATGGTGTGCATCATCTCCTTGGCTACGATCATGAAAAAGTTTCTGCTGCGACTGCAGCACGAATGCGTCGTAGTGAAGCACGGATTCGGCGGCTGCTTCATGAAGACGGCTACTGTTGATGCTTTGGCACAATCTCTGAGACGAGCCGTTTGGTATTATTAACCAATGATGCAGCAACCGTTGTTGTTGAGAGTTTGGCTTGATACTGTTCTCGAGAAATGGGCTCGCAAATAAGTGAATCTATACCAGCAAATCCAGTGATAGATGTTGCGTCCTTGATAAAGGTAAAGCCATAGCCAAGCTGAAAAAGATCTGCTGTTTGCATCTGCCCAAGAAAACGTGGGCAGCGCACTGCTTCCAGATGCTTTGCAAAGCTCTCAAGACGAGCACCGTACTCTGGAAGGTAGGCGATTTGGTGATAGCCACCTGATGGACGAACTCCATGTGAGAGCAAGCTCACGAGAGAGAGAAACACAGAGGGGACAAGCTCTTTTGATATAAGTGCTGCCTTGATTGCATCTGCAGTATAAGGAATCGAGCGTTTTGAAGTGATTAATTGTGTCCCATCAGCTGATGGCCAAACACTTGCTGCACGAAAGTCTCCGGTTGATGCCCAGAAGAGGAAGGTGCCTTTCTTTTTATCAAGGCTCCATGTGCCAGGAAGGTTAGCAAATAGCTCTAAGAGTTGCGGACGGTCTTTTTCACAAAAGATAAGCTGTGAGAGTGTATCGTTTTCTTCGATACTTTTGATAACCAATGCTGCAGTAATATCTTCAAGTAAGATGTGATAAAAATCAGTTACACCAGACATGGTACAGCCTTGTTGCCATAAGGCTGCATTGATGAGAGAAACCTGTTCAAAAAAGTACTGCTGCTCAAAGAGGTGTGGTACTTGCTCGATAATGCTGTAGATTCGTTTTGTGCAGCTATCAAGGGTGCTGTCGTTCACACGTTTTGCAAGGTGCGCTTTCGTAAATGCTCCACACTCATGCACTGCGACACGGTCGTATGATTTTGGTAAGAGCGATTCACGCTCGCCACGACGAAAGAATCCTCGTGGCCACGTTGCATTGTTCATCGGTACAACGCCGCAGGCAAGCGAGACAAGAGCAGTGCTTTGGTGTGTAGTTGCACCAGAAGCAATCATCAGGTGACTTTGCACTGTTGTATCTTCCGAGAAAATACCGCCATGAGAGGACGTATCAATATTACTGAGACGTGTAAGGCTTGTGGTAGCGCGTGCTCCAGCAGTAT
>JBILLA010000072.1:0-10932 GCA_044376365.1 Bdellovibrionota bacterium | reverse complement strand
TGCCCTTCGACTTATAGAACGTAAATGAATGTGGTGTTGGGTTATACGAAGCGACAAATGCAACATGATGAACATGTTGATATTCATTCATTCCATGTGGGGTTCCAGGAAGACGAGTTCCATCGAAGCCGATGAATGGATCTTCGCTGTGTTTATTAATGCTATAAAGAAATTTTAAATCTTTGAATGTAGTTCGTATTGCATCAGTAAAGTAATCCACGACTGGCTTACCATCGTGCTCTCGACTGTATCCGTACTTACTCCATCTTCCTGAAGTGAAATACTTGAAGTGAATTTTACCTTTATTTTCATGACGACCATAGAAACGTAACTTCGATTCGATACGATCATACGGCACGAAGCCCACCGATCTTCTCCACAGGTGATATAGAAGGGTCTTTTCAAAGAGTGCACCAAGAATAATTACTTTTTTAAATTGACCAAAAATAGATGGTCTAAGTGTAATGTGAGCAGAAAGCTTTACTGCTTTTCCCTCAATTCGTTTTCTTCGATCTCTTAACGTCTTCCATAGTTCCTTGGTAATAAAAGCGTTGTGATGCGGGGAGCAGATACTCCAAGCTAGATCCTGCACCAGCTTCCATCCAGCATCATTGTAAGGATTCTCGGCAATAGTTCTTACAGAAACATTTCTAGTGTCAGTAGATGGAGCTTTTACCTCGCTATTACTGTTAACTTTCTTTGGTTCGATCATTTCAAAATATTGGAGGTTTGCAGCTTTAACATCTACCGCATCAGTAATCAGAAAATGAGTATCACGAAGATTTTCTTCAAAGAGGTAGCAAGCTTCTGGAATCTCATCACAGATAATGATCCAATCTTGCTCTCTATGAAAATATGGGAGAGCTAAGAATGCAGCATGGGTGATGAGCAAGATATCTCCACCATTTGGAGCTGGACGTTTTAAATATTCCATGATCCTGCCCGTTACATACGAATCAACTACGTCGTCTTTGCAATGAATGGGCTGAATAGTGATCCCAGTTGCATTGAACAAGCCCATGGCGTCGTTGTAGTTTTGCTTTAGCAAATCAATTGTAGGTTGCAGTACACAGACTCTTTGATCTTTTGCTGCTTCTTCGACAGCAACTCTCATTGCCTGATAGCTTTTACCACTCCCGCAAAGGGCGTTTACTGAATAAATTGTTTGCTTAAAATTTGATTTGCGACTGCTCATATACAACCTCTACTTCTTAATCAGATTTAAAATTGACTTACATAAAACCGAATATTTCCTGCTGAATGGTTTCTTGGGGTACAGATCCCATGTAATCTGAGCAAAAACGGGAGAATTGGCAGTTTCTTCAAGTTTCCTTTTGAGCCTGAAATACTCCAGCCCGTCTTGATCGAAGATTACTTTTTCCTGTTCAGTCTTTATCTTTGTGTTTCGTATCAAGGTGAGCTTTCGGGCTATCTCACGAAGTTCGATTTCATTGATTTCGATTTCGTAGACCAAATATGAATAGAGCACCGTCTCCAGACGCTCTTGAGATAAATCTCTAAGCTGTTCCAAGAAATGGTTACTGCGATCATTTGATGTGAAAGCAGGAAAGCCAGATGCGATCAGCGAGCTTTGTTGATCGGCAAGCAACTCGGATACAAAAGAGGCAATCTGATTGGAATATTTCCCTTCAGGTATCGTCTTTCTGTAGATATCACTATGTAGCGAATTTATTCCTCCACATCGTAATGCTTCATTAATCCAGTCGTGCATCAATCTGGTCGCGATTGGAGTAGCTTCGAATTTAATTTTTCGAATCGACTTCATGGCTACTCCTCCTCTTTTTTAAGAGTGTCGATGACAGTTGGGCTAATTAATCCAGTTAGACAATCAGCACTGCCTTTCAACAGCACACCAAGGTGTCTCAAATACCTTGAAGTCATTTCTATTGAAGCGTGTCCCAATATTTCGGCAATTTTAAGGATTGGAGTTCCTTGTAAAGCCATAGCGACGGCATAGGTTGCCCGAAAATCGTAGTAACGCATTTTGGGTAAGCCAAGTAATACAAGAAGATCATGCAAAACCTTTCCTTGTTCACCCGTCAACCATAGTCGCAGTTGGGGCACAACGAAGTCTGCATCTGTTAATCCTTCCTGACGTTTTCGCTCAAGCAGAACTTCACGAAGATCGGGAGTTAGCGGTACCGTACGCTGCGAAAAATTCTTCGTGTATGGCTTAAATCCTGATCTACGATCCAATGTGTTGCGAACATGGATTAAGTCAGTTTCAAAATTAATGTCGCAATATCTTAAGGCACGACATTCATTTACTCTCATGCCTGTAAGAGCACTAAGTGCAAAGTGATACCTCCACTCATGCTTGTTTTTGAATACGAAATCCAAAAGAAGTGTTAGCTGATTAGGTGTAAGGTATGTTTCTTGACGAGTCGATCCTCCCTTGATCCCCTTTGATTGATCAACTGGATTCATCGTGATCAATCTACGGGAGATAGCAGATTTGAATAGACTGTTAAGGAACTTTCGATAGTTCTTACGTGTACTAACAGACAGCTCTTTCAGATTTATGTGTAAGAAATCATTGATGTCTGCTGTAGTAATTTCATCAAGGAACTTGCTACCAAAGAATGGAAGTAATTTTCCATCAAAGGCAGTGCTGATGTTGTAAGAACTAATTACCGCATGAGTGCTTGCAATCTCAGCTTTGTGAAACGTCTCATAGAAACTTGCAAACGTGTGTCGGCTTCTATCGGCGATTCGTTTATCAAGCTCAGCCTCAAGTAGTTTCTTGATCTGTCGAGCTTGCTCAGGATTTCTTGCCCATCTCTTTAGTCCAGGCTTTTTTACCTCAGCATCAGGTGTCCAACGATAAACTTTTACAAGATATCGTTTTTGAACTTTGCCGTTTTTCTCAGAAACTGCTTCCCAAATTCCTGGCTCTTTGAATGTTAGCTTTTCCTTACTCATTGTCGCCTCCGTCATTGATGGCAGCGACACGGCTGGCTTTTACTGATGCCTCAAGCTCTTTCTTCGAAAAACGAAGACGACCAAAATGCTTGAAGTGGGAGAGCTTTCCCTTGTGGACAAGGTTGTATAAAGCCCTTTCGGTTCTCTTAAGGTAAGCTGCTGCTTCCTTAAGATTTAACAATTCATTTTCAATTACATTTTCCATACTTCATAACCTCTTAATATAATTAAACAATTTCTACTTCATTCAAGTGAATTGCATCCTTGTTAAGTTTTTTGCATCTTATTACGATGTTAAACTTAACAATGTGCCTTGCACTTAGATAAGTGTATCGTCGCGATATAGGTGAAACTTGAGAGAAAAGTGATATGGCGTTTGAAATATGATAAAAATTGAATTAAATGGGCTAATTAGCTGGCTGGAAGATGAATCGGGAACGAGGCTTACTATTGGGGAAGTCGCCGATGGAGCTGGCGTTCACCGCAATATTCTAAGCAGAATTCTGAATAAGCCCGACGCGAATACCTCAAGTGAGCATATAGATAAGATCGCTCAATTCTTCTTTTATGAATTTCAGACCAGAGCACCCCAGGTATTTGATGGAGGTGAATTAGCAGAGGAGATGATTATGGAGCAGATCCTTAGTCACCTCGTTCAAGTGTTCCCTGAGAAGAAACACCATGCAGAGTTTCTTGAAGCCAATCCGAAACTGAAAAAGGCAATGGATGTTGGAGCACTGTGGGAAGTTTATACCAACTTCCAAAAATCTACTCTTGCTGCTTTTAACTCCAAGTTAGGTAGTAAGAAGGACTGACTTCTAGCCATTACTTTCACATCTAATCATAACTCTTAGATTTGGATCCTTTGTATCTAAAACTTGGATCCTTTCATTTCCATAGATCCCTCAAAGTTCCATTTCGGATCCAAGCCCATGGTAAACAGCAAGAATGGTCGAGAAATTAGAAGAAGAGAAATAAAGAGAAAAGCCTCGGTGTTTCAGGCTAGTTAGATCAAAATTTCGAATTAAATTCGCGAACTGGGATCAGCTGATCAGTGATCACGCAAGTTATTGAAAACACGAAAACGTCAAATGGGGTGGCTGATGGGTCTCGAACCCACGACCACCGGAACCACAATCCGGTGCTCTACCGACTGAGCTACAGCCACCACAAAGAATGAATTTTAGCACGAAACCGAAACAAATCCAAAATGATCGGTCCTGATTAACTCTTTTAGCTCTAAATCGCACAATTCCATGGGATCAAGGCCCGTTATGGTGCGCAGCTGTTCGCCATGAAGCTGGCCCTGTTGGATTAAAAGCTCTATGGCCTGTCGCTGTCGCTGCGAGAGTTGACTTAACGTTTGCTCGGCTAGTCCTGCCTGAACGCTGTGCCCTACCCTGCTCATTCCCAAATGATTAAGAATATCTTCATGCGAAAGCATACAGTACGCACCGGTCTGTATGAGGTGGTTTGAACCAGCGCCTGCATGTACTGTAATTGACCAGGGCACCGCAGCAACATCGCGCCCAATTTCAGCTGCAAGACGAGCAGTAACCAATCCACCGCTGCGCTGCTTTGCTTGCACAACAAGTGTCATACTTGCAAGTGCTGCGATGATTCTATTGCGTGCTAAGAAATCAGATTTATGAGGTTCATGACATAAAGGATGCTCTGAAATAATTAATCCTCCCTTCTGTAGAATCTCTTCGTACAACGGACGGTGCGATGCTGGATAGCATCGGTCAACACCACTCGCAAGCACTGCAATTGTTGAAGCACAGTGTAATCCTCGCAGTGCACCCCGATGTGCTGCAGCATCAACGCCGTATGCCAAACCACTGATGATAACAAGTCCTGCTTCAACAAGTGCTGCGCTGAATTTCTCAGTCAATGCCAGTGCATCATGCGATGCATGCCGAGAACCTACTATTGCAAGCTGCTGCTTGAGTGCAAGCTTTAAAAGCTCTGCATTGCCACGCAAAAAAAGGACTGGTGGTGGATCTGTAAGATGAGAAAGCTGCGCAGGATAGCTCTCTTCAAAAAGGCAGCAACACAGTCCAGGATCGTTTGGCACTTCTATGCAATCAACTGCTTGGACGCATGCATCAACTTGACGCGGATCAAGGATTGGCTGCTGAAGAAGCCTCCAGAAGGTTTTTTTAAGACTCATTGAACCATAGGCAAGCTGTAAGAGCCTTTGGCGATTGAATATTGTTTTAAGCTCAGACACTTATGCTCCCCATAAATAGTTCCGATGAACTAAAAGGAAATCGCAACGCTGCATCAGAAAGTTTCGTAGCTATGGATAAAAATTTTGATACGACATTATCACTCTCTCTAGAAGAGGAAGAGCAGCCAAACGAAGCACCACGTCATGATGCCGCTGTACAAAAAAGCCAAGTAATTGTGACTATCGAGACACCTGTGGTAGAGCAGCCTCAGGTTATCCCCGTTGCAAGTAAACCAAAAAAGAAAGATCCCACAACACTGCTTGTCATTGGTGGAACGATTCTATTGGCACTCTTCATTATCGCAATTAACTTTTTTATGTTTCAGCCACCGGTGCGCACTGTTGCATCACCGCTGGCGCCACTGCCTGAAATTTCGCAACAAGTTTCCAAATCGCTATCCTCAAACTCAAAAACAATACAGCTTGCAGGACAATTTACTGACGAACAGCAGCGCACAACTTCTGTTGAAGGATTCTTTGATGACGCATCACAGCAGTACACATTGAAGATCCTTATTACTACGCCACCACCAGCTCCTCTCTCTTTGGAAGCAATTGGAAGACATGAAACACTGCCGCTTTGGATTAAGAAAATTGAATTCGATAAAAAAACTGTAGCGCTACAAGATGCCCTTCCCTTGCAGTTCAATGTTCCAGTGCGTATCTACTATGAGCACAACGATGAAAAAACACGAGTCATGAGTACTGCGGCGATAACACTTACCAAGGTTCAAGATACACTCACTGCACATGTTGCAGTCGCACCAGTAGATAAGGTACTTGATACGCCTTTGACTGTTTCAGTAACAGCTACTTTTTCTTCTTAGGTTTTGCTTTTGCTGGTGCTGCTTTTGGTTTTATTTTAGCAGCAGGCTTAGCAGGTTTCTTTGCAGGTTTCGGCGGTGCTTTTTTTTGCGGCACTTTCGCAGCTGGTTTTGCTGCTGGCTTTGTTAAAGGTTTTTTAGCAGCTATAACTGGTTTTGGTTTTACAGCAGCTTTAGCAACTGCAGGCTTTACTGCAGAGGCTTTCTTACCCTTAGAACCTACGGTCTCTTCCAGGAGGTCAAGATCCTCATTCGCACCCTCATCCTCAAAGACATCTTCTTCTTCATTCATGTCGTCATCAATAGCTTCGTCTATCTCTGCGTCGTCATGCACACGGTTGAATTTTTTTGGCTTTGGTTTGGGCTGTGGTGTCTTTTCTTTTTCTTCGCCCTTCAGATCGGCGCTAAATCCAGCCTGCTCACGTGAGTGTCTATCGAGGATACTTTGCAGCTCCTCAGAGCGCGTAGACCACGTAATACCATCAATTGAGTACATGGTAAGGGATTTACCCTGAAAGGGAACTTTTTTAGTGAGTAGCTTCTTGGACATAGCTCTTTTCGTCTTAGCCTAAGATGAACAATATTTCGCTGAAGTTTCAAGATGAAATCTGTATAAAAGGACTTTTTAGGCGAAGTCCCCTTGAGAGGGGTGCTTTAACGGCGTTATACTTGCTGTCTCATGAGAAAAACAAAAATAGTATCCACTCTGGGCCCTGCCTCACGAGACCCAGAAATGATCAAAAAACTTATCCAAGCAGGCGTGAACGTATTTCGGCTTAACTTCTCCCACGGCTCACACGAGGAGCACCTGGCAAACCTAAACAATATCCGTGCAGTGGCTGAGTCCCTTCGCTCTCCGGTGGCTATCCTGCAGGACCTCTGTGGCCCTAAAATCCGTATCTCTGCAGTCGAAAACGAGTATCAGATGATCTCTGACGGCGACACTATCGAGCTTGTAAGCGCCAATGGCAGCCTTACGACCCAAAAGAAAATCTTTGTAGAAACCCTTGATCCAGTCCAATTCCTTCGCCCTGGCGACCCTATTCTTCTTGCGGATGGTATTATCTCGCTTGTCGCAGAGAAAAATGATGGTCAATCTGTAACCTGTAAAATCATTAAGGGTGGCAGGCTGCGTTCGAAGGTTGGTATTGCTTTCCCTGATAGCCCTGTTGATACCCCTGCAACAACAACCAAAGACATGGATGACCTTACCTTTGGTATCAAGCATGGCGTCGATTTCGTTGCTATCTCGTTTGTCCGTGATGCGTCTGATATACGAACGGTTCGTGACAAAGTGAAAGAACTTGGTGGCGATGTTCACTTGATTGCAAAGATTGAGCGAAAAGATGCTATCAAAAATCTTGATGAGATTGCCGAAGTCTGCGACGGGTTAATGGTTGCACGTGGTGACCTTGGTCTTGAGATGCCACTTGAGCAGCTTCCTCGTGCACAGCGAGAGATCATCCGTAAGGGCAATTACTTAGGGATTCCAGTCATTGTTGCAACGCAAATGCTCTCATCCATGGTTACTTCAATTCGTCCAACACGCGCAGAGGTCTCTGATGTTTCAACCGCTGTGATGATGGGTGCAGATGCAGTGATGCTTTCTGAAGAAACTGCAATCGGAGAAAATCCTGTTGAGTGCGTTTCTTACCTTAATGCGATTGCACTTGAAGCTGAAAAATCTTTTGTCTTTGAAGAGTACAAATTGCGAATGCGTGATGCGGATCATCGAACTGTTGCTGACGCTATTGCGTATGCCGCTTGTGCAGCTGCAGTGAAAGTAAACGCTGCTGCACTGATTGCATGTAGCACCTCAGGGTACTCAACGCGCCTCTTAGCTAAGTACCGCCCGAACCAGCCACTCTTTGGAAGCTCAACACACACCAGATCACTCAGACGGATGTCGCTGTTCTGGGGTGTGACTCCTGTTTGGCTTAGCGAGCAGTCGAGTAACCACCTTGAAGAGCTGCAGCACGCACTGTCAACGATTCAGCGACTCTGCGACATTCCAAAGGGAGCACTTGCTGTGATTACCGGTGGTCTTGAAGTGAATAAAATTGGTGGAACAAGTGTTATGGAAATCAGGGAGTTCCAATAAGCATTATGAATACTGCAGCTGCTTTCATTCCACTCGCAGAAGCTATCAAAGTAACTGGTGTCTCTGAATCAACGCTCCGACGATTTGCAGATGCTGGGTACATGCACGCGCAACAGAACGATGAAGGAATATCGTTCCAGAAAGAAGAGCTGTTTGCGCTGTTTAAAATTACTAATAAGCCTCTCGCTGAGCGCATCGTCGCTGATACAGCTCCAAGCGCTCCCGCTGCCTCGCATCATGAAGATGATGAAGAGAAAGTAGAAGTAGAAGATGCTGAGGTCGAAACAGTTGCAACGGGGCAAGCGGTGTCTTATCAAAAAGCAACGCCTGCATTTACTGCGCGCACTACTTCTCTTGATGCACTTGAGCAAGAAGTAACAAAACTCAAAGCACTTGCAGAGCTTCACGAAAAATACATTACCTTTAAGGAAAGTGAAATTAAATCACTGACCCAAGAGCGAGACTGGCTTCGTACTCGTATCGAAAAGCTTGAAGACAAAGCTGAGCGAGACCAGATGATTATGGCATCAATGTCTGAAACGCAGCGTAGTTTGCTGACACAGCTCGATAAAAGAAAATCAACTTTGCAACTGGCGCTTGAGTGGGTTGGGCTTGCTCCACCGCAGGATGATGCTGCAAAGAAATAGCATCAAACCCCTGATGCAAAAAAGCCTCCTTGATATTAAAAAATCAAGGAGGCTTTTTTAATCTACGCTTTCTTGGAAAGCGAATCGAGGAATTAGTTCACGCGCACTTCAACTCTTCTGTTTACTGCACGTGCCCAATCTTCAGAGCCTTCAAGCTCAGGCTGAGCTTTACCAAGTGTCACTGTCGACATACGATCCCCACCTACACCAAGGCCTGTGAGTTCTTGACGAACAGTTTCAGCGCGAGCAAGTCCAAGCTTCATATTATAATCATCGCCACCCTTTGAATCAGTGTGCCCTTCAAGCACGATACGTGCATGTTGGTTCTGCTGAAGGAGCGTAGCAAGCTGATGGATACGACCTCGTCCAAGATCATTGAGGCTGCTTTTATTGAATTCAAAATTTACTTCAGGGAAATAGATCTCTTTTGTTTCATGACGCACCGCTGTTTTATCACGATCACGATAATTAAAGGGCGGCATTTTTTTGCAGTCAGGCGCAACATCACTCGTATCAAAGCAATCAGAGCTTCGATAGTCGCGCGAATCGCGGTACCCAAACACACTTCTTGTCTCTTCACTTGAACTCGCTAACCAGCTAAAGGGGCGAAAGATTACTTCACGCAACACCCATCCAACTGGATGCAACGCGTAACCAACCACACGCAGTGGGTGTGACTCGCTTTGACGATATTCTGGTCCTTGATGGTACTCAGAAATCCCGTTATCAACTGGAAAATATTCTTGGGCGAAAGCAGATGCACCTGTAAAGCTGATGATGCACGCAGAGAGAGAAGAGATTAAAACCTTTGTATTCATGATCTCACTTATATAAATAAACCTATGCTTATCGGAGTTTACCTGTTTATAACGGCATCTGCCTACAATAAAATTAAGCACATTCGCTTAGATGCAAGGTAGGGCGACCAAGAAACAGATAGTTATTCGTAAAATAATGTTTCATTATTGTCCTGTCGGACCCATCTCCTCTTTTTTACTATGGAAATAAGGGAGTGAATCCGATACAGAAGAGTAGCCTGGAATTATACACGCCACATGCAGCATCAAGACTCTGTTATAAATTCATCAATTCGAGCCCACCTCTTTGGACTTGGAGCGCTGCTTATAACGTTAGTGAGCTTTCAACATGGCGCTGGCCCTCAATATGCATTCGGTAACCTCATCCTGTTTATGACAGCGTCGTCGATGGGTGGGCTGGCTACATTTATGGCAGTCAGTATTGCTGAAGTTCCCCTGCTCTTCACACGCTCACACGATATCTTTCAAGTAGTACAAAGCATCTGCTTCTTTACTGCGTTCGCACAGCTCCACAAAAAATATCCTGACATCCAAGCTGGACTATTGCTGATTCCAGCATGGTGGTTTGGCGCTGGTGTTGCTGCACTGGTTGGAAGTGCTTCTGCAGATGATTTAGCAATTCACTTCTTCTTTGATGTATTACTGTTAGGCCTTGCACGAACACTTTTGTTGTCGCCAACCCTCAGCACAACACTCTTTGGGCAGCGACACCGCGTTGCAATGCCGCTCTTTCTTCCTGAGATACTTTCTCTGATTACGACAACAATCTTTGGTGTTTTCTTTCTGAGTGAACATGCTGTGCTCCGCGCAGCACATGTCCTTCCCTATTCCTATGATCTGTTCTTTTTCATTGGAAGCTGTTGCTTACTGTCGCTTCCAATTTTAATCGGGATGATGCTCACCAAGACGCTCCTTTCAGAGTACACCCTTGAATTGAAAAATATCATTAGCACTGACTATGCGCGGGGAAATTTTGTTGCCACAAGGCATCGCACTGCTGGCCTGCGTCCTGAAGAAGATGTGCATCTGTTCAGTGATAAACCGAAAAATAGTCTTGGCTTTAGCTCTGATGAAACTATTCTTTTTTGCACGTCAGGGTGTGAAGAGCTGTTAGGCGTTCCGGCAGCACAACTGATTGGTGCACGAGTTGATCAAACGAATCTTCCTGAAAATATCAAAGTAACGCTCAAAGAGTTGCTCATATCAAGTCAGGTGCGGGGTGTTGCAGTTGATGAAGTCAGACTTGTTCATGATGACGAAACACAATCGCAATTCATCGAAATCGAGATGACCTATACCAAAGGCACCACACTGTCTTCCTCAGGTTGGCTTGCAACAATTGCAGACATTACGCACAAACGAACTG
>JBILLA010000071.1:0-11027 GCA_044376365.1 Bdellovibrionota bacterium | reverse complement strand
CAATTGTCATATGCTCTTGGTATTAATAGCACCTTTGAGAGCGATATTTCATTTACCGAGCCCATGCACTACGCTACTGCATTCAAGGATCTCTTATCTCCAATCTTTCGCATTTCACCAACGACGTTGTTTATCTCAACTATCAGTGTCAGTATCCTTGTACTGTGGGATGCTGCAAAGAAAAATAAAAAGGGTCGTCTCTTTGAATATATTCCAGGCCCACTTATTGTCGTGATATTTGGCATTTTTTGTAATGAAATACTTCTCTCTCTGCTACCAAAGTATGCTCTCTTGCAAGAGAGAAATGTTCTTGTAAACATCCCAATCCATGACTCTTTACATGAACTTTATGCATCGTTACACAAGCCAAACTTAGAAAAAATTTTCTCACTACCTATCCTCAAAAGTGGGTTCATTATCGCACTCATAGCTAGCATAGAAACGCTTCTCTCAGTTGAAGCAACCGATAAGCTCGACCCCTACAACAGGATCTCTTCAACGAACAAAGAACTCCTTGCTCAAGGGATAGGCAACACCCTATGCGGACTACTCGGTGGACTTCCCATAACATCCGTTATTGTTCGATCTTCAGCTAATATTCAGGCAGGTGGCCGAACTAGGATGTCATCATTTTACCATGGCTTACTCCTTCTAACGTCGATCCTAGCAATACCAGCATTACTCAATAAGATACCATTAGCTTGCCTTGCAGCGATTCTCATCGTCATAGGCTACAAACTTGCATCTTACGAAGTAATTAAAAAATCTGTACTTGCCCCCCGTGAGCAAGCAATTCCCTTTATAATTACAGTACTTGGTGTGGTTGCTTTCGACCTCCTCACCGGAGTAATAGCTGGTGCCCTCATTGGAGTTCTGTTTGCACTCAAAGCTAATAATCATGACGTAATGACAGTCGTAAATGATGAACATCTTTATCTCATCAGATTTAATAAAGATGTATCATTCGTTCATCGGTCTATGTTGAAAGAGATACTTGAATCCATACCCCAAGATATGCCACTCCTTATCGATGGATCACGATCCCTCTTTGTCGATCAAGATATTGTTGAAGTTGTAGAAAACTATATGGAAGGTGCAAAAAAACGAGGGGTAGAAGTGACTACCAGACATATTTTTCGTAACAAATTTTTATCTCCAAAGAAAACTCATGAGTAAACATCTACGATTACTTCTTTCCAATAAAGCTTGGGCCAAAGAACGCACCTCTATTAATAGAGACTTTTTCTCATGTAAAGTAGATTTTCAAAAGCCTGAGTATTTATGGATAGGCTGTTCGGATAGCAGAGTACCTGCTGAAGAAATAACTGGCTGCGAACCAGGTGAACTTTTTGTTCACCGAAACATTGCAAATCTTGTCGTATATACTGATTTTAACTTACTGAGCGTTCTTCAATATGCCGTCGAAGTCTTAGAAGTTAATCATGTAATCGTCTGTGGCCACTATGGCTGTGGAGGCATTCTCAATGCAATGAACAACAAGCACCTTGGACTCATCAACAAATGGTTAAGGCATATCAAAGACATCTATCGCTTTCACGAACGCGAGCTGGATGCTATTCAAGATCACAATGCTAAATTCAAAAAGCTTGTTGAGCTTAATGTCGTTGAACAAGTTTATAACCTTGCAGAGACATCCATCATCCAAAAAGCTTGGAACAATAACAAAGAACTCTATATCCATGGCTGGGTTTACGATCTTGAGACCGGTCTTCTAAACCAAATTACACAAATGGAGCGTGGCTCCAGTCTACATCCTATCTATAGATATAACTTTGGCGATAATCCACCAAAAAACAGTGAAGATATTTAATCACTCTAAAGGTTTTTTTTAGAACGTATGCTGCTAAAAAATAGACTTTAGAAACAGCGCAGCAAGCGCAAGATCGGCAACAAGGAAAAGACTTATGCCCACCTTGAGTAGATTACTCTTAAGATTAAAACGAGGTGACATTGAAATAGAAGAAAGCATAATCTGTCCTGTAAAGGCTCTAAGGCGACGAGATGGCTTTGAAACTAATCCTACGGTTGCCACACGTTTAATATCAGCGTCACACCAAGGATTCGATGACACGGGGGCAGCCTCTTGGGGTTGCATCATATATTCATCTTTAGCCTTTACTGACTTCCAGATACTAAACTGACGTTTACGGGGAACACCCATGACTTAAAAGATCCTTAATTACTCTCTCTGCAAAGTATTGTCGGCTCTTTGGACAAAATGCTTCAGAAAATCGAACAGAAATCTTTATAGCTAACTATCGAGAATCACTAAAGATAATTTTTAATAGTTTGCTCAATGTCTCGTAATGACTCGAGTTCGTGATTGATGCAAGTCGAGGCTGCTCACTTTTTGGCGGGCTCTCTCAAAAACTTTCTGTTCGTAATCAACTGTACTCTCAAAATAGCGCGTTAACTTGGGTGGTACTTTTGCTGCTGCTGCTTGAATTCCAAGCTCTTGATAATAAGTCGCTCTCAAATCATCAGAGAGTGATGCAATGACTGTTTTGCTTTGATGTAGCTCTTTAATCAATTCCCCAGGACTATCACCTATAGCTTTTGCTGTAGCAATTTTATCAAGTGCTTCGAGGGCACGTGACACAAGTCCTGCTATGACTTTACCCTCTCGCTCTGCACGACGCTTATAAAAAATTTGCGCTGCAGCATGGGTTGTATCAACCAACTCATCGACAGAGAACGGCTCCTTTATTACTGCATCAAGACCTTGAAGAACATTTGCATAAACTTCAACAGGATTGATTCTGGTTGCTGCAGCTTGTAGTACGTAGGCAGAGTCTAGTCCTGCTCGTACACTCTTTGCCTGCTCAATAAAAGTCCCAACTCGTGATCCACTAAATGAGTCACCAACAAAAATAACAACTCGCGAATAGAGTGACTTCAAGGATTCAAGGCCCTTATTGAGCTCACTTGCGACAACTATATGCCCAAAAGTTGACTTTGCAGCCGATGTTGCATACTTCATCCTGATACGTCGCTCAGGATCGTTATCAACGACTAAAATATCGTACTGCCCCTTGATACCATCCATAGTAAATGGATTCGTCTGGGGGAGACTTATGCTTTAGCACAATATTTGAATCAGAAAGAAATGCCGTTTTCTTAAATAGTTACCTAGCACTCTCTGAATGTAACCACTAGCTAAGGCAAAACTTCTACTAGAACTGACGTTCCAGCAGCTTAAAATCGTTATACTTATCTTCGCGCTGCTCCCAGTATGAGTCTGAACTCGACTTAAACGAGAGGTTGACGGTGCGCTTCCCAATAAGCTTAAAAAGAATACCAATCGGAACAAACATGATAATCCATGCAAGAGTGATAATGACAAGCGTCATGAATGTGCCAAGTGCGAGAGCAAATTTCATCCAGTAGTACCAAACCGGCATAAGCAAACGTGGCATGTAGAGTCCGCCAATAATAAAGAGCGCTCCAATGTACGTTGTTGGAATGAGGATACCTGTTCCCTTGTACATTTTGAACGCACTAATGAGGAGGAAAATTGCTCCTATCAAGATACCAAAATCCTTAACATGCTTGGTAACCGGCTTCCCGAGCCAGCTATCTGATATTGAAATATTTGCATCAAGTATTTCCATGATTCTGTCTTCTCTCTATTAATCTAACTCAAAGGTTTTCATCCAATCTTCATTATCATCAAACTTCGGCTGGTTAGCCTTAATCATAATGAAGTTGTTAAACACAAGCGCATCCATTTCAGTGCGCATGAAACATCGATATGCATCTGTTGGTGTCGCCACAATAGGCTCACCTCGAACGTTAAAAGAAGTATTCACAAGGACACTGCAACCAGTTTTCTTTTTCCACTTTGAAAGCAGTGCATGGAATCGAGGATGAGAATCTTCTGCCACAGTTTGCACTCGAGCTGAGTAATCAACGTGCGTAATAGCCGGAAGATCCGACTTTGGAACATTGAGTTTCTCAATACCAAAGAGCTTCTCCTGTTCAGCAGTCATAGCGTATCGTCGGCTCTTTTGCACAGGAGCAACCATCAACATATAGGGCGAATCTGCGTCAAGCTCAAAGTACTGCGACACGTCCTCGCGAAGCACCGCTGGAGCAAATGGACGGAAAGACTCACGAAACTTAATTTTTAAGTTCATCGTTGATTGCATCTGCTGGGAGCGAGGATCTCCAATGATACTCCGGTTCCCAAGGGCACGAGGTCCAAATTCCATTCGACCCTGACACCAACCAATAATCTTGCCTTCTTCAAGTATCTCGATTGTTTTTGAAAAAAGCGCATCATCATCAAGCTGCGAGAACACCGCGCCGTGCGCAGAAAGTGCGTCAATAATTTCAGCATCAGAATACTGAGGACCAAGCAGGGAGTTTTTTTGAAAATCTTTAATACCATCAGCCTGACGAGGGTTCCCTAAAAATCCGTACCAGCAGCACAGTGCGGCTCCAAGTGCACCACCTGCATCACCTGAAGCTGGCTGAACCCAAATTTTATCAAAGATATTAGCTGCTAAGATCTTACCGTTACCAACACAGTTAAGAGCAACACCACCTGCCATACACAAATTCTTTGAACCTGTTTCCTTGCGCAGATAACGTGCTTGACGAAGCATTGCTTCTTCCGTCACAACTTGTACAGAAGCAGCGAGATCCATTTCACGCTGTGTAAGCGGCGACTCTGGTTGACGACGCGGTCCGTCAAAAAGGGAGCCAAACTTATCATTGGTCATTGAAAGACCTTCCATATAGTTGAAATACTCAAGATTAAGGTGGAACGAGCCATCTTCTTTCAGATCAATAATATGGTCATAGATTTGCTTCACATACTTAGGCTCACCGTACGGGGCTAGTCCCATAACCTTGTATTCACCTGAATTTACTTTGAATCCAGTAAAATAGGTAAATGCTGAATAGAGCAAACCTAAAGAATGCGGGAATTTAATATCTTTAAAGAGCGAAAAGTGATTACCCTTACCATAGCCAAGGCTGTTTGTCGTCCACTCACCAACACCATCAATTGTTAAGATTGCAGCCTCTTGAAATGGAGAGGGGTAGAATGCGCTTCCTGCGTGGCTCTGATGGTGCTCAGTAAAAAGGATATCACCCTTAAAACCAAGTTCACTTTTAATAGCATCTGGCATCCAAAGCTTTTCCTTCAACCATAGCGGCATTGCCTGCGCATATGAATTAAAACCCTTTGGGGAAGTCGCGACGTAGGTCTGCATGAGGCGCTCAAACTTTAAGAGCGGCTTGTCATAAAATACAACATAATCGACATCATCAATACCGATGCCAGCTTCCTGCATACAGTACTGGGATGCATGCTTAGGAAAATTAAAATCGTGCTTCTTACGGGTAAAACGCTCTTCTTGTGCCGCAGCAATAATTTCACCGTCAATGACAAGGGCAGCTGCGCTATCGTGATAGTATGCGGAAATACCGAGGATCTTCTTGGACATAGACCCCTATTTTTACCCCTTCTACTGAAAAGAGTCCAATACAAGAAAAGCTACTCTAGAGATTCCACTTTTTACTTAGAATACTGTACCTTATGGGTCTCGATGACTCACGATAAATCCACATACTCAGTCTCTGCCTTCATCGTTTGCTTGAACGAAGAGAGCCAGATACGCCGCTGCCTCGAAAGCATCCAGTGGTGCAATGAGATTATTGTCGTTGATAGTGGCTCTACTGACTCAACACTTGAAATCTGTAAGGAATTCACCGACAGGATTCTGTTCCGTTCATGGACTGGGTACGTAGAACAAAAAGCATATGCACTCCAACAGTGCACTTCCGATTGGGTGCTCAATATTGATGCAGATGAAGAAGTTTCTGCAGAGCTGAAAGAAGAGATGATTACCCTCTTACAAGCAGATAAAAAACAGCCCCTCGCATACAATGGATTTCATCTATCAAGGGTTGTTTTCTACCTCAATCGATGGTGGCGTCACGGTGGTTGGTACCCAGAATTCCGTTTACGCTTATGTCGGCGCTCTCATACAACCTGGGGCGGCGTTGATCCTCACGAGAAAGCTATTGTGCAAGGAGCTACTCGTAAACTAAGCGGCGAGCTCTACCACTACACATACTCTGATATGCAAGATCAGATTAATCGCCTCAATAAATTCTCTTCATCGGCGGCTATTAGTATTTTTAGCCACGGTCACCGCACGAATATCATTGAGATACTTTTCCGTCCGATATTTCGTTTTATGAAATTCTATATCTTTAAACAGGGATTTCGAGACGGTGCTTCTGGACTTATTGTCGCACTCATCGAATCGTACTATGTGTTTTTGAAGTATGCGAAACTTTGGGAGCTGCAACGCACCGCAAGCAATAAAGAATCGGCCAAAGAAAATCGGGCTGAGAAGATTTGAACTTCCGACCTCTCCCACCCCAAGGGAACGCGCTACCAGTCTGCGCTACAGCCCGATTGAACAGTAGTCTAGCGCAATATGTTTTTAAATTAAAGAAAGACAGCAAAAACCAGTGTTTCAAGCAGTTTTTAACCACTTTCAGGGGAATTACTTTTCCAGATTACTCCTGAAAGAGCGTTGGTGCTTTTTTGCGAAGAAGATTAAGAAGGTACTCATTTCGTTCCTTGAGGTCCGAGGGCCAATCTATGCTTGGAATTCGTATAACAGGCATTCCGAGTACTTGATCAATATAGCACTCTCGCACCTCTTCCTCCCACAGCATGCCATTTTCATAAAGATGATTAATGTAATGAAATTGCATACCATCAAATTCAATTACATAACGATCACCGTTCTTAGCTTGAATCATAAAATCGACTCTAAAGCCTTGAATGTCATACTCTGGATGAATTGAAAAATGATCGCCTTGTATATTTTGCAACGCTTTAAAAACACCACCCTCATATGATGTCTGAGAGAGTAAATTTGGCGTTGCAATAAAAACACTCTCATCAAGAGCCACATACTCCCAACTACTACCCAAAGGCATTCCACGGATCGCACCAGCAGCTACAAATTTAGGCATTGATGGTTCAGCATCACCCAAATAATTCAACATGCGATCCCATACTTTCTTAAAATCAGCATCTGCTAAAGAATATGCAAGAGAAATTACCAATCGCTCAAGCATCACTTGATCGTGATCAAAGAAACCAGCCATATATGCGTCATACATCTGCTGATGTAATTCTGGAGTACTTGAATAAAAATTAGACATGACAGTATATACCTCTGCCATGGCGCTTTTATCATAGAGCGTTTCTTCTGATTTTCGCTCACACATTTCGCGACACGAGTTCGCAAGGCGCGGTTCTGCTTTTTTAAAAAATTGGTCCGCTGCAAAACGATGCGTTTTAAATCGATTCGCGATGGCGGCAATATCGTACCACGAAGCATCATCAACAAGTTTCGACGCCCTATGGGAAAAGGATGCAAGCTTCTTCATTTTCGCTTGATGGGTAAGTTCAGGAAAGCTTCGTGGAAAGCGTTGCAAGAAATCTTGCGTCTTTTTTGAAATATTCGGGACAGTATTTGATGGATAATTTTTTTGGGGTTCTGGCCATTTTCGCGCAGGTCTTTTGAGCAAATTTTCATGGGACGTTGGAGGCGTTAGCCGCTTTAATTTTTTTGGCTGCTTTGGATTAGAGGCAGGAACTGGAGCTTTTTTCAGCGGTAGTTTTTCTGGAGTTTTTTTCTGTGGAAGTTTTTCAAGAAGGACCTCCGCAAGCTCATGATACGGAGACCCAAGTTTCGAAAGCACTGCTATAAATTTTCGACCATGTAGATCACCGAGATAATGCAATGCATGCAATTTTTGATCTTCTTCATTGGCAAAAGTTATTTGCGAATTTGCTGTGACTCGATCAGCAATGATACCAATCACTGCATGCACATTGTCGGCATAATGCTCACCTCTTTGCTCAGCTGGTATAGTACCCAAAGCTTCAAGGACAGAGAGAAGAGGACTACGTCCGATGATATCTTCTTTTTGAAGTGTAGAGAGATCATCTGTAAAAAAATTAGGATGACGTTCAGCCCAAGAGGGATCAGTTACGATTACTGCAGCTATTTCTTTGATCCACGTCTCTGCTCGAGTTGATCGTGTAAGCCAAGGCTCACTACTCTGTGCACCAAGGACTTGGCGGGAGTTCTGATATGGATCTTTACAGCCTTCAATCATAACACTGAAACTAATACTCACAATCAAGGCTTATAAATTAAAGATCAATGCCTCTCCTTAGTTATGTACATACTAGAGGCCTCGGCAACATAAAATGCCATTGGCATAGGTTCTCAATACGCAACATATGGAACGTATGCTTGGGTCAAAAACACCAGTAATATTAAGATGTTATAAAAAAAGGTACAGGGTAGCTTTTGAGGGTTTTACTCCCACCCCGGACCCACAGCTCAGCTGACAGAACGGATGCAAGGCATCCGTTCTTATAAAAAGAGCGCGCAGTGTTTTTTGGCAAGCGCTCTCCCAGCTGATAGTATGCCCTTTAATTATCCCGGGCCCATAGCTCAGCTGACAGAACGGATGCAAGGCATCCGTTCTTATAAAAAGAGCGCGCAGTGTTTTTTGGCAAGCGCTCTCCCAGCTGATAGTATGCCCTTTAATTATCCCGGGCCCATAGCTCAGCTGGGAGAGCGCTTGCGTGGCACGCAAGAGGTCAGCGGTTCGATCCCGCTTGGGTCCACCATCCTTCGGGGGCTTCGTCTGGGCAACCACTTCTATGGCAAAGTACTACGAGCCTGTCTCAGAACGATTTAAAGCACTTCTAGAAAATACTCCAGCTTTTGTTATGTCTTAGTTATGGTATACAACTATTATCACTTCACTAAGGCCAACCTATGACAATAATCGAAACGAGTGCGCGCTCACTTGCTGGCATATTCAGTAAGCATGTTACCCCTCAAAACCTTCGTGTTTTTGAAGTGTTCATTATCAGATTGGCAGTTCTATTTTTTATCGCTCACCTAGGTATCATTTTTTTACTCAACAACGTCCCTGCGCTCTACAGAGGTGAATCATTCAACTATCTCAAAGCAATCTATACTCCATTTAGTTTTATTCTTGCCTATGAAGTTTTCCTGCTCGTTGTGATTCTTCCAGAATCAATGACTGAATTCATTGGAAAACAATTTGAGATCATTACGCTCATTACGCTCCGTAGTTTTTTTCACGATATAGCGGATGTCCACATGTACGCTCCGCTCAAGCTATCTGACCCTGCTGTGATATCTCTTGGCTATGATCTGATCGCTTCATTTATCATGCTTGTCTTAACGGTGCTGTTCCATCGACTGCATCATCGCTATCCAGAGCATGACAACAAAGAACCTCTCGAACGATTTATTACATTTAAAAAAGCCATATCTCTTTGCCTACTGGTTTTCCTAGTGATTACAAGTATTCAAAACTTGCAGATTTGGATTTCGCACGCGATATCCGCGTTCACCCATCAGACCGAGTTTCCTAATCCCAATGCTTTCTTCTATCTCGATTTCTTTAATGTGATGATCTATGCCGATGTGCTCTTACTGATCATCTCATTTTTGTATGATTCCTCTTTTTATACGGTCATGCGAAATGCAAGTTTCATCATATCAACGGTATTACTTCGCTTCTCTTTAAGCATGGAGCGGCCCGATAACCACATCATTACGATTATTTCCTTTGCATTTTCTATCACGGTCATGTTTGCGCTTCAGTACAAACAAAAAAACCCGGCCAACCCATGTAATCCGCACTAAAATTATACTGCTCGATGCATCATTGCATCGCTCTTTTTGGCCCCCTATCCTGCTCAAAATCTATGTTTGCAACCATACGAACGGCTGTGCAATATTACCTCGTAAATAACATCTCAAACCTATTTTTAACTCACTTTTAGCAACCTATGGTCATGCAATTCCGGTCCGCTTTTGTCTTATTTTCACTCATATCTCTGCTGTGTTTTCTTGGCTGTCAGAAGCAAGAAGCCACTGAAACTGTGACCATCCCAACAGTAACGGTCCTTCGTCTTGCTCAGCAGGACCTCTCCCTGCCGATTGAATTCGTTGGTCAGACAAAAGGGGCAATCGATGCCGACATACGAGCTCGTGTGGAAGGCACTCTCCTTGGTGTTCACTTTCAGGAGGGTAAAGATGTTAGCGAGGGCGATTTACTCTACACGATCGATCCTGCTCCCTTTGAGGCCAAACTTGCTCAAGCACAGGGGAAAGTTGCAGAAGCTGAAACCAAACTTGTGAAAGCAGATGCAGACTTAAAACGGGTGAAGCCGCTGGCGGAAATGAAGGCACTCAGCCAACGCGATCTAGAGAGCTCAATTGCGATGCAGGGTGTTGCCAAAGGAGGTCTCGATGCAGCACGCGCATCACTTGAGGATGCGCAAATTGAACTGAGCTATACAAAAATTAAAGCTCCAATTTCAGGACTTATCGGCCTCACAAAAGCCCGTGTTGGTGAATTAGTAGGTCGAGCTCCTAATACATCCGTCCTCACCACCATTTCACAACTTGACCCTATCCATGTCCGCTTTAGCATCTCTGAGAAAGACTATCTCTACTTTGCAAAGCTCAAACAGCAACAGGCTACAGGAGAGGATAAGAGCGCGAGCTTTACACTAACGCTCATTCTAAGTGATGGTTCAGAGCATCCTGAAAAAGGACGCGTCTCATCAGTTGATGCTCAAGTTGATGCAACGACAGGCACCCTTGCCGTTGAAGCTTCATTCCCGAATCCAAATAAAATTGTACGCCCAGGACAATTTGCAAAGATTCGAACAATCTCAGAGACCCGTAAAAATGTTATCGCTATACCAAAGAAAGCTATCCGCGACCTTCAGGGTATTAAGCAAATTGCAGTTGTCTCAAACGAAGGCATTATTGAAATCCGCCCCATTACCATTGGAAGAGAAGTTGGTGAACTTGTTGAGGTCACCGAAGGTCTTTCTACTAACGATGTTATCGTTCCCGAATTTCAGCAGCGCTTAAAAAGCGGCATGAAGATTGAACCAACATTTT
>JBILLA010000234.1:0-3323 GCA_044376365.1 Bdellovibrionota bacterium | reverse complement strand
ATAAGGCAATTGAGCAAAGCTGCAAAAACAAGGACGAGCATAGAACCGAGCATACTATCGATGGTTATCGAGAGTTTCTTCATGATGAGCGCAAGGCCTGTAAAGCTCAACATAGATCCGAAGCTGTAGATAAACCATGATGGCATAAGGATCCTTTAGTAGTGCCTTAGATTGATTGGAGAGCGCTTGGGATAAACTGCAAACCAAAACATACGGGCATGTAATTTTTATCGACGCCAGTATCAGTGTAGTACGGTGTCCAGCCAGAAGGATCTTGAAACAGTCGAATAGCACGGAAACGTTTATTTTCACATGCATCAAACCAGTGCGTCGTCCCTGCAGGAACTCGTAAGAGGTCACCTTTCCCTACTTCGATGCGCACAACAGGAGCGCCATTGAGCGGACGAACAAAAAAGAGCCCGTTGCCTTCAAGGAAAAATCGAACTTCGTCTTCAGAGTGAGTATGCTCTCTGTTAAATTTATTGAGCATAACGTCAAGATTTGGAGTTGTTGGAAACACATCAACAACATCAGCGGTTACGTAGCCACCTTGTTGCTTAAGAATGTCGATCTCTTTCGCATAGCTCTCTAAGATCTCTTCTGCTGGAGTCTCAGACGATATATGACTGGTGTCCCATCGCTCGTACCCAATACCGATAGAGGCAAGATGTGCTTTTGCTTCATCATAGTCAGTGAGTGCTTTATCAAGGTCAGGGATATAGACGACAGCCATAGGGTCTCTCCATTAGTGGTAGGCGGTATATCCTCATAATAGGGGGATTTGAGGGCTTAGAAAAGAGCTACTACCTTCGTTTATGAGTGTTTTTGGGTCATCGCAGCTGCCGACGCTTGATAAACTGTTCGATGAGTGAGGAAACAATGGCGCTGCGCCGCTGTGATAACAGGGGACGAAAGAAGGGGGCTTCCTGCACGAGTAATTTTTTTTGGCGTTTCATCTCATCTGATGTTGGTGCTTCTGAACGCGCTGTATCTGTAATGAGATTATAGAATGCCTGCATGGTCAGCAGTGTTTTGAGGGAAGCATCAAATGCAGGCCAATAATTTTCATCGACCGGTACGATGATTTTATCCTGTGCTATGTGGAGAGAGGTATTATGGTTGAAAATAAAAAAAGAGTGAGCGCCATTGGGCTCGGCTACTAATACTTGTTGTGTAATATGTGAAAAGCGTTCGTGTTGCTGGGTATCTTGCATGAGTGAAAAAATATCAGTCACAAAGCTATTGTTCATGTCGAGCAAAAAGAGTTCGCCCTCCTTCGTGCAAACAAGATTTCCCCGACCTGCAAGATCGGGTAGTGAGTATGTTTCTTGGTAACAGCACTGTGCCTGAGATAAAAAATTTTCAAAGTTTGTGCGCAGGTTTTCTATGATCGCGCTGTTACCTTTTTCGTAGGCGTTTTTTGTAAACTTGAGCAGCGGCTCGTGTAGGTCGCCCAACGGCGCAGCATGTTTTATGAGGTCTGCGGTCACAAGTGTTCGTTCAACGCCATCGACTAGGAATGAGGTGATTTGAGGATTCGGAAGATAGTCACGAAACCAACGTTTCAGTTTGGGTAGGTTGCGAATTTCTTCAGCATCAAGCTCTGGATTAAAAGGAATGCGAACTATTGACTGTGGGTCATTCGTAAAGGGAAGAAGGTATGCAATGACGCGAGTTCCAGATCCGATGTATTTTAAATCGCAGCGATTGAGTGATGGAGCAGTTGCACCAAACGATGTGGTGGATAGCGGCTGTGCAGTCTGTTTTGCCCCCTCTAGCATGGTAAAAGTATCGGTGAAGTACTGGGGCTAATCAAATAAGGGGTAGGGAGGCTTTCCCTGGGACAAAACAAAGGGGGTGCCCACCTGTAAACGGTGAGCACCCCCTTCGTCTTAAGTAGAATATGGGCGAGCGTTATTTAATAATTACGCGCTGGCCATCTTCATCGATAATATCAGCAGATTTTACATTACCTTTTTTATCGAGAGACACGACGTTGCCGTCTGTATCTTCAACTTCACGAACATTGCCATGCTTGTCCATCTTTACATAGTTACCATCTTCGTCTTCAACATGAAGATTGCCTTTTGCATCTTCATGCACGACGTTTCCTGAATCATCTTCAACGGTGATAGAACCATCATCATGTTCGGTTATAGTGGTATCCTCAGCTAAAACGTTGTGGGCAGGAACGATGAGGGCGCAAAGTAGAAGTGCTAGAAGTGAACGCATAAATCTCCGTTTAAAAAAAGGTACATTAACAGGCGGGATGCTACCAAGACACACAGAGCGGTGTCTAGAACAAAAAAGCTTAACTATTTTAAGGTCTTTTCGAATTCTGTGCAGGGCGACCCTGTAAGAGGCTGATGCATGCACTTCTTTCTAACTTGGACGTTGAATACTTGTCTGCATATTCACCAGTGATTAGATGGTAGGGCATAGGGATTGGCCCCCCTGCATAGAGGGTTTGTTGTTTGATCGTAAGACGACGAGTATCAGAGATTTCATAGGAAATAATCCGAGTCATATCGTCTGGGCGCGATTCTTTAACTTTTTCTGGGGGAAGATCTGTTATCAGTTCGCTAATAGCGGCTATGAACATTTGTTCATTTTCATCCGCTTTTTGTATCTTTAAGAGCTTATCTTTTATAGAAAACATAACGCACAGTGATAAAGAGTTAGTTGATGTGCGACATGATACGCGGTTTTCTGAGGCTAATCTACTAATCTCGTGGCGTGTTTTTTGAGTGCTTAAAAGCAGGGGCGCAGCAGCTAGCTTCGCTGGCTTTCTAAGCCATAAATTTCAAGGAGGAACTCGAATGCTTCAATGTGTCGCTTTGCAGTAAAGAGTGAGTCTCCCCAAGCATAGAGTCCATGTCCTGCAATGAGAAATCCTGGTTGTGTTTTGAGTTTGGCAATATTCTCTTCAAGGACGCTACAAAAGCGCTCCATATCTTGGTCATTTTCAAAGACAGGTAGCGATACTGCTGCCTCGTGCGTTGAAGCCCCAAGCGCTTTGAGCATTTCAAAGCCTTCAAACCGAACCGCTTTATTACAATACTTTCTTGAGAGTATGGTATTCCAGATCGAGTGTGTATGAAGTACTGCGCGTGCCCCAAGGTGCTTACAGAGGAATAAGTGTATGAGAGTCTCTGCAGAGGTTTTTGAATTGTCGTGTGATGCTTCAATAATGGCTCCAAACTTATCGACTGTAATGAGGTCGTCTGCTTGCAGCATGCCTTTATCGACACCACTTGGGGACATAACTAGTGTGAGTGGTTCGGATTTCATCACAACACTAAAGTTGCCGCCTGTACCACGTG
>JBILLA010000070.1:0-11051 GCA_044376365.1 Bdellovibrionota bacterium | reverse complement strand
TCGATGCGAAAGCTGAAGTCAACGAGACTGGTAGCGTCATCTCTGTTGGTGATGGTATCTGCCGTGTCTATGGACTTTCAAAAGTAGCATCAGGAGAGCTCGTTGAGTTCTCTTCGGGCGCAAAAGGGATCGCGTTCAACTTAGAAGAAGACAACGTCGGTATTGTTATCATGGGTGAAACTGCGTCTATCCGTGAAGGCGACGTGGTTAAGCGTACTGGTAAAATTGCTGAAGTCCCAGTTGGTGAAGCTCTCATCGGACGCGTTGTTGATGGTCTTGGAAATCCAATTGATGGCCTTGGCGATATTAAAACAACTGAATTCCGTCGTATCGAAATTAAAGCACCTGGGATCGTGAACAGAAAATCTGTTCATGAGCCAATGCAAACTGGTCTGAAGTCAATTGATGCTATGACACCTGTTGGTCGTGGTCAGCGCGAACTTATCATCGGCGATAAGAAAACAGGGAAAACTGCTGTTGCACTTGATACAATTATCAATCAAAAAGGCAACGGCGTTATCTGTATCTATGTTGCAATCGGACAGAAGCGTTCATCTGTTGTACAAGTTGTTGAAAAATTAAAAGAGCACGGCGCAATGGAGCACACCATTGTTGTTGCAGCGACAGCTTCTGAGCCTGCTCCTCTTTCATTCCTTGCTCCATTCGCTGGTTGCGCAATGGGTGAGTACTTCATGGAGAAGGGCAAACATGCACTCATCGTATTTGATGATCTTTCAAAGCACGCAGTAGCTTACCGAAGCGTTTCACTCCTCCTACGCCGTCCTCCTGGACGTGAAGCGTATCCTGGAGACGTTTTCTATCTTCACTCCCGCCTCCTTGAGCGCGCAGCAAAGCTTAGCGATGAGAAAGGCGCAGGTTCACTCACCGCGCTTCCAATCATCGAAACCCAAGGTGGTGACGTTTCTGCGTATATCCCAACAAACGTTATTTCTATTACCGATGGACAGATATTCCTTGAGTCAGATCTCTTTAACTCAGGTATTCGTCCTGCTGTAAACGTTGGTCTTTCAGTATCACGAGTAGGTGGTGCGGCGCAGGTTAAAGCAATGAAAAAAGTTGCTGGTACTCTTCGTCTTGACCTTGCACAGTTCAGAGAGAAGCAAGCATTTGCACAGTTCGGCTCTGACCTTGATGCTGCAACACAGGCACAGATTGCTCGTGGTGAACGCCTCGTTGAAATCTTAAAGCAAGAGCAGTACAAGCCAATGCCTGTTGAATTCCAAGTTATCTCAATTCTTGCAGTCAACCTTGGATTCACAGACAAACTACCTGTATCGCAAGTACGTGATTTCGAAAAAGGACTCCATGCCCACTTAAGAACTCACCACGCTGCTTTTGTTGAAGCGCTTCAATCTAAGAAAGAGCTCACCAAAGATATCGAAGAAGAGTTCAAGAAAATTGTTGGCAAGTTTGTCGTCGATTTCTCTGCGGGAAAGGCTCAAGCAGTCACTAGCACTGCGCAAACAACAACAGCTGAACAAAGCAAAAAGGCGGCATAAGCCATGGCAGGACTTCGCGATATTAAAAGACGACTGACGTCGGTAAAGAATACCAAAAAAATTACCTACGCCATGAAGCTCGTCTCAGCAGCCAAGCTCAAGCGAGCACAAGATGCTGTGACACGGTCGCGTGACTATACCAAGTCACTAAAGCGACTCGTCAGCGAGCTTACCGTGGAACTTGGTGCTCAGGAGTTCTCACATCCACTTTGCCAAGAACGTGCACAGGTTAAAAACGTTGCACTGATTGTTGTCGGTGGCGGTAGGGGACTATGCGGTGGATTCAATACAAACGTGAACCGTAAGATTGAGTCATTCAGCCGCGAGCTTAAGAAAGAGCATCCACAGGCAACTTTAAAAAACTTTGTCATTGGTAAAAAGCCTGCTGAGTACTTCCGTCGCACAAACCGATCGATGGCGCTCTCATTGGAAGCTCTCTCTGAAGATCCAACAAAATGGCCACTAGATGAAGTGCTCCAAAAAGTTGAGCAGCAGTTCCTCGAAGGTGAAGTTGATAAAGTATACGTTATGTATACGCAGTTCCGCTCAGCACTCAATATGAGCGTTGAAGTAGAAACACTCCTTCCCATGGCTGCATCAGCTGAGGATGCAACAGAAGCAAGCTTTGCTGGAAAACACTCGCTCCCAGGACAAGCAATCATCGAGCCGAATCTTGAATCAGTCTTTATGGCTGCGCTCTCTCGAGTCTTCCGTGTTCGCCTGCTGCAAGCATCGCTTGACTCAAAAGCATCAGAGCATGCAAGTCGTATGACTGCGATGGATGCTGCGACGAAGAATGCCGGTGATCTTATTAAGCGACTACAGCTTACGTATAATAAGCTCCGTCAAGCAGGTATTACAGGAGAACTCCTCGATATCATCGGTGGTGCTGAAGCAATTAACTAATATTTTTTTTGAATGACGTAATAGGACAAGAACAATGACAACTAGAAAAGGAAAAATATCGCAGGTTCTTGGAGCGGTAATTGACGTTGAGTTTCCAAAAGAGGGCGGACTGCCAAGCATCTATGATGCACTCTTGTTGACCAACCCAGCTATCGATAACCAACCAAATAACCTTACCCTTGAAGTAGCACAGCACCTTGGTGATAACACCGTACGCTGTATCGCTATGGATTCTTCTGAAGGTCTCGTACGTGGCCAAGAAGTCATCGATACAGGTGCTCCTATCTCAATTCCAGTTGGTCCAAAAACTCTTGGACGTATCATGGACGTTATCGGACGACCTGTTGATGAAGCTGGTCCATTAACAACCGATGTGAAGTGGCCAATTCACCGTGCAGCTCCAAGCTATGAAGATCAAGCAACTTCAAAGCAACTACTTGAAACTGGTATCAAAGTCATCGACCTCCTTGCACCTTATGTGAAAGGTGGAAAGATTGGTCTGTTTGGTGGTGCGGGCGTTGGTAAGACAGTTATCATCATGGAGCTCATTAACAATATCGCAAAAGCACATGGTGGATACTCTGTGTTTGGTGGTGTTGGTGAGCGTACTCGTGAAGGGAACGACCTCTGGCACGAGATGAAAGATTCTGGCGTTATCGACAAAGCATGTCTGGTCTATGGTCAGATGAACGAGCCACCAGGAGCACGTTTCCGTGTTGGACTTACTGCATTGACTGCTGCTGAGTACTTCCGTGATGAAGAAGGTCGTGACGTTCTGTTGTTCGTCGATAACATCTTCCGATTCCTACAGGCAGGTTCAGAGGTATCATCACTCCTTGGTCGTATGCCAAGTGCGGTAGGATACCAACCAACACTTGCAACAGACATGGGTCAACTTCAAGAGCGTATTACTTCAACGAACAAAGGTTCTATTACTTCAGTTCAAGCGGTCTACGTTCCTGCGGATGACTATACAGATCCAGCTCCAGCAACAACATTTGCTCACCTTGATGCAACAACTGAACTTTCACGTTCAATTGCTGAGAAAGGTATCTATCCTGCGGTTGATCCGTTGACGTCATCATCAACGATCCTTGAGCCAGGTATTCTTGGTGATGAGCACTACCGTGTTGCCCGTAAAGTGCAATCAACCTTGCAGCGCTATAAAGAGCTTCAGGATATTATTGCAATTCTTGGTATGGATGAACTCTCAGAGGAAGATAAACTTACTGTTGCTCGTGCACGTAAGATTGAGCGTTTCCTCTCTCAACCATTCCATGTTGCTGAAACATTCACTGGTACACCAGGGGTATATGTAAAACTCCAAGATACTATTAAAGCGTTTGGTGCTCTTGTTGATGGTGAAGTTGATCACCTTCCAGAGCAGGCGTTCTACATGGTTGGTGGACTTGATGAAGCAAAAGCGAAAGCAGCTAAAATTGAAGCTGAGTTTAGTAAAAAAGCTGCATAAGGTTGCAGTACACTAAGAGGACGAACCTATGTCATTTAAATTTAGACTTCTGACGCAAGCAGGGCTGATTACTGAAATGCAAGCATCTTCGGTAACCCTTAAAGGTGCTGACGGAGAGCTTGGCATATTCGAAAATCATGCTGACTATGTCGGCGTACTCGGTAATGGCATCCTTACAGTAACGCCATCAGACAGTGGTAAAAACCCCATGAAATTTAAAACCAGTGGTGGTCTTTGCCAAGTACATGGTGGCAACCTTGAGGTGCTTGCAGATACGGTGCTTGAGTAAAGCCAGCGTACCAAAACGCTTCTACCTAGAAAAAGCTCCCGAAAGGGGGCTTTTTTTATTCCAGAAAACTGCATTGCGTACACTTTGCTTTGCAAAAGGCCTCTGGCTATTCGCTTCTATCCGTAGAAATTCAGTATACTCAGAGCACAATGAGCAAACAGTACGCAGTTAAAGAGATATTCTACACGTTACAAGGGGAGGGCGCTCAGGCAGGTCGCCCCGCTGTGTTCCTTCGTTTCTCAGGGTGTAATCTTTGGAATGGTCGACAAGAAGATCGTGCCACGGCAATCTGTACATTTTGTGATACTGATTTTGTTGGCACCAATGGTGTTCGTGGTGGTACGTACACAGCAGAAGAGCTTGCCAACACCGTTGCTTCACTGTGGCCAGGTGGCGGAAAACCTTACGTCGTCTGTACGGGCGGTGAGCCACTGTTGCAACTTGATACATTCCTTATCGAGCAGCTGCACAATCACCATTTTGAAATCGCCGTAGAAACAAATGGAACCAAGATTGCTCCGCCTGGTATCGACTGGATCTGTGTAAGCCCCAAAGCTGGCGCACCTCTCATGCAGCGAACTGGTAACGAACTAAAGCTGGTCTTTCCCCAAGCAGCGCTGATGCCAACCGATTTGCCAGATCTAAACTTTTCCTACTACTTCCTGCAACCAATGGATGGCCCTCAGCAAGCTGCCAGCACACAGGCTGCTACACACTACTGCATGGAACACCCACAGTGGCGACTCTCGTTGCAGACGCACAAGATTATTGGGATTGATTGAGCAATATACCCTAAGGGGCCTCTTCTTTGCTGTAATAATTAAAGGTAAAGATATATTTTACTTTTTCTAGGCGCTTCATCCACTACGGTGAAAAGCTTCAAAGCGGCGTCAGCAAGCACTCTACTACAAGCTCTTTTACCCCTGCATTCTTTGAGAGCGACAAGAGGTAGAGCACTGACTGTGCTATATCTGCTGGTTGAATCATATCGTCTTGAGCAATCGGCGCATGGGCAGACATATCAGTATTAACCCAACTTGGGCAGATTGCTGTTACCTTAACCCCAGAACCCGCATACTGACGAAAGAGTGAATCATTTAAACCGAGCAGTGCAAACTTTGAAGCACTGTATGCACCAACTCCATCAAAGCCAACTTTTCCACACACCGAGGACAAGTTTACTAAGTAGCCACAACCCTGCTGTGCCATAACGGGAAGCGTTGCACGAGCAACATTTGCAGCACCAAAGTAGTTTACGCGCATCACTGCTTCGAATTTTTCATGAGAAAGCTCAAGGCTGCCTGCGATATAAATACCAGCATTATTAAAGACAACATCAATACGGCCAAATCGTTCAACTGTCGTTTGCACCGCAACATCAACAGCTTCGGGGTTTGAAATATCAAGATCGAGCGCAAGAATTGATCGCTGAGGGAAAAGCTGTCGAAGCTCGGTAGCAGTTGCTCCAAGTCGCTCTGGTTCACGTGCTATTAAGACGCACTCATAGCCCTGCTCAAGGAGGCCCCGTGCAACACCTTTACCAATGCCACGACTTGCTCCCGTAATAAATGCGACCTTTGCCATGTCTTACTTCCTTAAGACTTCAAAAAATTCTTGGCGTGTTGATGCATTGTCACGAAAGAGCCCTCGCAGATCATTGGTGATCATCTTACTTGATTGCACTTGGATACCACGCATCATCATACACATATGGTATCCCTCTATTGAACACGCAACACCTTTCACATCGAGGATACGCTCCATTTCATCACAGATCTCTTTGGTCATTCGCTCTTGAACCTGCAAGCGTCGCGCATACATGTTAATGATACGGGGAATCTTAGAGAGCCCTATGATTTTACCATTTGGAATGTATGCGACAGAAGCCTTACCAAAAAAGGGCAATAGGTGATGCTCGCAGAGTGAGTAAAACTCTACATCTTTCACCAAAATCATTTCACTGTGATCTTCAGAGAAAATAGCTTCGTTCACTATTTCATCACCACTTTGCTGATATCCTACAGTCAGCTCTCGAAGGGCTCGGGCAAAGCGAGCAGGGGTTTTGACCAATCCTTCACGAGTAACATCCTCACCAATTGCTTCAAGCATGGTGCGACACATTGCTTCAAGTGCTTGATTATTTTCCATGCATTCCTCTTAGATTCTTCTTGTTGCAAAGATGCGTCCCGTCTCCCAGATGCGAATCTCTGAGAGCGCAACATGGTGAGGCTTAAATGCTGCCTCAAGCTCATCCCATATAATGTTGACGAGGTTCTCAACAGAACTTGTCTTATCTTTAAACCAATCAAGATCTTTATCCAGGTGCTTGTGATCTACTTTCGAAAGGACGGTCTCTTCAACGACAGCGTTTAAGATAGCAGCATCAAGCACATACCCAGTCTCTGGGTGGGGCTCTCCAAGCACAGAGACTTCAAGCTTATAGTTATGCCCATGGCTTTGCGGGTGTGCACACTTCCCAAAGACCTCTGCGTTCTTGGCTTCGCTCCATTCAGGACGATACAGACGATGGGCTGCGGCAAATTCAAATGTTTTTCCAATAGAAACTTTTGTCATAAGGGAGGGTATTGTAGCTTTATTTCATCCAAATGGCATTGTTTTGGGACTCAGCAGTGCATCGCCACCGAGGAATTCTATCTAATAAAATCAAAAGCTTATCTTTTCCAGTAACCTCCAAAGCCTCGTCCGAAAAAGACATTGAATATTTATGCTGTTCCCCTCGTCTATTCGCTATACGATAGGCACCTACAAATTTTCTAAGGAAACCCGTCTTATGAATAAACTATCTCTCACCCATCTTCTTGCTTGCACAACGCTTATGCTCACTCTCATGATCGGCGCGCAAAAAGTGCTTGCTGATGAACATCAGTGCCACGGCTCGTGCAAAGATAAAAAGGAATGTCACTGCGACGAGTGCAAATGCGAAAAAGACAAAGAGTGCTCATGTGATAAGTCTTGCAAGGCTGGTAGCTGTAGCGAACATCATCACCACCATAAACATCAAGACGACAAGAAAGAATCAGCACCCGCAAAGCACTGACACGTACAACGATCTCTCCATTATAACTTAACTTTTAGCCCCACCTACTGACCTAGGTGGGGTTTTTTATTTTTCAGCAAGCATCTTTCCGACACGCAGTCCTTCACGTATCGCATAGTTGGTACCCCGATCTTCTGGATACACTTGCGCCATAGTGGTGAGGTAGAGCTGTGCAATCGGTGTTTGCTCGGCAGGGATTGCGTGTGAGTACTGTTTGGTGATCACTGGTTGACTGTACTGCGCGCGCCAACAAGCGTACCCATGAAGCCAACTTTCTTGAAACTCTGGAAAGATCTTTTTAATAAACGGAAGGCAGTACTGAAAGTAGGCTTCATCAGAGAGCTTAAACAGATCTTCATCCGTACCCAAATACTTTGAAATATACGCGATATGCTCACCAGCATAGTGAGACTTATCATCCATGTTGGTATGCTCAATCACACCAACGAAAGGAAACGAAGGATCTGAAACATTAAGCCAGTAGGTGCTCGAGAGAGAACGTTTCAAGCGAAGCACAAGACAGACGTTACCGAGGTAGCGAATCGATTCACACTGTCGACGATAGAGGTCAGGAAGCGATGGGGTAAGTTTTGTAAAAATCGGGAGTGGTACTGTTGCAAGCACTGTCTGCGCTTCATGAAATACATCACCAACACGAACACCAGTAGCAACACCATCTTGAATGACAATCTCTGAAACAGCAGTACCCTTATGTATCGTAGCACCATGCGACGTTAGAAATGCTTCAAGCCCATTTGTTACGGCTTTAAATCCACCACGGATATAGAGCAGCTCTTCCTTTGCTTTCTCATTTCGAGAAGAGCCGCGCAGCTTGAGTTTATTCCAAAACCATACTGCTGAAATATGCTCTGCTTCTCTGCCAAACTTTCCCTTGAGCAGTGGCTTCCAAATCACTTCAAAGCTCTCTTTACCTGCAACTTTCTTAATCCAATCGTAGGCAGAGATATCTTCTAAGTAGCGCCAGTCAGATATATAGCGAGCATAAAGCGCCATAAGCCCCGTGCGAATACGTGCAAGCAGTGAAATTGGTTTAAACGCTAACAGATCAAGTGGCTTTGCGAGGCGAAAGATTGCATTGGCATAGTAAAGGCCGGTATTTGTTTCAACTCGTTGCAGTGCAGATTCGAGTCCAAGCTCTTTCACAAGTCCAAGGATATGCACATCATTTGAGAACCAATGGTGATAAAATTTTTCTATAATCACTCCTGGCGATACTTCAAAAACACCTGCGAGCCCCCCAAGCTGTGCATCGCTCTCAAAAATAGTTACTGGAATATTTTTTTTAACGAGCTCATATGCTGCGGCAAGGCCAGTGTATCCACCGCCGATAATGATGACTGGTTTCTGTGTCATGATGAATCTCTATGAATTGTTTAAAGCTTAGGATTGCCGGCAATCGCATCAATCAAATAGAGCGGACGATTTTGACCCTGCTCAAAGATGCGACCGATATATTCTCCCATGATACCAAGAACAAGGAGCTGAGAACCACCTAAGAGAAGAATCGTGGCCATCATCGAAGTATACCCAGGAACGTTAATACCCATAATTTTTAGAGCAATGATAATGACAATATACATTGCAGCAAAAATAGAAACGCCAACACCCAAGTACGATGCAATACGCAGTGGAATATAGGAAAAAGAAATGATTGCATTAAATGCAAGAAGCAAGCTCTTGCGGAATGGGTATTTAGTTTCTCCTGCAAAACGCTCTGAGCGCTCATAAAGAATCGGTGTTTGCGCAAAACCAACCCACGAAACCATGCCACGGATAAAACGATGGCGTTCACGCAGCGACATAAGCCCATCAAGGGCAGGGCGACTGAGCAAACGGAAATCACCGGTATCCTCAGGAATCGAGACACCCGCAATACGGGTCAGAATGCGATAAAAGGCGTAGGCGAAAAATTTCTTTGCTGCAGTTTCTCCAGCACGGCTGTTGCGCTTTCCATAGATCACATCATAGCCTTCCTTCCACTTCTCAATCATTTTGGGAAGAAGCTCTGGTGGATCTTGTAAGTCAGCATCGATAACTAAAATGACTTCTCCTGTTGCCTGATCGAGCCCACAGGTAAGTGCCATTTGATGACCAAAATTTCGTGATAGCTTTATGCACTTTAAGTGTGGATCTTGCGCTGATAACTCACGCATAAGCTGCCAGGTTCTATCGCGACTGCCATCATCAACGAGGACTATCTCATAGGGTATCTGGAGGTGCTTTAACACTCCCGAGAGACGCTGGTGAAGGGTATGAATAACTTCTTCCTCATTATAGCAGGGTGCAACAACCGACAGAGAGCTTGGCGGCGCAGTTCGTGGGGTCAGTGATGAGCTCATTAAGAAACCGTAATGATTAAACTTATAGCCTCAAAAACTACCATGACTGAGCGTTGTTTGGATAGCAAAAATTACCCCTCCATGTGGCGCCTATCCTCAGGAATTTGAGGAAACTTTCACTCTGCTTATCTCGAAGCACCATCCATGAATGAACATGTATACTCACTTGAAAAGAGCCTCAAAGCGCTCACCTCTCTATCTGCCCGCGACTTGAGCCTGTGCTCAACCCAACGTGCTCGAGAACTGATTAGCTTTACTGAAGCAACCAAAGCACAGCTTCTTCCCCTTGGCTTTGTCATGGTGGGCAGAGACCCACGCAGTATTCTTATCGTAGCAGCGACGAAAGATTCAGAAGAGAAACGCAAAGAAGCACAGTACCTCGCACACGGACAAGAGGTTCGACTCGTCGTGGTAGCACAGGAGTGTCTGATGGCAGCGCTATTCCACGCATATAAAAAAGAGAGTCGCCATGTTGATGCTGCCCTTCATGCGTGCAACCCACACGACAACATGCCACCACATACACAGATTGCAGGGCTCTCAGAGGTCACAACTCCTGAAAATACGCTCCTCTGCAGTCTCCTCGATCACGCTCTTGCATGGGGTGCATCAGACCTACATATGACACCGACAAAAGAAGGGCTGATGATCTCGATGCGCGTGCATGGTGATATTCGCACCAAAGAAACACAGGTACGAAACGAAGGTCTCTATGCTCGACTCCTCCAGCGCGTGCGCGTCATCACGTCAATGGATACAACCCGCAAAGATCCTATACAAGAGGGATCGCTCGTCATACCGTACCTTGACCATACCGTCACTGCACGGGTGAGTATTGTGCCTTCATTCTTCGGAGACTCACTCGCTCTACGATTTTTTACCTGCTCAGAGGTGCCATCCATTGCTGCACTCGGTGCAAGTACGACGATGCAAGAAGCGCTCAAGCGCATCACACAGCGCTCTTCTGGACTGGTGCTCATTAGCGGCGCAACAGGAAGTGGTAAAACAACAACGCTCTATGCTCTTGCAGCAGAGCTTGCAAAAGAACAGCGGCGCATTATCTCAATTGAGGATCCTGTCGAGCGGATTCTTAGCAATGTGACTCAGATTCAGATTGATCCACGTCGCCAGGTTACCTTTGCATCAAGCTTGAAAGCTGTGCTGCGGCAGGATCCTGATGTGCTTGTTATTGGCGAGATTCGAGAAGCCGCCGTCGCAGAGGCAGCGCTGCAATTTGCCCTCACGGGACACCTTGTCTTAACAACTATCCACGCTGGCTCAATTGCGGAAGCGCGCCAGCGCTTTGCCTGTCTCTCAGGGCAGGGCGGGGCAGCGCAAGCTTCCACCTTCCAGCCACACCACGTCATCTTTCAGCAGCTTGTCAAAAATCAACAAGAAAAAGACAAACGGGTCCTTCTCATGCACATAGATGAGCTGATGGACGATC
>JBILLA010000233.1:0-3363 GCA_044376365.1 Bdellovibrionota bacterium | reverse complement strand
TATCTTTGGATGAGTAATCACGTGCACATGATTTTCATCCCACATGATCCACTCTCATGTGTGAACTTTTATCAGGAGATTCAAAAAAAGATTACCGATACGTTTAAGAAATTGCTCGGTAAGCGTCGCCTTTGTCTTTGGGAAGGGGATGCTGTGTTGGCTCAAATTCTCGATGTAAGAAAAGCTGTTGAGCGGGTGGCATATCTTTATGCGAATCCAGCTCGTGCAAATTTAGTCTCATCAATTGAGAACTATCCTGGAGCTTCAAGTTGGGATGCGTTCTACCATAAAGATGAGGAGCCTAAAGAAGTGCCATGGTTGCAGCTCCCAACAATTCATAAGCTGCCGTCATTATCTCTTACTAGAAAAGTCGAAGAGAAAATTCTTAGTGAGCTTAAGGTAAAAAGTGTTGTAGGCCATAGCTTACAGGTAAAGCCCAGAGCGCTTATGGAAGCATTTGGTATAGAGACCGATATGCGAGAGTCCATAATAGAAGTAATAAGGTCCAAAGAGCTTACGGCAGAACGGGTGAGGAGAGAGACTAAAAAAACAGTAAAGAGTCGAGCGCTCTTGCTGCAGGAATGTATTAATGCTCCGCATCTACCGAAGAAGAGACTAGGAGAGAATCGTATCTTTGTACTTTCATCGTGCCGTGAGCTGAGAACTTCATTTATTAATGCGATTAAAATATTTAGTGCGAGGTGTATGAACTGTTATCAGATGCTTCGAAAGGGGATAGAAAAAATACCTTGGCCAACGGGAGCATTTCGACCTTGGGCTCCTCCATTGAATTGTTAAAGAGTAACAAAAAATCTAAATTTACTAAAAATAACTCTCCATGCTTTGTAGAGACGTATAGCTATACCTGCAACATGATTTCCTAGCAGATATTGACTCTAGATAAGTTACTTTTTTTTAAAACAACTTGATTTCATAACAGATATCTTCAGTTCGAGATGAAATGTCCTTGCAAATAAAGAACCACCTTGAGCTCCATTATCGCAGAGCGTCTTGTTGACGAAATGTTACCTTGTACCTAATTATGTTTAAGCGACTTTCTTTTTGCCGATTTGGGTGAGGGGATCTTTTTGGGATGGTAGTTTGGAGGCGAGGTCAGAGAGGCGTTTCGATTCGAGAAAGCTATCTATTTCAGTTTTTAAATCACGCCAGACATCACGGAGCGAGCAAAGGCCTGTAGGTGCGCACTTGGTTTCATTTATTGGCTTCGAATCGCAAATCATCTCAAAAGTCTCACCCTCGGCAGCTGAAAGTATATCTTTCAATGTGATTTCTGCAGGAGGACGTGAAAGCTGATAGCCTCCCTGAGCGCCCCGAATACTCTTAATGAGATTGCCCTTTCGCAAACGTTGCAGAATCTGCTGAGCGTAGAGCTGATCGATGCCATGCTCCTTGGCTATCTCGGTAGCTGTGATACTTGTTCGGCTAGCCGAGTGAATACTCGATGTATGGCGGGCGAAGTAAATGCAGAAGTGTGTTGCATATTCTCCCCATTGGGTAATGCGCATCTCGGATTCCTCAAAAAATTCTAAAAAAGCTACCCTGTACCTATTGGAGTAGCGGGCCATTGTATTCTAGAATAAAAGACTCTAGATTGTTTTTCCACTACTAATATAGAAAAAATATGAGTTCTGATACCCAGCTACTAGAAGATTTTACGAACCAAGAGTACAAGTACGGATTTACTACACAAATTGAGTCCGAGACCTTCCCTCCTGGCCTCAATGAGGACGTCATCCGCGCTATCTCTGCTAAGAAAGAAGAGCCTGCATTCTTGCTCGAGTGGAGGCTGAAAGCTTATCAACGATGGCTCAAGATGAAAGAGCCAACGTGGGCCTTTATTAACTATGCCCCAATCGATTACCAGGGAATTTCTTACTTCAGTGCTCCTAAAAAGAAAGTACTCAATAGTTTGGATGAAGCAGATCCAGAACTCATTAAAACATATGAAAAGCTTGGCATCCCGCTGCATGAACAAAAAATCCTAGCGGGTGTTGCTGTTGATGCAGTCTTTGACTCTGTCTCAATTGTGACTACTTATAAAGAACAGCTTGAAAAAGAAGGTATTATTTTTTGTAGCTTCTCTGAAGCAGCTAAAAATCATCCCGACCTAATCGAAAAGTATCTTGGTTCAGTCGTACCCTATACTGATAACTATTTTGCAGCACTTAACTCTGCAGTCTTTTCAGATGGATCGTTTGTCTATATTCCAAAAGGCGTGAAGTGTCCGCTTGAATTATCTACATACTTCCGCATTAATGAAAAAAATACTGGTCAATTCGAACGCACACTCATTATTGCTGATGAAGGTGCAACGGTAAGCTACATGGAAGGATGCACTGCTCCTATGCGTGATGAGAATCAGCTCCATGCTGCTGTTGTTGAGCTTGTTGCGCTTCCTGGTGCACACATCAAGTATTCAACGATTCAAAACTGGTACCCAGGAGACAAAGATGGCAAAGGCGGTATCTATAACTTTGTTACCAAGCGCGGTATTACCCATGAAAATGCCAAGATATCATGGACGCAGGTTGAAACTGGTTCTGCAATTACTTGGAAATATCCAAGCGTTATTTTGAAAGGTGATAACTCTGTTGGGGAGTTTTACTCAGTTGCCGTAACCAATAAGAAGCAGCAAGCCGATACAGGGACGAAAATGATCCACATCGGTAAAAATACGAAGAGTACGATCGTATCCAAGGGTATCTCTGCAGCGCAGGGACAGAACACCTACCGTGGCCTCGTGAAAATGATGAAGAGCGCTGAGAATGCTCGAAACTTTTCACAGTGTGATTCCATGTTGATGGGCGATCGCTGCGGTGCTCATACGTTTCCTTACATAGAGGTTAAAAATCCAACTGCAAAAGTTGAGCATGAAGCATCAACTTCAAAGATAGGAGAAGACCAGATCTTCTACTGTAATCAGCGAGGTATTGCGACCGAAGATGCTGTGTCGATGATTGTGCACGGCTTCTGTAAGGAAGTATTTAAAGAGCTTCCTATTGAATTTGCTGTCGAAGCACGACAGCTTCTGCAGGTCAGCCTTGAAGGAAGCGTTGGATAATCAGCAAGAGCACACGTACAGTTTTAATACATATATAAACGAAGAGAGAAAGTAGATGGCAACGAATGATGTAATTCTTGAAGTCAAAGATCTTCATGCGAAAGTTGAAGATGGTGATAAGCAAATCCTTAAGGGCTTAAACCTTACCGTTAAAAAAGGTGAAGTACACGCGATTATGGGTGTTAACGGTTCTGGCAAGAGCACCTTTGCAAATATCCTTGGTGGAAAAGATGGCTACGAAGTCACTGGTGGTTCTATTGCATTTGGTGGCAAGGATCTTA
>JBILLA010000069.1:0-11255 GCA_044376365.1 Bdellovibrionota bacterium | reverse complement strand
CCAGTCTATTGATTCTGTTGTCTATGGGCTAGAAGAAGCGTGTGACTTAACGGACTCTTATCCTAACGTCCCGCTACCACCAGCCATGATAGAAGCATTGGATATGCTTAAAGCAGATCCACTATTTTGGATGAGCATGTCGAGCGCATGGTTTTCACGCTTCCACTGTTCTGATGAGCAACGACTCTTTCAGTGTCGTGAACAGGTTGAATTGCTTTTATCGTTTCATGAAAATTTCATAGTGAATCACTCAGGCATTCCAGGATGTATTCGTGATATTCCCCAAGGCCCTCAGAAGATTTCAAAAGTCCTCGCATATCTATCAGCTTCCTTGCTTAATTCTGCTGACTTTATAGATGCCCTGCATTGTCTTACAAAACCTGATGGTATGGTGATTGAATCAAAGCATGTTGAGGCAGTCTCACGACAGCTTCAGATGCAGCGATTGCATAGGGTTGCTATGAAGCCAGAGGTCTCTATTGCTCTGACGCAGTTTTACAAGCAGAGTACTCTTGATGAAGCAGCGCTTGGTATGTTGAATGTCCTGCTTGATACTGATGAGAGTGAGCAGTGCACCTATGATGAGCGCATTGCGTGTGAAGAGCAGTTTATTGCTTGGCTTGAGGATCGTGAAATATTTTCATCTGAATTTAGCACGATACATAAAAATTTCTCTGATCAGGTTGTTTTTTTTGTTTTAGAGCTCGCGTATGCAGGCCCCTATGAGTGCGAGACAGCTGAGTATCTGCTGCATCGATTTTCGCAGCGTCGTCCTGAACGATTTCCAACCGCTGAACAACGAGCTGCGTTAGAGTTTATGCAAGAGCAGTTCTATTCAGAGCCCTAATAAATTTTTACTCTTTTTTTAGCGCTTCAAGAAGTTTTTGAAATGCTTTGAAGCGATGGGTGTGTGTAAAGTTGCCCTCTTTGAGCTGTGATAATGTTTTTGCATGACCCTGCACTTCAAATAGATCATCATAGCCAAATCCTGCGCTGCCCTGTTGCTTGGGACGTATAATTCCCTCAAGAGTATCCTCTGCGTACGTTGGCGGGCTTATGCCATCATAATAGCAAAGCATGCAGCGAAACCGTGCGGTGGGTTCTGGGGTTGCGCCTATCTGTGTTAAGAGGAGCTGCTTATTGGTAGCCATCGTGGCATCTTTGCCAGCATACCGAGCACTCAAAATACCAGGAGCACCCTGCAAGCAATCCACTTCAAGACCAGTATCATCAGCAACAACGGGAAGGTGACACCACTGAAAAAAACCTTCAGCTTTCAGCCGTGCATTTTCCTGGTAGCTGACAGTACCTTCTTCAACCTCTGGAGCTGGTCCCCAATCAGGATTTGGCAGGATAAGCTCAAAGCCTACTATCTGTGCAATTGATTGCACTTCGGCAAGCTTTCCTTTGTTGGTAGTAGCAAAGACAAATTTCAAAGTCACTTAATACTTTACAGAGCAACCATAGGGCTGTGTTTCTGGTTCAGAAACAGGCTTTCCTGCAAGGAGTTCATCAAGTGCTTGCGCAACATAGTTTGTAGCTCCAGGAATTGCTTCTTGTTTTGCAGAATCATCGCTATCAATTGCACCTTGGTACGCAAGCTCACCCTTGGTATCTACAATAAACAGGTGTGGCGTTGTTGAAGCGCCGTATGCTTTTCCAACAGCACCATTGGTATCAACTAAAGCACCTGTTGCCTTAATGTTGTAATCGCTAAACTTTTTAAGCGCTTCTTCAGGTGTTAGATAACCCTGGCGACCGAATGCAGAAGAGTTAACTGTAAACCATACAACGCCAAGCTTTGTGTATTTTTCTTGAAGCGTTTGCATGTTGTTTGAGAGGTAATGCTTTTTCACAAAGGGGCAGCCTGGATTGAACCATTCAAGGACAACGATTTTCCCTTTATAGTCACTAAGCGAATGTGTTTTTCCATGAATATCTTGGAGTGTAAATTGCGAAGCTGGTGCAGCATGTGATGCTGCAACAATGATGAAGAATGAAAAGAGCGTCAGGAAGAGGGATGAGATATGTTTTTTCATGCACATACTTTACCTATCTAGGGCAGCTTGCACCAGAGAGGCAGTAAGCAGTGTAGGGAGCACCTGAGGGGCTTGTTTCGGTGTATAGACAACATTGAGGGGCACGCCTGCTTTGCCATAGCGCGCAAGTGCTTTGGTAATTTCTAGATCCTGGTTGGTCCAGTCGGCTCGTACCAAAGCGATATTTTTATCTTTGATAAGCTTTTGAATATCGCTATCACCAAACACAAGCGCTTTATTGACTTGGCAACTAATACACCATGCAGCAGTAAAATCGAGGTAGATGGTGCGCTGTTGGCTTTGAAGTGTGGCAACTGTTTGTTCACTATAGGGTATCCAGGTAAGGCCGTAGCTATCTTGCGCTGCTATCTGAGATGGGGGCATTGTTTGGAGCCACAATACCCACCCAAGCCAGCATGCAGTGATAAAGCAGGGCACTGCTAGTAAGCGTCGTAGCCAAATCATCCAGGTGCCCGGTCGAGGCAGTAGTGCACGCAGTGTTGGAATCGTTACTAAGAGCATGAAGGGCAGCGAGATCCCGATACCAAGAGCGGTAAAGATTAAGAATGCTTCAAGCATACTTTGAGCAAGAGCAACGCCAAGTGCGGCTCCCATAAAGGGTGCAGTGCACGGTGTTGCAACAAGAACCGTCAGCAGTCCCGATAGAAAATGTTCAACGATAACCGATCGGCTGTGAAGCTTTTGTCCGATTGATTGCAGCACTGATGATTGTATTTCAAAAAAGCCAAGAAGGTTTAAAGTCAGCACGACAAAAAGCACCAAGAGGAAAGCAACCATATAGGGATTTTGTAATTGAAATCCCCAGCCAAGTGCTGTACCCGTCGTACGAAGTGAAAAAATAATTATAAGAAAGATCCAAAGCGAGACACACACACCAGCAAGAAAGCTTAGTGCAATATGCAGACTTTTTGCTGCATGTTGTTGATGAATTGTTTTAATAGCCGAGAGCACTTTAAGCCCAAGTACAGGAAAGACACAGGGCATAAGGTTTAAGAGCAATCCACCAAGTAATGCAGATGCAAGTGCAATCACGAGTGCTTGAGGAGTCAGGGCAGACAGAGGCGCTGTTGTTGTATCTGTTTGAGACAGAAATGTTATCTCGTCAGCTTGCTGATCGTTTTGTTTGATAAGGAATGTTATTGGTCCTGATACTGAAGAGTGTTTGCTTGGAATGGAGAGCAGAGTTTGCTCTTGTTCGATAGAGATAGAAGGAAGGTGTGTATTGGTTATAAGACCTAGTGTGACGGGAAAGAGCTCAAGCTGCGAGGGGATAGGTGATGGTAGCGTTAGGATGAGCTGTTGGTCAGCTATCGTATAGTGACCAGATGTAGTGGTGCGTGGTAGATGCTGCTCATCAAAGAAATGTGCATCGGGGGATGCACTTGTAGCAGCTGTACTATTGAGGGGGACTGTAAGAGTAAAGGAACCCATGCCTGGGATGCAGTCTTCTTTGCAGACGAGCCATTCTCCTTCGATATAGAGTTTGAGCGTTGGTTGCTGAGTGCGTTGAGCCTGTTCGGCGATGAGTGCTTTTGGAACAGTAAAGCTTAAAACGACTTCATCCTCATATCCAAAATTGACAAGATGTGCGAGTGGAAGTTTTTTTGGAATTGGCCACTGCAATAGGTCATGCCCATGCGGTGTGGTTGAGAGTGAGGATGGTTCAATAAATTTAAACTTCGGAGCCGCGCCAGAGTCCCCAGGATTCTTCCAGTACACATGCCATCCTTCATCAAGGATAAAGCGAAATCCAAATGTGCAATCTGTTGTTGCAGCACATCCAACGGTTTTTTGTATAAGGTCAACAGTAACATGTGGAGAGGTTACGTGAGTTTGTGCTGTGGCATATTGCGTCACCAGTAAGAAGATGGTGCTTACGATATGAGAGAGGAACAGTGTGAAGAAGCGCAACTGCATGGTAGTTTTTCAGAGATGATATCTATAAGTGTAGCGAGAAACGCAGGGGAGCGAAATCATCAGTTATCGGCTCAAAAGCTTAAAAAAAGTTGTGCATTCAGGCACAAGACGAGCGATGGTTTGTCTGGTAAAATAGGGGCTGTGAAGTACACCTGAAAGACCGTATGACTGTAGAAAAAAAGCCTGAAATCCTTGCCCCTGTTGGCACCCTTGAAATGGCGCAAGCTGCTGTGCACAACGGTGCTGATGCTATCTATGTGGGACTACCTGGATTCAATGCTCGTGGGCGTACTGAAAACTTTACCCTTGAAGCGCTCAAAGAGATTATTGATTTTTGTCATCGCTACCAGGTGCGTGTATTTATTGCTGCCAATATTTTGATCTTTGAAAAAGAGCTCGATGTTATTCGTGAGTTGCTTGCGGATGTTATCGCATTACAACCTGATGCATTTATCGTGCAAGATATTGGATTGGTGCGACTCATTAAAGCAATTGCGCCCGATCAAATAGTGCACGCATCAACACAGATGACGATTACCAATGCAGAAGCGATTGCGTTGACTGCTGATCTTAATATGCAGCGATACGTGCTTGGTCGTGAAAATTCTCTTGATGAGATTAAAAAAATTCGTGCTGCAACAGACAAAGAGCTTGAAGTGTTTATCCATGGTGCGCTGTGTGTTTCGTATTCGGGGCAGTGCCTAACAAGTGAGAGCTTTGGAGGTCGCAGTGCAAATCGAGGACAGTGTGCGCAAAGTTGCCGTTTGCCCTATGAGCTCATTGTTGATGGAAAGCGATTCGATGATGGTACGCGACCCTATGTGGTTTCTCCGCAAGACCTTTGTGGTCTTGATGATGTTGAAGCGCTGTGTGAGATGGGCATTGATTCATTCAAAATTGAAGGTCGCCTTAAAAGCCCAGCTTACGTCGCTGAATCTGTAAAACAGTACCGAAGAAAGATTGATGGACTTTCTCATGAGACGCAGGGGCTCTCACTTGCGTATTCTCGCGGTTTTTTTAACGGATGGCTTGGTGGCGTGAGTCATCAAAAGCTTGTCGATGGTAGATTTAGTAATCATCATGGATTACAGATCGGCACAGTCAAAGCGATGCATCGCACTGCTGTTGAAATTACGATAACCGCAATGTCACGGTTTGGAGTTGCAGCAGGGGACGGACTCCTCTTTGTGGATTTCTTGTTGCCTGTCGCTGAGCAGCGCCCGATTGGTGCGTTTGTCTATGAGGTCAAGCAGATCTCGCCAGAAACAGCGATGGTATCTTTTGCGAATGATTTTCAGCTCTCTTCGCTTCGTCCTGGCATGGCTGTGTTTCAAAATAAATCGGTAGCCCTTGATAAAGAAACACGTCAGTCATTTAGTGACAAGCAGCAGTCTAAGACGACGCCACTTTTGATTGAAGTATTTGCAGCAGTCGATGCACCGCTTCAAATCAAAGCTCATGAAGCAGGCAGTGACCCTGTATGTGTGCAGGCAGCAGTGCCACTTGAAGCAAGTAAGAATGGTCAGGTTGCTTTTGATAAAATGAAAGAAGAGATCGGAGCACTTTCGGGCACTCCATTTCGTGTTGGACAAATCACAGTGCATCATAGTGGGGCGCCCTTTATCCCCAATAAGCTTGTCAAAGAGCTTCGACGTCAGCTTGTCGATACGCTGCTTGAGCAACGGCGTGCTCGTCATCCTTTGGTCACCGTGCATGATGTTCCAACGATACCGTTGACGCACCTTGAAGCTGCGCGCTCGAATCAGCAACATCCAGCAACACTTTCAGCCCTTGTTCGTGATAAGCAGCAATTGACTGAGCTTGCAGGTCTTGCCATTGATACGGTCTATCTTGATTTTGAGTACGGCAAGGAATATCACGAGGCAGTCTCTCTTGTGCGCTCGTATGGCTACAAAGCTGCGATTGCAACGACACGAATCTTTAAGCCCGGAGAGCTAGGGCACTTAAAGGTCATCGAGCGTATCAAGCCCGATGCAGTATTGGTGCGAAATATTGGCGCACTTAAAGTCCTGGCCGATAAAGGATTAACGCTTCGCGGCGATTTCTCACTCAATATTACAAACTCATACACAGCAGATTGGTTCCTTGGAAAGGGGCTTGCAACCATTGCTCCTTCATATGATCTGAACTCAACACAGCTCTTTGATCTGCTGACAGCTGCGCCCATTGCATTGCGTTGGGAGATTGTCTTGCAGCAGTACATGCCAGGGTTTCATATGGAGCACTGCGTCTTTGCTGCATTCTTGAGCCAAGGGTCTTCTTGGCGTGATTGTGGGAAGCCCTGTGAGCAGCACCGCGTTGAGTTGAAAGATCCCAAAGGGATGCTGCATCCATTAAAGCCAGATGCTGAGTGTCGAAACACAATGTTTAACGGTAAAGCGCAAACGGCAGTGCGCTTACTGCCAGAGCTTATTGCACGGGGCGTGAGTACGTTTCGTATTGAAGCACTTTTTGAAACGCCAGCAGAGCTCAGAAAGAAGCTTGAGACCTATCTTGCTATTCTTAAAGATGGCTCGCTGTCGACCGAGCGCATGAAGACACTGGCAGCACATGAGCAGTACGGGATTACCGAAGGCCAGCTCTTTAATATTAATAGCTACCGAGACCGAAAGAAGAGTGAAGGAAGCAATCTAGCTTCTGCCCGATAAGTGATGTTATCGGGCAAATTCAGCCCTAGAGAAACTACAGTGGTAGTTTACAGCAATGACATCCTACTGAAGCGCCCACTAGTGTGTATCTTAATGTGGATGTCGGGCGATGCGGTTCTCAAAGCATCGGTACGTTGCCGTCTGACGGTCGTCAGGTGCACTTAAAAAGAGTGTTTCAAGTATGGTGCGACCTTGTATCGTGATGCTCTCTGGTAGCTGAAAAATAGCATTACGAGCCGCTGTATAGATAGTTTGTGTAAGATGTTCACGAACGATTGGAACGTCGATCCCTCGGACAAATGCTGCCATCAGAGCTGCATCACTTACGGCCTCTACTTTCGACCCAATTTGGGCGCTGATAGCTGTTTCAAGCTCAGGATTCATGTGGAACGTTGTACGGGCTATGTAGTTGAGCGCGATTGGTCGCAGCTCGACTGGGAAGCGGTCAATAATTTTGACTAGGAGGCTATTCATGAGGTCTTCGTTGAGCGATGAGATTTCATCGATATTTTGCATCCGCTCAGACTCGAGCGCTTCAAGGAAGAGCGCCGTGAGTGAATCAAACGATAGTGGTGAAGTATCAGAGTGAATCAGCAGGGCGGTTTTAATCTGTTTAAGCTTAAAAAGTGATGATGCTGATGAAATGTTCATTAGGTCGATAATCATTGGCGATGCCCCTTTCTGATATTTGCCAATACCATCGAGTGCTTTCGTCCATACTGACTCGTCATTATCTGCTGCAAGCTGAAGGAAAGTATCAGAAATTTTTTCAATCGAAATGCCGACGTCTGCTGCTAAGCGGGACAGCTCTGCGCGAAAGAGTCTGTCATAGAGCTGGTTATTGACTGCTTGAATAATGAATTGTCGACGGACATCAAGTGAAAATGTATCTTTGCGCAGGACTTCAACGACATCTTCCACTGTGCTGCCTGCAATTTGCATACAGCCAATGAGCCTTGAAAAAAATGCATCTGCAGAGACCTTGGAGCGAGTAATGAGTACATCATCTTTAAGCACTGAGCAGCTTCCCGCAGTAATGACATCATGTAATTGCGCTGCGGTAATTGATCCTGGAGCAATCGTAGCAAGGATGCGAAAGAGAGAGTTCTTGTAGAGCGTTGAAGCCCCCTTTTTCTTGCTTAGTGTTTTGATGTTGGCAATGTATTTTTTCTGATCTGCCGCAGAGAGACGGGTAAAGAGATCAATGAGCTGCGCTTCGAGTAGTGATCGATACTCTAGACGAATGTCTTTCGCGAGTAGCGACGATGTCATCATCATGTACTCAATGTCGCCGTAAGCAAATGGTTTATAGGCACCCAACATACTTGCCCAGTAGTCTGTCGAGGGGTCTTTGATGCTTTTGAGAATGTCTTCTTTGATTTTTTTTGTTGTAGTTGATTTCGGTGCAAGGTTAATCAGCGTATCGAGCAGCTCTGGTTGATGTGAACGAATAATTGCTTGTACTTCTGATTCAAATTCAGAAGTAATGCTTGGAAGCTGTGCAGCAAGATGTGCAATACGTATCTTGTGCTGTTCGTCAGCACCTTTCACGGCGCTGCGAAGCTCTGCATCTATAATTGCAGTAGCGACAGATTGATCTTTTTTGAGCACATCGCTAAAGGCTGGTTTATTGAGCTGCGCTAGGATTTTATCCTGTAATGGCATGAACTCGGCGATATCTGCAGTTTCAAAAGCGATACGCACGATATCGGGCTGTAATACTGCTTCAGGTGGAAGGGATGAGAGTAGAGCAAGTCCAATCCCCCTCTTCTTGCCCCCTTCTCTTACGAAATGTTCAGCAAGGTACAGTGCATCCGAGGGAGCTGCAACAGTAATAAGTTGTGCAATTGCAGCTTCAGAGAGTGCGGAAATAATGAGTCGATCGATAATGAAGTCTCGTTTACGAATAAAGAGTTCGAACAGTACGTTTTGAGCACCGGCAAGTGTTCGCTGCTCAAGTTCGCGCACTGCCAAGTCTATGAGTGAAAGAATCTGTGTCTCATCGATAACGCGCAGTGTGATGAGAGCTGCCGTGCGAGGTGCTCCAGCTCTTAGGAACTCAGGAAGTGAGCTATCAGCTTCAAGCGCAAAAAGCGTTGGCATGATTTTCACTGCATCAGGCAGAAGGTGCGGCAGTAGGGTGAGAGCGCACTCTTTTGCAAACTGCTCTCGCTCTGCGTTGTTAATCGTAACGAGCTCGCCAACCTTAGGTTCATCCAGAGGTGGAACACCAATGCGGCTTGGAGCTGCTGGCTGTGGTGCTGTTGGACTGTGTGGTGCCAGTGAAGCTTTCGCTTTCAGCAGATTGTCGATAAAGGTTGCAAATGTTGCTCGCTGCTCAATAGTGAGGGTTGCTAAGATGACTTGGGCTTTTGCGCAGTCACGATAGATCTCTTTTTTAATATCATCGTCAGCACAGGCATGAGTGGCTGCGTAGATCGTCAAAATGACGGATGCAATGAGGGACCGAGAAAACAACTTCATAGCTCCCCTGTCTCGCATTCAAGGCGCCAATTGCCGCCACCCGTTAGTTCAAGTACGACATCATGATACTTCGACAGCGAAGTGCTGTAGCCGACCGATACAAAACTTTTTACCACTGATTGGAGCTTTTTATAGAGGTGCTCTTCAGTTTTTTGATCAAGTGCTGTTGTTGCTTCATCAAGAAATGCATATGTTGGTTTCGATATCAGAAGCCGAGCAAAGGAAAGCTTTTGTTGCTCTCCTGTTGAAAGAATATTGGGCCAGTCGACGACAATGTCAAAGCCACCCAGTCTATGAAACATATCTTCAAGGCGTACAGTTTGCAGTACTTCATAGAGGTACTCATCCGAGAGTGCTTTATGCTTTGAAGTATAGAGAAGCTGGCTTCGCAGTGTGCCAAGTACCATGTAGGGTCGCTGTGGCAAGTACATCGACTGCTCGCGAGGTGGCGCAGTAATAATCCCCTGCCCAGATCGCCATAGCCCAGCCATGACTCGAAGCATTGAGGATTTACCAGAGCCGCTTGTTCCTGTGATTAACAACGATTGTCCTGGCGTAAGCTCAAGGGTCATATCTTTGAGCAAGACTTGGTCTTTCTTGGGTGTATACACAGAGACTTTTTGGAAGGTAATCGCATCGCCTTCTTTAAGGATAAGCTGTGAACCGATCAAATCTTTATTGTCTTCAATCGTATCGAGAGCTTCCCAGAATGCGCCGAGTCGTGAAATCACAGCGCCAAACGATGATAAGCTGCCAAAATTTTGCACAATAATTGAGAGCGCACCAAGCACTTGACCAAACGCAAAACCTGCCTGTGTAATTTTTCCAAATTCAATGTCGCCATTGAGGTATGCAGGAGCAACGATAACCGTCGGTAAGATAGAAACAAGGTAGTTATACCCTGTGGTAAAGAAGTTTAAGTTTCGGTTCCAGTTAACAATTTGCAGCAAGTTTGAGAGTGCAATTTTTAATCGCTGCCGTGAACGTGTTTTCTCTTTCTCTTCGTTGCCATAGAAAGCGATGCTTTCTGCGTTGTCACGAACGTTAATAAGCTTATAGCGATAGTCAGCTTCTTTTTTGAGCTGAGCAAAGTTAAGGCCAATCAGTGGACGACCAAGAAAATAAGTGGATAATGATCCAAAAATTGCATAGCCAATGACCGCAAGGACAAGCGTTGGGGAAATATCCCAAAGAATTCCTGTAAAAGAGAAAAGCGCAACAAATGAATTTAAGATGATAAGAAGAAACGAGATGCTTTGAGATGTGAAAGCACGAATATCCTCAGCAATACGTTGGTCAGGGTTATCAACTCCTTGAAATGCAAACAGACGATAGTACGAACCGTTTGAGAGGTAGCGATCGATCATCTTGCGACTGAGCCACCGTCTCCATACCAGAGCAAGGCGTTCTTCTGTATAGCGATAAAAGACTACGATAGGCGTTGCGCAGGCAAAGACTAATAAGTAACGGTACAGTTGCCGAATAAACTCATCGCTTTCACGAAGCGAGAGCGCCGTCATAAAGTCACGTCCGACATAGCTTAAAAAAACATTCACACCGCTTACAGACAGAGCAAACCCAAGCAGGAGCACAAGCATACCAAGCGCGGCCCAGCGCATTTCAGACACAAAGAATGGCTTTGCGATACTTTTAAATTGGGTCCAGGTTTGGCGGTTAATACGTGAAGACACTATGCTCTATGGTAAGAGGGATAGCGCTTTCCTTCAACGGGTGAATGATAAAAAAGACAGTTTGGTAGCGCTTACATTGGTTGTAGAGCGTTAGAGCAGCCAGCTTAGAAGTAAGTCTCCTGAACGTATAAGCATCCACCCGATGACTGTAAAGTAGAGTATCGTAATGACAAAAAAGCACATCGATGCAACCACCCAGAGCCCATCATGCTCGATCTCAGCAATTGATGCAGCCAGGACAACGAGGGCTGGCAAGGTATTGTTAAATGGTATTCCGAACATCGGAATCGACATCAGAAGGCCCGCTAGGCAGACAATCAGGCCAAGGCGTTGCTTTGCCTTTGTTGATGTCACAAGCCAAGTAAGGCGCTCCTTTGAGACGATATCGACGACCTTCATCACGATGTTGAGTACTCGGAGGATCTGTCGCCAGT
>JBILLA010000068.1:0-11269 GCA_044376365.1 Bdellovibrionota bacterium | reverse complement strand
TTCCTGCCTGTATTGACGCTGTGTATCAGTACAGCATGCTGCGTACACAAAAAACACTCCTGCATGTCATCATGCTGGTCCTGACGCTCTTCTATCCTCCATCTATTGAGCTCGCATCTCCACTAGCGTCGGTCTTATGCTCGTTTATACCGCTCTATATACTTGCATACTTTGCGTTTCGTCTTGAGCCCTTAGCTGAGAATCAATCACACTCTCTCTCGAAGCCAAATCTCTCCCAATAACAGGAGTAGTATCGCCATCACAAGCCAATGACGTAGAGAGTAAGGCTCTGTATCACTTGCTGAAGCAGTAGGAAGCGCTGTGGGGTTCACAATACCTCCTGAAACACTCGCAAGCTCACTGAGTAGCGGTACATTGATACCCTGCCCCTGCTTTTCACCAAACGCATCTGGTGAAAGAAAAAACTTCATCGAAGGAAATGCACGCTCTCCTGCCGAGAGCGCAAGCACATAATCACCAGTACGAATTGATGGCACCTCTGCCACGTACGATCCTTTCGCTCGCATTGTAAACTGCACATCTTTTTTGTTTCCATCTGGCAAGGTTATCGAACCAGTGATTGCTTGAGCTCCGATATTTGAAAAAACAGCAAGATCAAGGGTGAGCTTGTCACCTTCAACCCGTGGTTTTAGATCAAACTGGAGTGATTCATCTTGGCGCAACGCCACTGCGCTTGCTTGCACAAGATCCAAAAGAAATTGTGAGAACGTATCCCATCGAACCCATTCCTCACTCCAACGACCATAGACATCAGAGGTAAAGCTAATGACTCTTCCTTTGTGATAGTTCCAGGATGCAAGCAGCGGCTCCTGCGTTCCATTGCCTTCCACTTGCAATTCTAAATCGGCACCTGTACGCACTCGAGTCTGAACGTATCCATACAGGAGCGGAAATTGTTGGAGGCGAGTGCTCACAATTCCAGCAGAGCCTCGCTTGATGCGATAGCGCTCTGCTTCTTTCATGGTACGCTCACCCGACGAGACCCGAATATCTTCCATGAAAATTCTGGGTAATTTAGTTGGATCAGTAGTAACGTAAAAGACACCACCACCAATATCAGCCATCTCTTTTAACGGATAGCTTCCACCATCATCGCTTAAGAGAATCGTTGAGACTGTGATGCCTGAAATACGAAGCTGCTTAACGAGCTCAAGGTACATCGGCCCTGCATCTGGCAGCCGTCCATCGGTGAGTACGATAATATGCTTTCGTCCTGCTGGGACTCGTTCAATGAGTCGTCCTGCATCTTGCAATGCACGCATAAGGCGTGTTGAACCTGTTGGAAAGATATTTTCTATCTGTGAAAGTGCTGTGGCTCGAATCTCTTGCAATCTTCCAATCGGTACGACGACAAATGGTTGCGAGTCATACGCAACGACACCTAAGTAATCATCAGGTTTTAAGCCTTGAATCACTTCACGAGCTGCACTCTTTACAAAATCAAGACGGCGCTCCTGAGCCATACTCTGTGATTTATCGATGACAAGTTGCACGGCAGCATTGAGTCGCTTCTGCTCTGTCTGTGGTGGTAAACTCTCAAGAGGCATCGCTTCTTCAATGATAGAGTCTCGATATCCACCAAGCCCATAGCCGCGCTCGCCACCAAACGTCACTAACCCCTTACCAAGAGCAACAACTTCTTTAAGTGCAGTTTGAAACTCAGAAGAGAGCTGCTTTACAGCAACATTATTTAAAATAATAGAAGCGTACTGAAGAAGCTGCTGCTTTGAGATAGGCTCTCCGCTCAAACCAATGCGGCTATCAACTTTAAATTTTTGGTGCTCGAGTACTGTGTTGAGTATACGCGCATCGGTTTCAGTGCCGTTGAGCACAAGCACTTTCTCGCGCTCAGTGACAGATAAATATCGAGCAGCGCTGCTCTGTGCTGCGGTTGAACCTTTCGGTATGAACTGAGCATTGATTGCTTGCAGTCCTTCCTGCTTAGGATCGCTCTTTGATTCAAATCGTTTCTCTTGATTCGGATCGATAGTGACATCACGATCATCTATCACCTGAGAACCATGCTTTAAGATAAGCCGCCCGACACATGGCGTTGCAAGCTTATTCGCAATAGTCGTAAAAATTGGCACCGATGCATTACGAGCAGCATTGAGTGGCGCTGCAAGCAGAGCAATTGCACAATCTGGTTGCACGAAAGGGTGCTCAGGGAAAATTGGATACACTCGCTGCCCACGCTCACTCAATTTTGGAAATAATTCGCGCACCGATGAGACGTTTTCCCACCCATCAGTCACAAGTAAAATATGCTTCGCATCTGCTGTTGCAAGCGCTGTATACAGATCGGTCTGCATACGATTAATCGGATCACGAGCAGTACCAGCAAAACGTACGACTCGAGCATTACCTCCAGCAAGCGCCTCTGCTTTCTTTAAAGCAGCCGCGCGATCTGTTTCAGCAAAACTTTCACTAATATCAACTAGAATCAGCGTATCAAGCTGACTGCGAGGTAGCTGTAAGGTTGGATTCATCAACGCAGCAATTGTGAGCACAATAAGGGCAAGACGAATCAGTATCGGCCTCATAGACCTCTCCCATAGTAGCGCTTGAATCGCAGATAAAAGGCAAGGTCAGCACAGATAAGTAAAAGGACGCATACCAGGAAGATCTCTGCAAGAAACGAGCGCTGCAATGGATCATGGGGAGTGCTCTGATCGCGATCAGAAGGAGTGTGAGCTGCAACCGCACATGGCGTTGTATCAAGCCGTGATTCATCTTCAATAATATCACCGGCTCGAGGCGGTTGAAAATTCCACTGAAATATATTGAGTGTTAAGACATCTAAAAATCTCGATGCACTTTTACCAAACGGCAACAGCGGTAAACCAGAGATGACAACACGGTCTCCAGAGGTCTCGCCATGACACAACACAGCTTTACCATCAATGCGAAGATCCACACTCATCCATGAAGGACACTCAAGTGCACGTGCAGTTAGTTTTTCGATCAACGCAGGAGCAAGGTAGCGCAACAAGATACTCTCTTCATTCCACCAAGTGAGTGGGCCAGAGACAGCAGCGCCATCCTGTTGCTGGTAATAACTATTTCTGTCCTCTTTTGTTGCTATCTGCTCAAGTGAGATAGGGAGTGTTTTGATAAAACGAACTTCATCCGATCGAAAGCTTGGCTGTCCTGGTGTACGTAACGAAGCAACAGTAAAGTGGGGTGGCAAGCCTTTAAAATCTACAACCTGGCTATCACCATCAAACACAGCGATACCATCAGATACAGGTAGAGGCGTCCGCTGACTATCGCGCTCAATTCGATCATCCTGCCACTGTACTGCACGAAACGTATGCGGCTGTGGAGTAGTTTGAGGCTCTACTCTAAGCGCTATCACTTGTTGTGAGCTGACTGTGACAGGCGCACCATCAAGGACACCGCGCACCTCAGCATTATGTATATTCGTCAAACCATCCTGGGTAAAAAATATATTCTGCTTTGGCGGTACATGCGAACGGTCTGCTTTGATAAAGGAACCTGTATAACCTTTCAACGTCACATCTCGATCCGATGCAAGATAGATAACGTCATACTCTTTGAGTGGCAGAGCATCAAGAAGCACTGCAAGATCATCTGCATGAGGAGCTGGTACGGTTACGAGCGTAGACTCTAATGCTCCACTATCAATATCCTCAACGATGGTACGCTGTGCAGTTGTCACAAGATCGATACGTGTTAAAGCAGACACACTCTCAACATACCCAAGAGTTGCTTCTCGAAGTTCATCTTGAAACATCCTTGTTTCAGCTATGCGAGCTTCTGTTGAGAGCGATTGATCAAAAATAATAAGCATTCGTTCATGCTTTTGATTCACGGTAAGTCCTGCAAGGATGAGCGACAAGAGAAGCGCTGCCAAACACTCAACATAAAAGCGAAAAGGAGTCTTAGGATCTTTTTTAGCAAACGGTGCTCGCTTAAATTTTCTGAGTAAGGCGATCGATGAAACAATAGTCTCTTGGCCATCACCTCGTGCTCGGTACAATCGCCACGCGATAAGACCAAAGCCAAGAGCTGCTGGTAAGAACCAAGGAGCAATCAAGGATACGCCCACTACGTGAGCCCTCCTTGAGGCAAGATCTGTTTAAAAATAAAGCTATCAACTGCATCCTGAGATGCAAGAAAGCGAGAAAATTTCATACCACTTGATGCGCAGTACTGTTCTAAGCGCTGGAGCTCTGCAGTGAGGAGCTTCTTATAGGAAAGCTCATCATCATGGCTCCATGCAAACGTTTGTTTTTCTCCGCTCTCACTATCAACATAGAAACCACTTTCTCCGACTGCTGCTGGCTGTAGATCGTGCGCGCCAAGGACCTGAATCACATACACTTCATAATTTTTTTTGCGCAGTGCAAGAAAAGCACTTTCAATCTGATCAAAATCAACAAAGAAATCAGAGATAAGAAAACAGACCCCAGGATAGCTCAGTCGATTCACACCAAGCAGAATTTCAGAGCGAAATGTCTCCTCTGATGTTCTGCGCTCACGAACAACTTGTGGGACTGCACTCGAGAGGGCAGCAAACTGTTTTTTACCAGAGAAACTACTTGGCAATGAACTACCAAGCACAAGGCTATGCACGACATCACCCTGCCCAAGAGCTATATATGCTAATGATAAGAGGATTTCACGTGCACGATCCCACTTGTTATCAAGAAACATACTTGGACTGCCATCAATCATAAAAAGGAATGAGAGCGATTCTTCTTCTTGAAATCGTTTAATGACGAATCGTTCTGAGCGTGCATACACATTCCAATCGATATGACGCGGATTATCTCCAAGTTCATATTGACGATAGTCAGAGAACTCAAGCCCTTGTCCCTTACGTGGCGAGACATGGCCACCCTGTTTTGAACCAAGGAATTTACGGCGAGCAATAAAACTCGCTGTCTCAAGCTGCTGAAAGTACTCTTTCGTAAAAAGAGCTGGAATCATCACTGACTACTTTGCTGTTTTGATCTCGTTGAGGATAGCGTCTGTAGACACACCGTCAGCTTCTGCTTGGAAATTCACAATCAAACGATGGCGAAGCGTTGGAAGCAGCACTGCTCGAATATCTTCAAAAGCTAAGTTAATACGTCCATCAAGGAGCGCATGTGCCTTTGCTAAGAGCATTAAACTTTGCGCGCCGCGTGGTCCTGGACCAAACCGAAGATACTTTGCAACAAGCTTCGTTTGGTACTGATTGCCAGGTGTCAGGGCAGAGATAATCCGCACAATGATATCTTGCAGAGGTTCAGCAACAATCACTGAACGAATAAGTGTTCGATGTTTTAAAATGAGCGATGCACTCTCTGCTTCTGGAAAGACTGCTGAGACGGCAGGTGTGGTCGCGCCTGTGGTTCTTGCAAGAATCTCTTTTAAGATATGTGAAGGTGGTGCAGGCACGAGTACTTTTGCCATGAAACGATCTAACTGGGCTTCAGGGAGTGGATAGGTACCCTCGAGCTCAACTGGGTTCTGCGTCGCAAGTACGAAAAAAGGATGCGGCAGCACATGACGCTCTCCAAGGACTGTCACCTGCTTCTCTTCCATCGCTTCAAGGAGGGCACTTTGAGTCTTTGGTGTTGCCCGATTAATCTCATCAGCAAGAACGATATTTGCAAAAAGAGGCCCTGGGCGGAACTGAAAGACGCGCTTACCCGATTCATCCTCAGTCAGTATTTGAGTACCCGTCGCATCAGAGGGCATCAGATCGGGGGTAAACTGTATCCGCTTAAATGAAAGCCCAAGTGCGGTAGCGAGCGATTTGACCAACAACGTTTTCCCCAGGCCTGGAACCCCTTCTAAAAGGACATGGCCACCGGCAAACACCGCACTCACGACGGTTCGAATCACATCGTCGACACCAACCATGACTTTTTTGAGCTCATCCTCAAGGCTCTGAAAGCTCTGTTTAAACTCAGTAATTTGTTGCTCTATAGATTCACTTTCCATACGCTTTACACTTTATATCCCCGTCGATAGAGTTTAACCCGCAAATCAAACATCCGCGAGTAATTTAGTGTCCATGAAGCCCATTTCCCAATTTGTTCGATGCTTTTTCGTTATCTTTCTGATGCTCTGTGCGCTTGCTCAATGGTCAGCTACAAATGGCATTAAGTTGCCAGGTTTTCCCGATAGACGTCTTGTGGGTGTCGATAAGAGCGGTTGGACCGATGCACAATTTGAATTCCAAGATCCGAGCCTTGCTGGTTATGGAGCAAAAATTGGCTTTGGCTTTGAAGCACAACGACCAAACGGCTCTGCTCAGGTAATTTTTGAAGTAAATGGCCAACCCCTTGCTCCGCAAGTAATAACCTCAAAGCCAATCTATTTCACTATTGATACCATCAGGAATGGGCTTTCGATTAAAGCTACTGTTACCAATCCATTTCACAGTGCAGAGTCACAAGAATTAAAAGGGGTAAAACTCGTTCGTGTTTCAGTCGATAGGGCTCCTCTCCTTATTCCAAACCTATTCTTGGTCTTCTCTCTCGCCTCACTCATTGCTGCAATTATTGTTGTCCTCAATATTAAAGTACAAAATCTTGTCGTATCGTTTCTTATTATTGCTTTGCCACTGAGTATCCTCTTTGCCAAGAACGAAACCATCCAGTGGTCAATCGCGACATGGCTCCTCTACCCATTACTCCTGTGTATGATTGGTCTCAGTGCGACACGCCTCCTCTCCACACCATCACTTCGCACCGCTCGATCAGTACCATGGGCAGGACTCTTGGTCTGCTTACTCTTTGGTATTGGCCTGTGGCTCCGTATTTCAACTGTTTCATTCGGATTGCCAGATATTTTCCATCCTGATGAATCAAGAAAATTAAATATCATGCGAGGCATGATTATTTCGGGCAACCTCGATCCCGATTACTTTCGTCATCCTTCATTCATGCTCTACTCTGGTGCATTAGTCGGCAAGGGGTGGTCACTGCTGCATCAAGGAGCTATTCCAGATATTCCAACACTCGCACCACTCGCACGTTCAGTAAGTGCCGTATTTGGCTCACTCAGCATTATTGTCCTCTTTTTTATAGGCAGTCTTCTCTACAGTAATATTGCAGGGCTTCTTGCTGCTGCAGCACTGACCTTTAGCCCGCTCCATGTTGTGTGCTCACGCTACGTGAAAGAAGACGCCTGCATGATCTTTTTCATGCTGCTCACGCTCTACTGTATTCTTCGGTGTATCTACCAAAAGGCTTCGCCACGGCTCTTCCTTATTGCTGGTTTTGTAACTGGTATTGCAACATCTATTAAGTATACGGGAATCCTATCTGCATCATTCCTTGTTGCGCCACTCTTGGTCTGGACAGTTGGAAAGCTTGCAGTGAAAAACACTCTTCTTGCCTCACTCATACAGGAAGTTCGTCAGTATGAGATCACACGTTGGTCTTTCTCAAAACATGTATCACTCATTGTTGGTGCAGCAGTTTGCATCGCTGTCGGCTTTCTCTTCATCACACCATACTCAATTTTCAACTCAGAGCGCTTCATCAAAGATTTTCTCTTTGAAGGTCGACACATGAGCAGTGGACACACAGGTATTATCTCAGCAGTTAATTACTTCTGGAGCTATCACCTGCAGATGAGCCTTTTTACTGCTTTTGGTTCCATCCTGACACTTATTGCTCTCTGCTGCCTTGGGCTTTTCTCATTTCGTGGTGATTCAAAAGCACTGATTCCCCTTCTTGGTTTTCTGCTCTTCTATCTGCCTGCTGAGTGGGTCAACGCCAAACCATTCCCGCAAGCCGAGCGATATATTTTGCCAACAATACCCTTCTTGGCACTTTGTTTTGGTGGCACGTTTGTATGGCTTGGAACACTGCAACAAACTCGTTTCGTAGCCTTCGTACGTTCAGCTTTTACAATGCTCCTCATCGTAGGCATGACTCAGATAATGAGAGCTTCTTTGATACAACACTCTATGATGATGCACGACACACGAACACAAGCGAAAGAGTGGGTAGAAGCAACCATACCCGGCGGCACCTTAATCGTGACCGACTGGATGTTCTATGGTCCAAACCTTGATACAACTCGCTATAATATAAGAGAGCTAAAAACCCCTGATCAGGTCGAACTGCTGCGTGCAATGTCACCACAGACTCTCCAAGAGACGGGTGCTGACTATTTTATTACATCTTCCTTTTTCTATGATCGTTACCTATTCTTTGCTGAACGTGGCAATAAAACCGGGTTAGGGTATCTTGAAATTTTTCAAACGCTCAAACCACTGAAAGAATTTAAAGCAGAGCCTGATATCGGTCGCTATGGATTTCACAACCCAACGATTCGAATTTATAAACTCAAATAACAACGATCATGGTGTTCACGAAACGTTCAGCTGAACTTCTAGCTTGCTGCATTGGATGGATCTGCTTTGGTATCTGTTGCTATCACTTCTTTCAACTCTCTTCGGTGATTTTTAATGTCAGTACACCTTTCGATACTGATGAAGCTGACCACGCTAATGCTGCACTCGAACTCATGATGGCTATCCGTTCAGGATCTTTCGCAAGTATCTTTGAAGCAATACACCGACAAAGCTTCTATCCACCGCTCCACTCATTCATCGTCGCTCCGTTCTACCTCTTCCTTTCACCCAGCCTCGCCTCAAGTCGGCTTCCCTCGCTAGTGCTCCTTATTGGAAGCATCTTCTGCTTTTACATTATCCTCAAACGCACAAATATCTGCGATCGACGACACTTCTTATTTGCCTCGCTATGCTCTCTCTGTTTTTTTGTCGAGAGCCCCATACTTGCTGAGAATAGTGTTCTTTGCATGCTAGAACTCCCAGGCGTCTTTATCGTGTGCATGATGCTAGCCGTTGCTGCTTATCATACCTGGTGGCAAACAGCAGGTCTTGTCCTCTTGAGCTTTGCACTCACGCTGACCAAATACAGTTTTGCTGCCATGGTTATTCCTGCCATATTTTGCTGGCTTTTCATAGAAACACTCCATACGCGTGGCGCAGCACAAGCAATCAAACGAACACTCCTTTCAGGATTATGCTTTACCATTCTCATGATAGGCTGGCTTGGCTTTGCTCGCTTTGATTCGGTCATTAAATTTTTTACCAGCCATCCAAGCTACGCGCCGCTTACCAGCTGGGAGAATCTCACATTCGATCTTCTTGGTTGGATACAGTACTACCATGCGCACAAGATTGTTGGCCTGTTCTCTGCAGCACTTATTCTGTTGAGCTGCTTCATCCAGCAAAAAACTCCGCTACTACGACTCGCCCAATACATCGCAATAAATTCTTTTATCGTCCTGCTCTGCTCTTCAACCAACGAGATACGACACTTCATCGTTGCGTTTCCACCCCTCATTCTACTGACGCTCTATCCCCTCATACATCGCTCTGCAACAACGACTGCTCACACAATCCTACGGCTCCTTCTTGTCGCAGCACTCTTTTTTGGAAGCTTCATGCAACTATACACGTACCGCAAAGGGCTTATCGTAGGACTTGAGGGCAAACCAGAATTAGGAATCCTTCAAGAAACGCTCATGCGCATTATTGATCCAAGCAAACCAACACTCGTTATCGGAGCCAATGATCAGCTCAGCATCGAATCTCTGCGATGGCATGCAGCTGTCGCAGCTCATATTCCCTACACACATGTAGTCTTTACAAGCTTTCCGTATCGTGAAGATAAAATTCTAACACAACAAACTCGCAGCCGTAATGTTGATATGTGGCTCGCTGATGGTGTCGTTGCTAAATTATTTCCTCAAATTATACGAGAGGGACATTTTAAGCAGCTTGTTATACTTCGAAAAATTGGTGTCAGAGATCCTCTTATCAACTCGATTCTTCAAAGTAACGCGGAATCACAACTCAAGAGAAAAAAATTTGGAGATCGAGAGCTTATCGTCGCTGATCAAGCTGCTCTTGATACTCTAGCGGCATCGGCTGCTCAGCTCGCTCCTGAATAGCGCCTTGTAAATTTGCCGCCGTATCTTTGAGTTTCGTTCGTGGATCTGCAGGACTTTGATTTTTACTGATCGTCGTTTCATCACCAGTAAACTCTGTATTGAACTTTTCATCGAGTGAGCCAAGCGATTTCTCTTCAATACTGCTCGCAGTAATACCCGCAGATGGTGTGCCTCCTGGCATTACGCCCTGTGGGCTCTCTTCACGCATGGGACTCATCGCATCACCGGTACTCTTACCAGATTTACCTGATGACTCTTTCTTTTCAGCATCCGAGCGTTGGCTCTCTGGTTGAGGCTTTGTACCATCTCCCTTACCTTGATTACCTTGCTGACCTTCATCCGGTTTTGGTTCTTTTCCTTCCTGCTTTCCTTGCTCTTGTTGATTACCAGGTGAGCTTTGCTGCTGTTGTCCTGCTCCAGCCTCTTTTTTATCCCCCTGTTGCTTGTCGCCCTGTTCTTTCCCTGGCTTATTTTGCTTTTGTTGCTGTGACTCCTGCTTATCATTTTGCTGCTGTTGATTGTTTTGCTGCTGCGCTTCTTGTTGCCCCTGATTAGTTTTTTCCTGTTTCGATTGAGATTGCTGTTCCTGTGCTGCTTTCTGTTGAGCCTGCGATGCTTTATCAAGTGCTGACTGTGCCTGCTTCATTGCTTGCTGCTGTTGCTGAGACCCTTGCTGCTGTTGCGCTTGCGACTGTTGATCTTGTTTGCCCTCTTGTTGCTGCTTGGATCCTTGCTTTCCTTCTTCTTGTTGCTTACTGCCAGCACCGCTGCCTTGATTCTGATCTTTTTTATCCTGCTTATCACTTTTATCGCCCTGCTTACTTTCTTGACTCTCTTCTTGCTTATTTTGTTCTTGCTGAGAGTCTTGCTGCTGCTCTTTAGCTTCTGGTGTTGGACTTGCAGTTGGGGTGGGTGTCGCTGTTGGTGTTACCGCCAAAGGCTCTTGTTGTGTAGCCGAACCTACAGTTGCTGTGTCATGTAATGTCTGCTGAGCTTTTTGAATGCTGGCAGCTAGTCCAGCTTGATCGCCAGCTTGAGCTTCTGCTAACTCTTGCACGACCTGCTCTATCGCTTGCTGTAGCTCTTGAGGAAGATTTTCTTTTTGAAGTATCTGTTCTAACTCTTTTTGAGCATCAGCAAGTAACGCCTGTGACGGTGCGCCTGAAGTCTTGGGTAAAGACGTATACCAAACAACTATCGAAGCACAGCACATAAGCACTGATAGAATCCAAGAAACTTTTAATCGTTGGGAAACAGGTGGCAACACTGCAGGCTTTGCACCTTCTAATAAACG
>JBILLA010000067.1:0-11412 GCA_044376365.1 Bdellovibrionota bacterium | reverse complement strand
TGCCTCTCCAAAATTTCTCTCAAAAATCCTTGTTGGCGTCCTTTTGGGGGTATGCTGTGGGGTACTGTTTCAAGACGCATGTAGCCCTCTTGGCGAAGTTGGTGCCCTCTATATTCGGCTGATTAAAACAGTGGCGACGCCCCTTCTGTTTTTTGCTGTTATTGAAGGGGTCCTAGCGACACCGATAGCCCTTCGTTCCGTACTGCCCTTGATTTTCATCTGTGCCTGTAATGCCTTGCTCGCGGTCACGATTGGATTATCAATGGCTGCGTACTTTCATCCAGGTACGGCGCTAATGTTTTCAAAAGATGCAGTTGATACTTCGACCTTTGCCGAATTTCATCAGGCACCACTATCAATCATTTCTTTTATTGATAAGCTTATTCCATCAAATTTTCTTGAGCCATTCACTTCGAATAATGTGCTTACCCTGGTATTAATGGCAGTGCTTATTGCAGCAGCAATTCGAAGCTTGCCAAGTTCCTATAGTGAGGTAGTAAAAGCTGCGACAAAATGTGCGCACGGTGGCTTTGTGATAAGTGAGCGTCTGATAACGATGCTCGTTGCATTGACCCCTATAGCAGTATTTTGCGTGATCGCAAAAGTTGTGGGGCTTACGGGGTTTCAGCATGTTGTTGGTCTACTCAATTACCTTGGCGTTTGTCTTGGAGCGCTCCTCTTACAAATTGTTATCGTGTATCAATTTTGGATTGTCATGGTAGTAGGAATGCCGCTTCGACTTTTTTGGAAAGCGTCACTTGCGCCAGCTCTCTATGCTTTTAGTATTAATAGCAGCCTTGCTGCGCTTCCTGAAACTCTTCGCGCTCTTAGTCACCTTGGAGCATCCAAAGAAAGTGCGCGGCTTGCTGCATGCATCGGTACCAATTTAAATAATGATGGCATTTTGCTGTATGAAACACTTGCTATCATAATCATCGCACAGGCACTTGGTATTGAATTAACTTTTGCAGAGCAGCTCTCGACTGCATTGCTATGTGTTATTGTGTCCTTGGGGATGTCAGGGATCCCAGAGGCGGGTATCATTGGTCTTACACTAATTTTGACGACGCTTAAACTTCCTGCAGAGATGTTGCCGCTATTACTGACCGTTGATTGGATTATTGCCCGTATGCGATCTGCAACCAATGTTATTGCTGATATAACAACCGGGCTTGTTCTGAATTCCTATCAGAACCGCCGCACGCCAACTATAGGAACGTAACTGATATAATACGGCAGTAACACATTCTGAGTAGAACTCTTTTCTGAAGTATGTACGGCGCGCTTACGGAGCAAAGTAAGTACATATCACATTGGTCGCTTTTTCTTGTCCAGCATTCTAAAAGAGCGTAGGGTGTTTCAGTATGTTGAGGCTTTTCATTTTGATTATTGGTAACATGCTTCTGTTCATAGCATGTACGGCTCCGGCATATGCATCACCGTACCGAGCCACGATGAAGGGTGATACCAAAGAGTTACGAATTGTAGCCGCCGAAGTACAAGACGGACGTGTTCGTCGCAGCAGCCCAACCATTCCTGGATTTAAATCGTTACGTTTTTCAACGGTGCTACCCAGCATTGGACGTTTTGCTATTTTTTTAAATCGTGTCACTTTTAAATCGTGGGATGCTTCGTTAGAACGTGCTGGACTCTCTGCTCGTGATGATAAAGATATTGCTCTTGTTGAAGGCTACGCTCGTGCGCATGGAAAGCGTCTTGCAGTAGGAGGAAGCATCTACCGAGAGAAAAAAAATGGACGACCTGTACTTCATTTGATTATGAATGCTGTTCGAAGCAGTAGACGCGCCTTGTATATCAAAGCGTATCTAGAGGGCGATGAGCTTCGAGATATGAAAGTTTCTTCTATTCCATCAGTCGCTCTTCGACAGCTTGCATGTGGTAATACGTCAGGAGAGCAAACTGAGCCAGAGATTCAAGCTGTAACAACAAGTGTGGTAAGTCCTTCAAATAGACAGATTGCAACAATAGCAACTGAATTTGATCCTGAGTGGTATACAACCTATGGTGAAAATTCAAATGCACAAATTGCCACACTTGTTGCAGGTGCAAGTGCAATCTATCGCAATCAACTTGGTCTGCGCATGGTAATTTCTCGACAGCATGGATTTTCTACTACGGCTGGCAATCCTTTTATTGCTACCGATTCAGGGGCGCTGCTTTCAAGTTTTCGTACCTATGAGATAGCAACTAATATTTTAGGAGATGCAGATCTCTATCATCTATTTTCTGGGAAGGATTTTGATGGAGGAGTCATCGGTCTTGCGTGGGTCGGAGTGACCTGTAGTGCACAAGAGTATTCATTTGGGATTACGCAAAAATTCAATCCAGCAGCGGATGTCTCTATTCTTACACATGAGCTTGGCCATAATCTTGGAGCAGTACATGATATGACAGACACGCAAAGCCTTATGGCGCCGTATGTCCATATACCTGGCAGCTCTTATTTCTCTGCTGCAAGTTTAGCACAGATAGTAAATCACCTCGGGACGTCTCCGTTTTGTTTTGATATTGATGAAGGATCGATTCCAGACTTTCCTACGCCATCTCCTACAAGGACTATTCCGCCTCCTGGTGTTCCCTCAGGACCAACGCCGATGATTTCCTTAGGAGCATCGGTGACCCGAGAAGGTGTTTTATCTATGCGCATAGGGTTGAGTAAGCTGCAAAGCGGATGCGAGATCTTTCTGTTCGGCTCGCCCCGTAAAAGTGGCACAAGAGCTCGTGTATGTCGCTTTGTACCGAATACGTCGATAACGACACTTCGCTTTGCTGGTTTAAAGGATCCAACGCCCAAAAATAGTTATCTCTCTTTCTCTGCCAACTATGTTTGTCCTGTAATAACTGCTAAATCATCTGTAGTGAATGTTTTGCTTGATGTAATTTCAAAGAAAACAAATCGCTCAACTGTAGAGATTCTTTCAGCTATAAAAAGTGCACTACGATCATTAAGAAAATTACGTTCATAGTAGTGCTCCTATAGGCATGCCCCTTGCTTAAAGTAAGGATGTTTAAAGGCATACGCCAACTACAAAGGAGAAATCAATGAACCTATTACCAACACTATTTCGAAGTCCTCGTATCGCACGACCATACTTGCGTGGTCGTCTTGATGATATGTTTGATGTTTTTACAAGAGACTTTGGGGCTCTTGACGAGTCAATGTCTACATTTAAAGTTGATGTGAAAGAGACTGATGCTGAGTATATTGTGAAAGCGGATCTGCCAGGAGTGCAGAAAAACAATATTAGCCTTAACCTTACCAATCAGTTGCTTTCAATAAGTGTTGAGCAAACAGCTCAGGAAGAGGAAAAAGAAGCTGATTATATTTTACGTGAGCGTTCATATCAGTCATGTTACCGAACAATTCCACTTGCTCTTGCTGGTACACAAGAGAATGTAAAAGCTGATTTTAAAGACGGTGTTCTTGAGATTCATGTGAAAAAAGCACCTGAGAAGCAGTCAAAACGTATCCCAATTTCCTAAGAAAACCATGTATCAAAAGGAGGGGCTTTTGTTCCCTCCTGCAGCAAATGGGCACGCAAGAGTAGATGTTGCGATCTGCTTATGTCTCCTATGTCGTGTTAACATCTGTGTTAACACGGCGCTTTACATTGCCCTCTCTTTATCTCGTTGTTTTGAGTGCTCTTCCTAGCAATTTCAGTACGTTACGAGCTGAACCTGATTTTTTCTATCATTCCTGGCATAGGCACAGTCCTTGCATTCTTGAGTATTGTCAGCCACTCAACGTACGGGAATACACATGGACATACTCTCAGGTTTATCTCAGTCGCAGCAATTTTCACTGCAAATGACTCCACAAATTCAGCTTGCACTGAAATTTTTACAGCTTGGTTCAGTTGAGCTCAATGACCTCATCAACAAAGAAATACTAGAGAACCCTGCGCTTGAGCGTGACAGTGAAGATGAAGCTCCATTACCAAGCACAAAGGCTCTGACGACATCAGAGCAGGGTTCATCAACGGACTCTGCTTCTACTCCTCAAACGCTCTATGGACAAGAGTCCGAGCGGTTTATTACCGATGAAAAGCAAGAAGGGCGAGAGCAATCTGTTCCTCAGGGGACGACACTTTCTGAGTTCATACTGTCGCAGGTTCGATTTCTAAATCTGACAGGAGAGCAGCAGTCGTTGGTTTATTTTATTGTCGGCAATCTTGATGCGAATGGATATCTTGATGTCTCTAATGAATACATACAACACGTTATGGATGTGTCTCGTGAAGCTGTTGAGGATGCTCTTGGAATAGTCCAGTCACTTGAGCCTTCAGGTATCGGTGCCCGAACAATTGCTGAATCGTTGCTTATACAGCTTGATCGACTTGGACGAGCAGATCAGCTTGAAGGCAGAATCATGAAGTATCATGCTGATCTGTTAAAAAACGCTCAGCTTAAAGAGATTGCAAAACGCGAATCGGTCTCGGTGCAAGCTGTCAAAGAAGCTATTTCATTTATGAGCAAGCTCGAACCTTATCCAGGTCGTTCGTATACCCATGAAATAGCACCGTATATTGTGCCTGATATTTATGTCACACATCTTGATGGCGAGTATATTGTGACTCTCAATGAAAAATATATTCCAAGGCTTCGTATGAGTCCGGGATATCAAGATCTTTTGAACAATAAAACAATGCTCGATCGTAAGAGCAAGCGCTATGTGATTGAGCGTGCACGTTCTGCATCATGGATTATGCGTTGTTTATATCAGCGCAATGCAACGCTTTTGAAGGTTGTCAAAGCTATTACACGGTATCAGCGTGAACTGTTAGAGCACGGCGTTGAAAAATTACGACCATTAGTCCTTCGTGAGATAGCACAGGAAGTTGGGATTCATGAATCGACTGTTAGTCGTGCAATTGCAAATAAATACATCGAAACGCCGCGCGGCGTTTTTGACTTAAAAAGCTTCTTTACACACAGAGTAAAAGAAAGTCTTGGGGAAGTATCCTCAGTTGCCATCAAAGAGCTGATTAAAAAAATTATCTCTGCTGAAAACCCTGAAGAGCCCCTCAGTGATAAAAAAATTGCGCAGTCGCTTTCTCAGAAAAGTGTTGCAATTGCTCGACGAACTGTTGCTAAGTACCGCGAAGCACTTGGAGTGCCGAGCTATAAAGAGCGTCGTGTGCAGTAGATCACTGCCTCACGGTACGCATCCATTGCAACAGATGTCCCTGTTGGTAGCCACGTATGGGAGTAATATCAATGCCACCCCGTCTGGTAAAGCAGCACATCACTGAAAGTTCTGTTGGTCGACACTGCGTATGAATATCGTAAAAAATTCTTTCACAGCAGGCTTCATGGAACCCTTGATGTTTGCGGAATGATGCGACGAACGCATGGAGGGACTCTGGCAAGATTTCATTGCCACGATACATCACAAATACGGTAGCCCAATCAGGTTGCGCTGTAACAGGGCAGAGGCTTCGCAGGTTATTACTAAAAAGAATTTCGTCACGCTCCGAAGACCCACATTGCAACAGCGATGGATTAATAGCATCAAAAATAGGATCGCGCAGTGTGTGACCATCAACACAGTATCCTTTCGGTCGAAGTTGCGGCATGAGTGTTGACGCTTCAAGAGATAACAAAGTGACAACAGGCATAACGCCTAATCCTGCGGAAAGATCCTTTTGGATTGTTTCTACGGCAACAGTAGAGGACTCAAGGCGTTCAAAAGCAAATGAGTTCAAATAGAGTTTAAGCGACTTTGATTCAACGATATGTTTTGAAGCAACAGGGATATCAATTCTTATGACACCAGTCTCAGGTGAGCCGCGAGCATCAAGCCATGAGAATTCAAATGCGTGCCAAACATCTGATCCAGCCCATGGGGTATCAAGTTCGAACGTTCGACTGAGCGCACGGGGAATAAAATCGAGCACCGAAGGGCTGTACTGTTCAGGAGCGGGTGTACTGGTTCCAAGTTTTGTTTTCATAGGTATTAAAATAGCGAATCCCAAAAACCACGATCGGTTGAGCGATCTCGTTGCTGCATTTCGTACTCCTCGGCAATGCTACCCGAGCGGCGCGATGGCGAGCGTTCTTCTGATGGTGTCTCGCCATTATCAAAGCCACTGTAACTATCGTCATCAACAGGAGGTGGAAGCTCAAGCTGCTCAGCGCCACTACAGGTTGTATCAGGTTCAGTACCCTTGAGGAATACTTCTGGTTTCTGTGCACCTGTTGGTGGGCAAGAAGGGTCGATAACGCGATAGGTACCCGTATCGATAGTTCGAGTGGTAATTGAAGGAGGTGCCAGGAATGAGTTGTCGTCAAGGTAGGGCTGAATGCACTTCATGTAGGAAGTCCAGATAGGAACTGCTGCAACACCACCAGTGAGGCCAATTTTTTTATTATCATCGTAGCCAACCCATACGCCAGTTGCGAGATTCGGTGTAAAGCCAATGAACCAAGCATCACGAGCATCATTGGTTGTTCCTGTTTTGCCAGCTGCAGTGCCAGAAAATCCACCCGTTCGAATACCGCGAGCCGTTCCTCGCTCAACAACGCCCTGCAGAATGTTGGTTAAGATATAGACTGCTCCTTCATCTGCAACAGTTTCTTCTTCGATAGGAACAGACATCGACAGCTGTCCATCACGACTGATGACACTTGAAAAGAGTCGAGGGTGTACGTAGCGCCCACCATTGGCCAGCGCACTGTACGCTGCTGTCATACGAAGAAGCGTTGTATCAAGTGCACCAAGGGCAAGCGAGGGAAGCAGTGGCACCTCATCGGCAACAAAGAACCGTTTGAGTGTATCAGCAATACGAGCAATACCAACTCGCTGTGAAAGATAGACAGCTGGAACGTTGAGCGAGTTTTCAAGGGCATAGCGAAGGGTGACATCACCACGAAATTTTTTATCGTAGTTTTGTGGCTGCCACATACCTGCAGCAACAGGGATTGAGATAGGCTCATCGCCAAGGATGCTAATCGGAGTCGCTACTTTATAGCTGTTGAGCTCTGGTGAGAGCGCTGTTAAATAGACAAAAGGTTTGATCGTTGAACCCACTTGACGAGCGGCTTGGCTGACATGATTGAATTGGTTTTTTGAAAAATCTCTACCACCAACCCATGCTTTGATAAGACCACTGAAGGGTTCAATCGAGACTAAGCTTGCTTCAAGAGGTACATCTTTTCGTTTGAGAGAGGGGTGACTTTTTTCAAGTGCAGCAACGCCATCACTTAACGCTGTTTCGGCGCATTGCTGAAATTCTCGGTCCATACCAGTAAACACTGAGATACCAGAGGCAACAGCAGCCTCCATATCGATCGCCTTTGAAAGTTCAGACTCAAGCTGTGCCATGAAGTGAGGAGCAACAGGTCGATGTTGATTGATATTTGAAACGATAATTTTTTGAGTACGGGCTTGGGAGGCCTGCTCGTTTGTAATATACGATGCATCTTGCATCTCTTGCAGGACAAGATCACGACGCTCAAGGGCTTTGGTGAGGTTTTTTCGCAGTGCATACGTAGACGGTGCTTTCACCATTCCTGCCAAGAGCGCAGCTTCTGAAATCGTGAGGTCTTCAACTTTTTTATTGAGGAATGATGATGCAGCTTCACTAACACCATGAACCGAGACAGATCCATCTCTTCCAAAATAAACTTCATTTAAATAGAGCTCAAGAATCTTTTCTTTACTTAAATGTCGCTCAAGAGAGAGTGCAGCGAATGCTTCTTTTATCTTACGGGTCAGACTTTTTTGTGCTGTAAAAAAGAGGTTCTTGGCAAGCTGCTGCGTAATGGTGCTGCCTCCTTGCACAAAACGACCAGCTATAATGTTTCGAACCATGGCGCGAAAGATACCAATTGGATCAACACCCATGTGGGAATAGAAGCGCTGATCTTCGATAGCAAGGAATGCTTGTGGAAGATAGGGGGGTAGTTCAGAAAGTTTTTTGTAGCGACTTGCACGAATATCATCACTTCCAAGACTTGCAATCGGAATCGGCTCAAGCACTAGTTCGTGCTTCATTAGATCGAGCTTATTGCTAATTGCACCAGTCTCAAAATTATACCAAACAAGCGCAGGGTCTCTGGTTTGACCATTTGGTTGCGTAAATGCACGGGTATAAATTTTTAGCACTGATCCATCAAATCGATACTCTCCGATCTCTGATGGGTCATTGATACTTATGCCGTATTGTCTTTTGGCGAGCTGTTTTTTAAGTGCATCTTCCGTTGATTTTTGTCCCTGAAAGACCATAAACGGCTCTGTGTATATCGCAGAGATCTTAGATGCGCCAAGAGAGGTTAGGTTATCGACAATAAGTTTATCCGTTTGACGATACAAATATAGAAGCCCCGTGCCAGTAATTGCTGTAACGATGACGGCTGTCATGATAAAGAGCACGTACACGGTGCTTCGAATAGGTTTCGGTGGCGCCTTTTTTGATGCGCGTGGAGGGGGTATTTTAATAGATCGGCGTCGTGTCGGTTTTTTCAAAGTAGCTCTAGAGTATAGCGTACCTGTGAAGCCTTCGCCATTTAGAGAGCCAGGTTACAAACCCTGCTTTTTTCTGTGGGAAAACTCCGATAGACTTGCTTCTATGATTGCAACACTGCGCGGTGAAATTCTAGAGATAGAGGGGCGTCAAATTATTATTGATGTTCAGGGTGTTGGTTACCAGGTGACCTGCACCATGGTCCTTGTTGCCGCGTTAGATGTTGGCAAACAAGCGCAGATTACTATCTATACCGAGGTCAAAGAGGACGCTATTCGGCTCTATGGATTCTCTTCAAAACTCGAAAAGCAAACCTTTCTGCTCTTAACAATGGTCAAGGGCATAGGCCCTAAGAGTGCCATGGATGTTATCAGCCGTGTCGAGGCCCGCGAGCTCTTAAAGCTTATCGCCCACGGAAATCTTTCAACGTTAAAAGCGGTCAAGGGAATCGGCCAAAAAACTGCGGAACGTATTATTGTTGAGCTGAAAGATAAGGTCGCTGGCTTTGTCCTTGAACAGCTGGGCGACGCGCCTTCAACCGCTCTTACCTCAGGGGGTCGTGCCGATAGCCAGGAGGGGCCGAACCCCTTTGATGACGCCCATCTGGCGCTTTTGGCCCTCGGGTTCTCTCGGCGGGATGTTGATGGGGTCATTGCAACGTTGCAGAATGGAGGGGTGCAGTATCGCGATTCTGGTGATATTGTACGTGAGTCTTTAAAGCAGCTATAGCGCCTCAATATGAATTCTGGTTCAGAACATAATCGCCTACAGATGTGGGGTTCAAGCGTTATCCGCCGAGTTGAGGATGATACTGAAGAGTCCTCACCGCAGAGCCTTCGCCCAAGTGCATTCCATGAATATATTGGGCAGGACGATATTAAGTCTAACCTTTCTCTTGCCTGTCGTGCTGCTAAGGCTCGTAATGAAGCTCTTGATCATGTCCTTCTTCATGGCCCTCCGGGTCTTGGAAAGACCTCTCTTGCTCGTATTCTTGCCGAAGAGATGGGTGTGCAGATTAAAACGACCTCTGGTCCGGTTATTGAACGTCCAGGAGACCTAGCGGCAATCCTCACTTCGCTCGAGCACCGAGATATTCTTTTTATTGATGAGATTCATCGCTTACCCCGTGTTGTTGAAGAGGTTCTCTATCCAGCACTTGAGGATTACGCGATTGATATACTGATTGGTCAAGGACCATCCGCTCGTTCGGTAAAAGTAAACCTGAAGCCCTTTACCCTGGTCGGCGCAACGACACGAACAAGCTTGCTGACTTCTCCACTGCGCGATCGTTTTGGGATGGATTTTCGTCTGAATTACTATTCCCCAGAACAGCTCAAGCAAATAGTGCTTCGTTCAGCAAAAATTCTTGGTGTATCGATTCATGATGACGCAGCCCTTGAGATCGGCAAGCGTACGCGAGGCACGCCACGTCTTGCGAATCGAGTGTTAAAGCGAGTTCGTGATTTTGCACAGGAAAAAACTGGTGGTGTGATTGATCTTGAGTCAGCCCAAACATCGATGGCACTACTCAATCTTGATGAACGCGGCCTTGATGATCTTGATAGGCAAATCCTAAGAACTATTATTGATAAGTTTCGTGGTGGTCCTGTCGGTATCGAAACGATTGCTGCTTCTATCGGAGAAGAGAGCCAAACAATTGAAGAAGTGTATGAGCCATACCTCTTGCAGGAAGGGTTTATGCAACGCACTCGTCGTGGTCGTGAAGTAACTGATGCTGCCTATAATCACCTTGGCATCGAACCAACCTCAGGTAATCGTCAACAGAAACTCATATGAAGATACACCTGTGCATGACAAAAAGCCTCTGGAGCAGTATCGCGCTGATTGTACTATTCACGCTTTTACTGTGTAGTCTTACAGCAGGTGCGCAGGCTGAACAAAGCTTGCATGTTGCTTGGTCTTCTTCGCAGCGCGATGCTGTTGATGTGCTTGTGACACGTCACGATGATGATATGGAGGAGTGTGCGCAGAGTGGTGCAGATGTTTCATATCGATTTGAAGTTCAAGTGTGTACGCGGCGGAAGGGTTGGTTTGATAGGTGCTCTGATTCGGTTATTGCTACACGTTCGATGAGACTTGATCCTATCTCTGAAACCTATACGGTCGCATCTGACATTCTTGGTGATAGTCGACCAAGTGAAAAGCATGCGTATGCAACAAAAACAGAAGCACTGATGGATCTTTCCACTGTTTCATCCATTCCAGCGCAAGTTCGTTCGAACGAGCAGCGTAAACAATTCGTCAATGTGAGACTCAAGTTTACTTGCAAGGGTCAGAGTAGTGCGCTGCTTGATAGATTATCCTCAATTATAACCCTTGGTATCATTCCCACGGGAACTGCTGATACTGGATGGCAGGAGTTCTTCATTGGACAGTAAGCTGGTTGCGATACGGCGTTGGTGGCGCGCACGAACAACACTGACTCGTTCAGGAATTCTTGCCCTGCTATGCCTGTTGACCTTCAATATTGTCTATCGATTCTTTTCGCCTGAAGAAAGCTCTCCGATTAAGAACAACCTATTGGTGTTCTTTCTGTATTACATGAGCGTCGTTTTTTTATCTGTCTTGGCGTTTTTAATTGGTCGAAATGTCGTCAAACTTATCTTTGACCGAAAGCATAATATCCTTGGTTCTCAGCTCAGAACAAAGTTAGTTGTTGCCTTTGGAGGTTTGGCACTGTTAACAAGCTTTATCCTTTTTATTTTTGCAGGCGGACTGCTGAGCAATGCTCTAAAAGCATTCTTTAGTGTGCAAATTGAAGATGCCGTCCAAGGTGCAGTTGATATCGGTAAGTATCAGTACGGTCTTTTAAAGAAGCGTGGTGATGAAGCGAGCCAGCTTGTGCTTTCTCGAATTAAACAAACGCACATGCTTGATGATGCTTTATCAACTATTGAGCGTCAGC
>JBILLA010000232.1:0-3455 GCA_044376365.1 Bdellovibrionota bacterium | reverse complement strand
AAGCGCGCTGGACACGAAGCGAGAAGGATCGACCATCTTCAAGGCGCACAATGATTGCTTCTCCTTGATCGGGTATAGCTTCTTGCGCAAACACGATCAGGTCTTCGTTCTTTTTGTCGAGCGAGAGTGAAGCGTTTTTGCGCTTAAAGCCGCCAGAGATTTGTCCGGGGAATTTAATTTGCGTTGGTTCACCTGGATTGACACGGACAACAACTTCTTGGTTGTTGTAGTCGAGGTCACGTGCAAATGCCGAGGAGGTCACTGCGAGAAGGGTACTGAGTAGGATGATGGTTCTTTTCATAGTTAGTCCTTAAATTTATTTTGGTTCCTCTGCGGTAAATCCTGAAACAGCGATGCCATATGGATTAATAGGATTTCGTGGAATCATTGAGAGCTGCACGGTATATTTTGTTTTGACAAGAGGTAGCTCTTGTCCTGCAACAATTTTCAAACGATCACCGGTGAATGAAACAAGGACATTTCTGCCTTCGCGGCTCACTTTTGTCTTCGATGGATCTGCAAAGAAAAATTGTGTACGCGATGTTGTTTCGATAGCACGGAGTTCAAACGAGAGCATCTGCTCTTTAAATTGGGTGAGGTATGGTTCGGTCACCATCATGACAGCACGCTCATACTGACGACGAGCGACGTTTTGCTGATAGCTAGCCACAAGATTAACAAAGTCTTGGGTGAAATTAATGAATTCAGTGTCAGGAATGTCTTGCACTGCATACGTACCAGGGAGAGGCTTTGCTGGCACCTTAAGAATGATAGATCGGGTCGACCACAATACGAGAGCAAGGATAATTGCAAGTGATGTTGCAGGAATTTGGAGCAGAGCAATTGCACGCCAGAGGAGTGCTTGCTGACGATATGATTCCCAAAGTTTAATCGTATCACTCTCATTTTTCACAGGTGATACGTTGCCTTGTTCAAGGAGGGATTGAATTTTTTTATTGCTCATTGTTTATCCTCATCCATGAGAAAAATTTCATCGAGTTCCAGTTCTTGATATCTTGTTGTGGGCTTAAGTTGCTGAACGCGTCCGCCACTCCAGTATGGTTGAAGTGAAGCAGGAACAGGAATGCCAGGAGGAGCAAAGCCAAGATAGACCATGAAGAAATTTCTAACGCCGCGCTCTTCATCGGGGAATTTTCGTCGTAGTCCCGCAGTTGATACTGCAGTACCGAGACCAGCGATCAAGACGAGAGGCATGATGCCAGGAGACTTTGCACCTGTGATCCCCATGATGAGGATCATTACCATAAACCCCGTGATCCACTCATTGAGCTTTACGCCCAAGAATAACCAGGGTTCATTTAACATTGCTAGTTCTTCGCCGTTATCCATAGCTCCGTATTTATTATCGGTCTATCGTACTACATTGATTCACTTTTTCTGTTGCCGTGCTCCTGCATCGCCAGTTTTGGCAGTTGCGTCGTCAAAGCGAACGCCACCGCGGCTTTTGCGGGGCTGAGGGTCAAGAATGTGAGCTAAATCATCAGCCCTATCCATGACGTTACCTCTCCACATGGCGGTATCAACAAGAGCATTGGGATCAACCAGTTCAAGACCTTTATCAAATTCGCGAAGCGAAGCGATGAGCAGTGCTCTTGCTCGGGCGTAGTGTCCGGTTGCGATTGCGAGCTTTTCTCCCTTAGCAGAAATGATGTCGGTTGCTGAACTGCTCGGTGCTTGTACGCGTGAGGCGCTTGATGCAGGCAGTGTTGCTTTGACTTGGGAGGACTTTTCTGAGCTATGGGAGCCCTTTGAGTGGACAGGAACCTCTTCCACAGCAGGTTGGACTGGGGCCTCGTCAGCAAATGCCATAGGCGAAGCGAGGAGGAGCGATATAAAAAGATAAAATGCTGTTCTCATTAATTTTTTCCCTTATGCACTGATTCTTTCGAACGATTTTTGCAATCGGTAAAGACTTATTTCCTAACTAGAATAGGTACTTGGAACAATTTTAGTTCAGGAAATAGTGAGAATTCTTAAAAAAAACCCTGATTGCAAAGATAAATATCTGAAATTACACTTAAAATTGTGCATCTGAAATGTCTCTGAGACTTTTCAGACATTATTCGAAACGACGTTTTTTATTCGATGAGTATAGATGCGATCAAGAAAAAACAGGTAGAGGAGGTACGTCGCCTCCGACCGATTAATCGTGCTCGTATCATTCAGTATGTAGTCATCAGTGCGCTCTTTGTCACCTTTGTGAGTTACTTGCCCGACAAAGATGCTTCCTCTCGCCGTGCTGATCGAGGTGCAGCAGGGATTTCGCTCAGAGAACAGGTCGCCCTCTCAGCTGAGCAATCTAGTGATTGGCTTATCGGTCATGGGTATCAGTATGAGCTCTCTGTTTTTGAATCTATAAGTGGTTCGTTACAGTCTCGTTTATTGCTGCTCGATACTGACTCTCTTTTTTTTGCGCCATACTGTTACATTGTTGATGGCCTTATTCGAATTGTTTTTTTTCTGATTGCTTCTTCTCGATTCCTTCTGCTTTGCATTCTTTGGGGTATTGTCTCTTCTGCCCGCGCGTTTCGTCCCTACCTTGGAGACGATCTGCTTGGAGAGACTGGTAATGGTAAGTTATTTTATTCAGGTATTCGCGCAAGTCTTGATGATGTGACACAAACAGGAGCCCCCGCACAACTTGTGACGAATCTTGCAACGCTCAAGCGAGTCACTGCTGAAACTGCAAAAGCTTCAAAGCTTGCGCAGTTTTTATCACGGCACAATGCCCTCAATGATACCAATCTTGAGCTTATTGCTCATCTTCTTGCGTATGCAGAGCTTCCCTTTTTTGCTCCGGCGGGTGATGAAACATTTCCTGCGAGTGAAATTAATCTGATTGATGGTACGTATCAGCTTCTTGAAGATCATTTTCAACATGCACGTTTCGCAACAGTGAGTAGTTGCTTTGAAGATGCGGCTGGATTCATTCACCCCTGTTTGTATGCAGCGCTGCTGCTCTCGATACAAGCTGGTAAAGCAATGGGCTACCTCAGAGAAGGAAATACGTGGGTGCGACGCTCAAGCTTTATCAACTTAAATGCTCGCAGTGTTATTCATTCCATCCCTTCATACAAAGAAGATTTTTCATATGATGAGCGACAAGCCTTACGTCAAGCACTTGTCTATGCAAAGCGATACAGCAGTTTTGGACCCGTACGATTGCCTCAGGATATGCATCCAGCAACACGACTGCTGCGTCAAATAGCTGAAGTTGTTCTTGCAGCTCCGCAGCAAGTGCAAAGTGTCGCAGCTGAAGTAGAGCTCTATGGTCGCTGCATGCGTGCACATGAACAGTTCGCTGAACAGTTTTTTAAGCGTATACAAAATTACGATCAGCAGATTATGCAGCATATTGTTGCCACTGAATCGGGACTTGTTTGTATTGATGTACAAACGGTAGTGACGTTGTGCTCGTCCGTGATTGATGATGC
>JBILLA010000066.1:0-11433 GCA_044376365.1 Bdellovibrionota bacterium | reverse complement strand
TCGGGCTATAACACGCCAACACCGATTCAAATGGAATCAGTCCCAGAGCTGCTTGCTGGCAAAGACGTGTTTGCATCTGCAGATACAGGCACTGGAAAAACTGCTGCCTTCATGCTTCCTGCACTTGAAAAGCTGACGCACGCTTCAACAAAACCTGGAAAGGGGCCTCGTATCCTTGTACTCACACCAACACGTGAGCTTGCAACACAGATCACAACGGCTGCAAAGCGTTATGGTAAATACTTACCAAAAATTAGAACTGTTTCTATTCTTGGTGGTATGCCCTATGAGCCACAACGACGAGATCTGAAACATTATGTTGATATTCTCGTTGCAACTCCTGGGCGCCTTCTTGATCATACTCGCGAAGACAAAGTTGATTATTCACGAGTTGAGATGTTTGTTCTGGATGAAGCAGATCGTATGCTTGATATGGGCTTCCTCGAAGATGTTGAGCAAGTTGCTTCATACCTTCCCTCTGATCGCCAGACCGTACTGTTTAGTGCAACATTAAAGCGTGTATCAAAACTTGCTAAACAGATCACGAAAGATCCAAAAACAATTGAAATTGCACAATCAGTACAAACCAACGATAACGTAAAGCAACATGTTATCTTTGCTGATGATGAAACTCATAAGCGAAAACTTTTAAAAGAAATTCTAAACCGCGATAACTTAACACAGGGCATTGTCTTCTCTGCGACGAAAGCTCACACAGAAGTAATCTCAGAGGATCTTGAAAAAGACGGCATGAGCGCTACTGCAATTCACGGAGACCTTCGTCAGCGAAGCCGCGAAGCGATTATCCGAAAACTTCGTTCCAATCGTATTCAAGTGCTTGTAGCAACTGATGTTGCAGCACGTGGTATTGATATTCCAGGACTATCACACGTTATTAACTATGACATCCCTCGTACTGCTGAGGATTACACCCACCGTATTGGACGAACTGGTCGTGCAGGACTAACAGGTACAGCAATTACCTTTGTAAGTCGTAGTGAGCGACATAAGCTTCGATTCATTGAAAAAGATCTTGGACATGCAATTGAAGTCATCGAGATTCCTGGCTTTGAAGCAAAAGCATTTCAAGAGCGTCCACAGCACAAACAAGGTGGTGGACGACGACAGGGTGATCGCAATCAGCAACGTCGCGGTGGCAACTTTGGTGGCAACCGTGGACGCTTTGGCGGTGGATCGCGTGGTGAAGATCGAAAACCATTCGGTGATCGACCACGAAGAGAAGACAGCCCGCGACGTGAAGATTCCCCTCGACGTGAATTTCAACAATTTGCTCGTCCAACAAGAGATGGCGGACAGCAGGAAGGTGCACGTCGCGATTCATACCGTGGTGGCCGCCCTTCCGAGACACGACCAGCGCAAGGTGGTGGCGAACGATCAAATGAGAAGCCATTCAAAAAGCATACTGAAGGCCGATCGCAAGCTCGTAGCAGCCAGAAGCCTGGTGGTAGACCATTTAAGCAAGGCGACCGCACGGGTCCTCAAAAACCACGTGCAGGAAAACCTGGCAAGCCGTCGCATTTCTCAAAGAAAAAACCGAACAAACGCTAAGGCGTGCCGAACCTTCCTCGTCGCACGATGATAAGGAGCACCCAAGGTGATGCAAGCAGCGCCGTGATGACACCAACAGGAATTTCTGCAGGTGCTATCACGACGCGCGCAAACGTATCACACAGCAAAAGCAGGCAACCGCCTGCAAGATAGCTTATAAAAAGCTGATAACGCAGATGGTATCCTAGCAAGCCCCGCGCGATATAAGGGACTGCAATACCAATAAAACCGATCGGGCCACAGCAGGAAACGACCAGCCCTATCGCAAGTGATGTCATAAAGAACTGCTCGTACATGATCTGCTCCACTGCAACACCTTTGGTCTTTGCATACTCTGTGTCAATGCTCATAAGGGTCAATTCGTCTGCTCGCTTCATCCCAACAACAAGCATCAGCAACGAGATGACTGCTATCACGATGACAGTCTCATAGCCAACAACTTCCATGCTGCCCATCAACCAACGCGTCATTCGCATAATCTGCGATGCATCAGCTATATATTGCAGAAATAAAACGATACTCGAGAGAAAAAAACTTAAGACAACACCAGCAAGCAGTAAGCGCATAGAAACATCACCACGCATCATAAATCCAAGGGCCATAATGACCCCTATCGTAACGAGCGCACCAAGAACACCACCCAAACTTGTACCATAGCCACCAAAATAATGAATAGCAGGTAGCATCATAGCAATCGTTGCACCTACAGCGGCCCCTGACGAAACACCAAGTGTATATGGTGAAGCAAGCGGATTTCTAAAAATAGCTTGATAAATATAGCCACAGCTTGCAAGCACAGCACCAACAAAAAACGCAAGCAGCACGCGTGGCACGCGCACTGACCAAAAAATATGTGCACGATCTGCCTGCACTAAGTTGTCCAACGATATGTGTATGACTCCAAAAAAAGGAGCGATCAAAACTAACAACGCTGTTAGGAGCAGCATCAGTAGCAATGGAACAAAACGCTTCACCTTGCTATGCCCTGACCATAGGTTGCTTCAAGGCAACGTGTTGTATGAAAAAGATCAGGTGCGCCGTCAAAAATAAGCCTACCACCTGCAAGTGCAAGGATACGGTCTGAATAGTGCACACTCATATCAATCTGATGTGATGCAATCACAAAAGCAACATCTGTTTGCTTTTTGAGCGAGCTTACTAAGTCATAGAACTGACGCTGCTGCACTGGATCAAGGGATGCTGTTGGCTCATCCAGCAATAGCAATGAGGCTCCCTGTACTAAAGCACTTGCAATGCAAACTCGCTGCTGTTCGCCACCACTGAGTTCATCGATCCACCGATCTTGTAACGCTCCAAGCTCAAGCAGAGCAACAGCACGAGATACTGCCGCTTTATCTTCTTGTCGATTGCCCCACCATGATGCACCGAAAGGATAACGGCTGAGCATCATGAAATCATAGACTCGAATTGGATAGTGCACCTGTAATTTCTGAGGAAGGAAAGCAACTTTCGTGGCGATACGTTGCCGAGACAACGCTGCGATTGAAGCATCCTCAAGATGCACAGTACCACTAGTTGCTGGCAGCAATCCTGCTATACAACGAAGCAAAGTACTTTTCCCTGCACCATTTACTCCAACAAGTGATACGAGTTCTTGGCGCTCAACTGCAAAAGAGATCTGGTCAAGCACCTGACGCTTTTGAAGCTGTAACGAAATATGTTTCACATTAAGAAGTGCACTCATTGTGTCTGCTCCGTATGCAATAGGAGTAATAGCTTTTGCAACAAGATCGTTAATCGAGGGCCTGGAATCGTCGCCCAGTCATCATCAAGAAGATGCAGATTACCTTCCCGCACAGCTCGAAGCAAACCAGTATGCTCCCAAGGAGCCCGTAATGCAGAATCACTAACAACAGCACGCGTACCTGGTGGAAGCACTTCAATAATAACATCAGGATCAAGTGCATAAAGCCCCTCTAAAGAGACCGCACGAACTGATCCATACGTTTGTGTGACAACATTCTTACCGCCAGCATAGGGCAACAGTGAATCATAGATACCATCTTTGCCCGATACATATACCTCTCGTAGATCAGGGGCATAGTAATCTCTTGAAACAACAAATAGTACTTTTTTTTGCTCAAACGATTCAGCCTTATGACGTGCATGCTCAAGCATAAGCTCAATTTCACGACGTAGTGCGTTCCCTTCGTCGCCTACTTCACACACTGATGCGATATCAGTAAAGCTCTGTAAAATAGTAGTGAGGTAGCGGTGATCCACTGTATACGTCTTGATACCAAGCTGCTCAAGACGCTTGAGCACATCACGCTGTTCAACAAGTCCAATAACGATCGAAGGATAAAGCCCTGCGATCCCTTCAAGGCTGGGATCAAGGAACCCACCAATTTTTGGTTTTGTTGTGACCGACGTAGGATACTGGTCATATGAAGTAACACCGACAACAGATTCTCCAAGCTGTAACTTGTAGAGTGTTTCCGTAATGCTTGGTGCTAAACTTACAATACGGGAGCAAGGAGGCGACGCATAGAGCATACGAGGTGATACAAGACTGACGAGCACAACAAAGAGCGCTTGCCACATACCGCACATTGTATCTGTGTCATGCGAAGCTCTTAGACGAAACATATTATAAGTCGAAGGACAAACCACCAAAGACAGCAGCCCCCTGTGTTCCAAAGCCTTTTACTTCTTGATACTTCTGATCAAGCAGGTTTTCAGCTCGCCCAAACAGTTCCAGTGCATCTGTAATTCGGTAACGACCAGTAAGATTCACAAGGACATAGCCGCCAAGATCAACAGGAGTCGCTGGATATGTTGAAAAATCATTATCAAGACGCTTACCATTCATCAGCATTTCAAGTCCCAATTCGGTTCGCTCGGATGCCTGATAGCGAACTGCCGCTTTTGCTTTATTTCGCGCACGCCGCAGTAGTCGTTCTCCTGTCGCAAGATCTTCAGTATTAGTCATTGTATAGCTTAGATCGAGATAGAGGTCTCGTACGACGCGGCTTGTTGAGAAAACTTCAACACCAGAACTTCGCGCTTTGGCAATATTTTCAGACTGAAACGTGGCTGGGTTAAATGTAATCAGATCATCGAAATCGTTATGAAAGTAAGTCGCACCAATGGTCGTATTTTTTTTGAACAGTGACTGTTCAACGGTCACATCCCAACCCATACTTTCCTCAGGTTTCAAATTACGATTTCCGTAGGATGAATAAAGCTGAAAGATACTTGGCGCTTTATATCCAGTACCCATGGTCCCTGCAAGCTTGGTATCCCCTATCAAAAAAGTTGGCCCAACACGCCAAGTTGACTGCGTACCAAAAACACTGTGATCGTCGATACGGCTACTCGCAGTTGCAATCACAGCTTCATCAAACTTATAACGTCCCTGCGCATAGTAGCCATTATTCGTCACAGAAGTATCATCAAGAATATCAATATAAGGTCCAAATGCACTTTGTGATTCATATGATGCGCTTCCCTGCTCGGTTTCATTTTCATAACCTAGGGTAATATCAAGGGCATCAGTAGCAGCGATAATATTTTGCAGATCAATTTTTTTATTCTTCCCAACAAAATTACTCTTTGTTGAATCAACAGGGTGCAGCAGATCGACACCGTTATCGTCATCGTACCACTGATTCGTAAATGACATGCCAAGCTTTTGCTTTAACACACCACCAAAAAAATTTGTTGCAAGCTGTCCACGTGTCAATATTTGACTGTCATAGAGAATTCGATTTGGATCATCACCACCAACGCCTCCATAATTATCAAGCTCTGAACGGCTATGCCCGTAACGAAATACGAGCGAACCCTCTACAGTTTGTGAAAGTTGGTGCGAAAGCTGTGTTGCAACGTTTGTTGCTGCATACCCATCATCTTCAGTATTACCATCACGCCTATCTGCCGATGAAAATCCATCTCTATTACGCTGCGATGCAGCAAGCGAGTAGCTTGTCTCTTCAGCACCACCACTGACAGAAGCACGCTCCGTGGAAGAACCAAACGATCCGCCCTCAGCAGACACCGTCGTCTGCAGTGGACCACTTCCCTTTTTTGTAGTTATTAAAATAACTCCGCCAATTGCATCAGAACCATAGAGCACGCTGGCTGGTCCTCGTATCACTTCAATTCGGTCAATGTTATCAAGGCTAAAGTTTGCAAAATCGAATGCACGTGTTGGTGAAATAGGATCATTTGATTCAATACCATCGACAATCACGAGTGTATGCTCTGAGTTTGCACCGCGAATAAATACAGAGACATTGCCACCGGGTCCACCACTTTGCACAACATCGACGCCTGGGACACCTCGGAGGATTTCTCCAACAGTCTGTTGCTGTGATGCTTTAATCTGTTCTGCAGTAATCACCGTTACTGAAGATGCAACTTGCGTCTTAGGATACGGCACACGATCAGCAGTAATGACGATTTCAGATGGGTTTTTAGCAGTCGCTGCATCTTGTTGTTGTGCAGCAAGGAATGTTGGGTACGCACAAGATAGGGCAATGCCTATCCCGAGCGGAATAAGTTTTTGAGTCATATGGGTACTCCAATCCACGAGAGTAGTGTTAAAAAACGACACTCATCATTACGAGCGGCGTTCAGCAAGCAGGTCTTCTGACTTGCTCAGTATCCGAAAAGGATACCCCCTCGACCTTCCCATGCTGCGAACAGCACAGTGGCTCTATGAGGATTGAAGAGCTTACAGCGGCGGGACCGTTGCGGAGTTTCACCGCATTCCCTAAGCGCTTGGCAAGGAGAATCCCCTACCCAGCACAAACTTGCTGCTTTGGTAATAGCAAGTTGCTGCTAAAGAGTCAATGAACTGTTAATGCGAGGCCCTGTTTCTTTAAGCGGATGGCGGATTTCTGTTATCAGCGCTCTCTTCTCACCTCACCACACTATAGCAGCGATGGCAGCTCAGCTAAGCTCTCTAAAATGTGGGCAGGATCCACAGCATACATCTCATCGCTGCCACCTTTACCAGTTTTCACAAGCACCCCAGTGCATCCTGCATTTTCAGCAAGCTTCACATCACTGGTCATATCTCCAATACAAAAACTTTTTTCAACAATAATCTGCATTTCTTGACGGGCACGTTCAATCATCCCAGTGCGCGGCTTACGACAAGCAGTATTATCTGCTTTGCTAAAGGGCGAGTAATAAATTTTATCGATTGCGAGCCCAACCTTTGAAGCTTCTTTCATAAGAGCAAGGTTTGTTGCGAACAGATCTTCTTTCGTAAAGTATCCAAGCCCAATACCTGGCTGATTCGTCACAATAATAATTCTATACCCTTTATCTTGTGCAATTTTCAGCGCTTCAAGCGCGCCTGGAATCACCTTAAGCTTCTCTGGTTCATGCAAATAATCGACAAGTTCGATAATCGTACCATCACGATCTACAAAGATAGCTGGACGAGGCTCATAGGTGACTGGTGTTGGCTGTGCATGAAGCGCACCATAGAGCATTCCTATTGATTCAATGATTGCAGTTGAAGAGAATCCTGGCAGTACAGGCACAAGCTCAACGACTCCACCATAGCTTTCAACAATAGGCTTTGAAGAAAGTTTCTCAAGTGCATAATCACCAGCTTTAAAGTACACATCTGGCTTTAAGAGCTCAACATTCGTATTGTTATTACGCTCAGTAAACGGAAAAACATAATCGACACTAGCAAGCCCCGAAAGCACACGCATACGAGCATCTGCAGCAACAATTGGACGACTTGACCCCTTATTAGCTCGCACCGAAGCATCGCTATTGACCCCGACAATAAGAATATCACAACGCTTCTTGGCATCTTCTAAATACTGCACATGACCTGGATGCAGCAGATCAAATACACCTGAGGTGTAGCCAATTTTTTTCTTTTCTGTGCGTAAAGTATCACAGATAGGAATAAGAAGGTCTCGTGTAGATATCTTTTCTTGCATTGCAGTCATTCAAAACACAGAACGATGAAAGGACGATTCCTTTACCGCCTCTAACCTTCTATTATTACAGGTTATGGAGATTTGTGAATCCCTTGAAGCATCGATATTAGCACCACTCCTCACCACACCGTATGAGGCTTACACTGCTATGGCGCACCACGATCTGCAGGCATTCGTACCTCACCTTGAGCGCCTGTCAAAACAGTACCAACAACGATTCGATCTTGAAGCGCCAATATCAGAGGCTGCTGCCAAAGCATATGGTGCCTACTACGGTATTATTAATGGCTATAAGTGCATGCACCTGTTCTCACATCTGCCACATGACTTCAAACCAGCAACAATCCTCGATTTTGGAGCTGGCTGTGGCACAGCAACGATTGCAGCGAGCATACATTTTAAAACACCACTCGCAGCGACCCATATTGAAGTCAGTGACGGTATGCGGGCTGTTGCGCGGCGCCTTGTCACCCCCCTTCTGCAGACACTCTCTATCAAAACACAGCTTGAAGCACTGCATCCTGACGACAGATTTGACCTCGTCGTTGCTGCGAATTCGCTCAATGAGCTTTCTCAAACTGAGCGAACTATTACGGTGCAAAAGCTCATTGAGCGATGCCATAGCGGTGGCTTTATCGTATTTTTGGAGCCTGGTACACAGCAAGCATCAGCAGATCTTGTCATCCTTCGTGAAGAGCTGCTCGCACAAAAACATGAACTCCAATGCTCTATTACTTATCCGTGCTTCCACGAACACCCGTGCGCACTTTTGGCTCATGGAAACGGGTGGTGTCACAGTGAATTTTTTCTTGAACGTTCAACGTGCCTGCGCCAGATAGACCAAGCGCTTGGCTACAACAAACACACGGTTAGTTTCTCGGCCCTCATCCTAAAAAAAGAAGTACAACCAAGCTGTGCAACAACCTGTGATGAGCTGCGTTTCCGAGTTATCGAGGAAGCGAAAAAAAACAAAATCGGCAGCACCGCCTACCTCTGTGGAGCTTCATATCAGGGGCCTGTCACGCTCAGAAAAAGAGATAAAAATGACGCCAACCGTCAGTTTGAAAAGCTCAAAATGCACGATGAAACAGCGTGGTTCCCTGAGCTTATAATCCCAAAGTAATCCGTTCCTAATAGCAAAAAACTCAATTATACTACCTCCTCGTTATGTCAAAAAATACTGTCAGAAAAGCAATCATACCCGCCGCAGGCCTTGGAACACGTTTTCTTCCCGCTACGAAAGCAGTCCCCAAAGAGCTCCTTCCAATTGTAGACACGCCAACGATTCAGTACATCGTTGAAGAGGTTCATGCTGCTGGCATTGACATGCTTGTCCTTATTACTGCCAAAGGTAAAACGGCAATCGTGGATCACTTCGATCTCAATATGGAGCTTCAAACCAAACTACAAAACGAAGGCAAACTTGAGCTTGCGAGTAAACTAAACCATGCATGTGATTTGGTGAAAATTGTTTCAGCTCGCCAACAAACACCTCGCGGTCTTGGTCATGCTGTGCTCTGCGCAAAAGATATTATCGGCAATGAGCCCTTTGCTGTCCTCCTTGGTGATGATTTAGTTGACGCAGAAGTTGCGTGCACCAAGCAGATGATCGATGTCTATAACAAATATAAAAAATCAGTCGTTGCGCTTATGGAAGTATCTGAGCTTGACGTACCAAAGTTTGGTATTTGTGGCGGTAAAGAAGTTGCGCCCGACATCCTTGAGCTCAATGTCATGGTTGAGAAACCAAAGTTTACCGAAGCTCCATCTAATCTTGCGATCGTTGGACGCTATATCCTCACACCACGGATCTTTGAAATTCTTGAGCAAACTCCCGCTGGCAAAGGTGGCGAGATTCAGCTCACTGATGCAATGGCGCAGCTTATGAGAGAAGAAGGCTTCATAGGCTACAAGTTTAAAGGCGACCGCTACGACGCAGGTGATAAGTTTGGATTCGTCCAAGCCAATATTCACTATGGCCTGAAAAACCCTGAAATTCGCGACCGCCTCCTTGAATACATGGATAAAGTTGTCGAAGAGTCTAAGGAAGACTAAGCTGACTCCCAGCGCCTCGCTAAATAATCCAGAAAAGCTGTTACACTCTCTTTGCGTACAGCACGCTTACTTCCTGATGAATTTATACTTCAGCATCAGACAATGCTGTGCTAGTGTAATGTCACCTGGAAGTTGTGTATCAATTTTTGATACCCGCTTTCAAGGCAACAAAAACAGGGGCAACCCAATACAAATTATTACACGAGGCAAAGCAATATGTGTTCAGATACTCTTCGAATGCTCCTACAAGTCGCTATTGGGTTTGGTATCTATAACGTTTGGCTTGTCCGTCCACGACTTGAGACCGCATATCGAGGTGGCGCTGCAAAAAATCTTCGCGAAGAGTTTTTAGCGTACGGGCTACCAACCTGGTTTATGTATGTTATCGGAACCCTCAAGCTTACCTTTGCTACCCTACTGATCTATGGCATCGCTGAACCAAGCGTTGTGCGTCCCGCAGCAATAGGGATGGCACTGCTGATGCTTGGAGCAGTCATCATGCATGGTAAAGTGAAAGATGATCTATCCAAAACAATTCCTGCGCTCATTATGTTTGGGATGTCAGTAACAACAGCACTGCTGACTTGCGGATAAATCTTCCCTTCTCGAGCTCATCCAAGAGCATCAACGTTGCGACGCTTGTTGGTGCTTCGATCGGAAAAGCTCAAGGTCTTCCTTGATAATCTGAAATGCCTCTTCAGGCGTATCGACGATTGAAATACAATTGAAATCTTTCTCTGACATAAGGCCACGTGTCAGTGGAAATTCTTTTGCCCACTGCATCATACCAGACCAAAACTCAACATCGAGCAGAATAATAGGACGCGCAGTAATGTGATGCACTTGCATAAGCTGCCATACAAAAAAGAATTCAAGCAGCGTCCCAATACCACCAGGCGTGCATACGACAGCATGAGACAGACGCATAAAGTCATCGAGTCGCGAAGAGAATCGGTGGTGATGCCGCTTCACGTCAAGGTGACTATTGGCATCTGGCTCCCATGGTAATTCAATAGACAGTCCATACGAGCGTGACTTTGTTTTTTTATCTGCTCGACCCTGCAAAGCCCCGCGGTTGGCAGCTTCCATCAGGCCCGGACCTCCGCCTGTCAGAATATCGATACCCTCACCAGCTAATATTCGTGATAGATCAAATGCTTTCTGATAATTGGGGCCACCAGGCTTGATGCGTGCACTGCCAAAAATACAAACTCGATAAAAACGGTTTTCATCAAGTTTTACGAGTTCTTGTTCAACAAGAGTTGCTCGTTGATAGAGCGTTTGCAACCGTTGCTCTAAATGCGCTCGACGTCGACCTCGTGTCCCAGGCAACTTTGCAGCCAACGCATCATCCGAAGGGGCACCCTCGAATGAAACTGGTGACGTGACAACTCGTTTTGATTTTCCTTTCACAGCGCTTTTTACTCCTTGGCAGATACTATCCAGCTTTTTTAAGTGATAATGCAAGATGAGACTGCCACCATCGTTTTTCCTCAGCTTTAGCGTGCTCAATCTGCTCTAAGAGGAGTTGTGTCCAGCTCTCCCATCCACTCATAGTTGCTCGCTCTTGAATAATCTCTTGCAAGACAGCAGGAGAGTCACCGGGATGTGCATCAGTGAGCACTTGCAGTGATTCTTCTACAAACTTCAGTGCTGTCACAAGATCATCAAAGTGCTCTGAAGTGATAGCTCCAATAGATTTCTTGACCGTGCGACGCTGAATTCGTTCAATTGCCTTACGCAATTCTCCAGCTGCCTGTTCTAATTCACAAAGTTCCTGCTGACGAACTGGGGTCGTATTCAGTCGAGGATTATGAAATGGATAGAAAAAACGATAGAGATCCAAAGTTTAAATGGATTAAAGTTAATGAGGATA
>JBILLA010000065.1:0-11461 GCA_044376365.1 Bdellovibrionota bacterium | reverse complement strand
GCATCGACAACAGCTTCAACGCCCTGTGTTCGTGCCAACTCATAGGCTTCAGGTGGCACAGCGCCAAATGCTGCCCGCTGGTAGAGGTGGCGCACGTCATCAGCAGTCATCGTGCGACCAAGGCGTTCAAGGTTTAACACATCTGGAGCAGGGGGTTGCGTGATCGTCGGGGTCGCAGTTGGTACTGGTGTGGATATACCAGCGCGGCATGTTTTTAGAATTGTACTGATAGATCTTTCTGGAAATTTTCTAAGTGCTGCTATGGCACTATTTCGTATACGTTGAGAAGAAGATCGGCGAAGAGTGTCTTGTCTTTTTTTCCATGTTGAAAACAAAACATAGCCGCGACCGTATCGAAGTATAAGTTGCCATCGACCTTGTACTTTCCCGCAGCTTAATTGATTGAGTGATATTACAGAGCCACGGTATGGATCGAATTGCTCTGTAGGACGAACGGTACTAGGAGTTTGTGAGCGATTTTGTGCAATGATAGATGTAGGAACGCTCAGCAACAGGAGCGATATAATAAATACGAACTGCGACCAAGTAAGCTTGTGAACTTGACGGAATCTGTAGGGCATAACAATCTCCTATCAACAACATTTGCGTATGCAATGTCGTGTTCTTTATGAGAGTGTACCAAGAATTACAGAGGCCGTGATCAAAAATTACACGAGAATCTATCAGTAAAAATACCAATTTATGCATGCGAGAATTACGCATGCATAAAAATTAGAGTACATTTATTTTATGTTTAAAGATCGTCTTCTCGAATATCGAGCGTAAAAATACCAGCAACAAAATCAGCAATTTCAACAGGATCGATACCGAAATCGAGCCCCAGTATGCCTGCTTGAACGCCACCACCAAATTCTGTGCTGGAATAGTCAGGGCCCATACCGCCATCAGCAGTAGCATCAAAGACACTTGCAGATACTCCATTATGGGACTCAAGTCCTACGGGTAGTTTAGGAGTTTGTCGTAAACGGGGGCCAGGCAGGCCTGCATACACCGATGCATAGGTGCCAGCATAGGCAGATGCAACCTCAGTGGCGCGAACGCCTGCTGCAACACCAGGTCCAACTCGAACGCGAAGTCTAAAGATATCGAGGAGGTCAAGTACTCGATTTGGAACATAGAGTGCTGCACCTACAAGAAACGAATGATCTTCTGACTCTTTTGCTTTTGAAACCTCTGGTTTCTCTTCTTTTTCTTCAGCAATGACTGAAGAGCTAAGCAAGACTGATAGGCCAAGAAGGAGGCAAGAGAGAGTGAAGCGATATGTTTTCATACCCCAGAGCGTATGAAATTTTTTTTCTTGATGCACCCTTTTTTTTATTACTATAAGGGCACGATGAGAGGCTGTATCAGGAAATACGTTCAAAGAGCTCTGCAATAAGAGGATAGAGATCATCAGGTTGTATTCTATCAGGATGCTCCAAGCGCATGTTCAATGAAAGATTTTTTCCAAAGCGGAACGTATGAGGATGCTGTTTGGTAAGTGATAGGATCTTTTCAAGCTGCACGGGAGAGCGTTTTGAGAGGGAAATAACCAGGCCATTGTTGATGAGCTCGAGCTTTGGAACTCCATAGACTCGTAAAAGAGCTCGAAGGCGCATGAGTTCAATAAATGCATGTACTTCAGGGGGAATTGGGCCAAATCTATCCACCATTTCAGAGCGAAATTCTTGCGCGTCCGTCGCTGTTTCAATTCCTGCGAGTCGCTGATACATAATAAGTCGTTCTGAAACATCAGGGATATACCATGAGGGTATGAATGCGGCAGCAGGAATTTTAATTTCGGGATCAATGGATTCACTGAGATCGAGTTCTTCGCCTTTGAGGTTTAACACAGCTTCCCGCAGTATCTTTGTATAGAGGTCAAATCCAACGGCTAAGACGCTGCCTGATTGCTCTTTGCCAAGGAGGTTACCAGCCCCTCGGATTTCTAAATCTTGCATTGCAAGATTAAAGCCATGTCCTAATTCATCGAGTGACTGCAGCGCTTTGAGTCGTCGCCGAGCGTCTTCGTTGAGTTTTTGCATTTTAGGTACCAAGAGGTATGCATACGCTTGTCGAGTGCTGCGTCCTACACGTCCACGAATTTGATACAGTTGTGCAAGGCCAAACGTGTCAGCTCGTTCAACTATGAGCGTATTTGCATTCGGAATATCAATCCCTGATTCAATAATCGTTGTACTAACCAAAAGGTCAAATTTATGGTCAATGAAGTCTTGCATAATGCCTTCAAGCTGCGTCTCAGTCATTTGACCATGTGCATAGCGAATACGTGCTTCAGGAATTAGTTCTCGCAGTGTCGCAGTAACTGCATCGATAGACTGAACTCTGTTATGCAGATAGAAAGCCTGTCCACCACGCTGTAATTCACGAATGATTGCATCACGAATTAATGTTGCATCATGATTTGCAACGTAGGTTCGAATCGAACGCCTATCTAGTGGAGGAGACTGGATAACGCTTATGTCGCGAATGCTCAGCAGCGACATGTGGAGCGTTCGTGGAATAGGCGTTGCCGTAAGCGTCAGTACATCAACAGAACGTTTAAGCGCTTTTAATTTTTCTTTCTGTTTGACGCCAAAGCGGTGTTCTTCATCAATAATAACCAAGCCAAGATCGTTAAAGAGAATGTCTTTTGATAATAATCGATGTGTGCCGATGATAATATCGACATCGCCTGTTTTAATCTCTTCGATAATGCATTTGGTATCTTTCGGTGCATTAAAGCGACTCAGAGCTTTGATTGTAACGTCGTACCCTTGAAATCGTTGGGCGAAATTTTTCCGATGCTGCTCAACAAGGATTGTTGTAGGGACGAGTACTGCAACCTGTCGTTTATGTTGTATCGCTTTGAATGCTGCTCGTATAGCAACTTCAGTTTTACCAAATCCGACATCGCCGCAGACAAGACGATCCATGACTTGATCTTTACTCATGTCAGCAATGACTTCTTCAATAGCACGTTGCTGGTCTGGTGTTTCATTATAGGGGAAGCCCTCAGCAAATCGCTCGTCTTCTGCACCCCATGGTTCAAAACGCCATCCCTTGGCAACACTGCGTGCTGCATACAATCGTATAAGGTCACCAGCAAGTGCTGCGACTGATTCACGTATCTTGGCTTTTGTTTTTACCCACCGTGTTGAAGCAAGCTTATCAAGCTGTGGAACTTGCCCTTCACTCGCTGAGAATTTTTTTACGCGACCAATATTTTGAATCGGTACATAGAGGACGCTGTCTGCGTATTGAATATGCAAAAAGTCACCAGCGCCGCCCTCTACGTCAAAGTGCTTGAGCCCATTATAGCGACCAATACCGTAGTCTGAATGAACGACGTAGTCACCCTCTGTCAATTTTGCAAGTGTTGCCAGAATACGTTTAAGGTTGAATGTTGCATGTGCTTTCTTTCGCTGCGATCGTTCTGCAAAAATTTCGTGCTCTGCAATAAAGACTGCTGCAGGATCAGGAATAAAAAAGCCACCAGAGAGCGAACCAGAAAGAATAACGACTGGCGGTTTATGTGGATGGTCGAGCCATGCTTGCGCTGAGTAGTAAGCAATCGGCGCCTCGATACCGATACGTGTGAGCAATGCTTGCAGCCGCTTTGCGCGAGCTTCTGCTCCAACGCAGAATGCAATCAGTGTGCCCCTGCGGCGCAGGTTATCAAGTTCAGTATGAAGCGTGGCTTCACCTGCTTCGAGAGTACGTGCGGCTTTAATTTTTGTTGCTAGATCAAGGGTCGATCGAGTTAATAAATTGACAACATCATCGGTATCTTCAGTAGACGATAAGTGGTCAAGGTGGACGTGGTCTTTGCGTTTAAAGTATCTGTGAATATCGTCTCGACTTAGAAACGTTACTGCTTGCTCAGGGATGAGGTGGTGATCGTTTGTGAGGCGCTCATAACGTGCTTCAATCTGGTCTGATTCTTCATCAACCATCTGCATGATGCCGATGCTATCTTGCACAATCGTTAAAGCATCCTGTGGAATGAAATCAAAAACGCTGGTGGTTACTGGGGTAGCTATTTTTTGTATCAGTTCATACCCGGGCAGCAACGTACCACTTCGCAGAGCATGCATCCAACGCGCTATTTCACGTGGCGGTGTTTCAAGTTTTTTCCCACGAAGTTTAATTCGGTCGAGTACATCTTCAAGCTGTGCATGGTGCAGACTCTCTTTTGAAAAAAGTGACAGCTCTCGAACAGGATATATGGTGACCGTGGGTATTTCACTGATAGATCGTTGCGTATCGATATCAAACAAACGTATTGAAACAATACGTTGATCTTCAAACTCAAAGCGCAGTGGTTGTGTATGTGACGACGTAAAGCAATCGATGACGCTACCACGAATGGTAAAATCACCTACTTGCGATACGGCAGGTGTTCCAGAGTAGCCAGCCTGCAGGAGTCGCTGGATCAGCACAGCTTTATCGATGGTCTGATGAATGGCTAAGGAAAAGCAAAGCTTACCAAGGAGCTCTTCATCGAGTGTTCGTTCTGGTAGTGCTTCAGGTGAGAGCACTGCAACATACGAGGGCAGTACTTTGAGTGAGAGCAGGGCATGGATACGTTGTGCCGAAAGATCGATATCAGGAGAGACCTCCTCGAAGGGAAGGGTGTCTGAGCCAGCAATAGCTAGGATAGGTGTAGAGCCGCAAAAAAACTTTAAGTCACCAATGAGCTGCTCCTGGGCGTTCTTGGTAGGGCAAAAAAGCACTATTTTTGGGTGCGTAGGCAAGGCTCTGCCGATGAACCACCCTGTGGCTCCTCCTTGCAGACCGAAAAACCTTTTACCCTGCATCCTCAACCTTTTTACATAATCTACCGACATTTGGTGAGGAAATACACTGGATCGGTCTAAGAAATTTCCCTAGAAACAAAAGTAGATGGATATAACCCAACTTTTACAATTCGCACACGCCCAGGATGCATCAGATCTGCACCTTTCGGCGGGCGAGCCACCCATGGTGCGGGTACATGGCGCCATGAAAAAAATCAAAGCAGCTGTTTTGACCGCCGAAGAAACCCAAGCGATGGTGTATGACATTATGTCGGATACGAATCGTAAGCACTTTGAAGCATACAGCGATATCGATTTTTCAATAGATCTTGGAGAGCTTGCACGGTTTCGTGTCAATGTGTTTCGTCAAAACCGTGGTGTTGGAGCTGTCTTTCGTAAAATTCCTACAACAATTTTAACTCCAGAAGCACTTGGTTTACCTCCTGTATGCCTTGAACTTGCGCGTAAAGAGAAAGGTCTTGTACTTGTGACGGGTCCGACTGGATCAGGAAAGTCAACGACTCTTGCTGCAATGATTGATTACATCAATCAGCACGAAGAGGGACATATTCTTACCATAGAAGATCCTATCGAGTTTGTTCATAAGACAAAAAAATCACTTGTAAATCAGCGTGAAGTTGGACCGCATACGAACTCATTTGCAAATGCGCTTCGTGCTGCACTTCGAGAGGATCCCGATATTATTATGGTTGGTGAGATGCGTGATCTTGAAACGATTCAACTTGCGCTTACTGCAGCAGAAACAGGACATCTCGTCTTTGGTACGCTGCATACGTCAAGCGCACCAAAAACAGTCGATCGTATTATCGATGTGTTTCCACCGACGCAGCAAGCGCAAGTACGCGCGATGTTTGCTGAATCCATACAAGGTGTCATTACACAGACGCTCTGTTCAAAAGTTGGGGGTGGTCGAATTGCAGCCTTGGAAGTGATGATTGGCACGAATGCCGTTCGTAACCTTATTCGCGAAGGTAAAATTCACCAGCTGCCAAGTGTTATGCAAACTTCACAAAATGTTGGCATGCAGACTCTCGAAATGCATTTACGTGAACTGGTGGATAGAGGAGCTATCACTCGAGAAACTGCAATTGAAAAAACTGGTAACAATGATCTGTTTAAGGAGCGTGATGAAGCCCTTGCTCGTCAGAAGCGATAATCAAGATTCATAAGGAAAAACGTAGAATGGACATCACAAAGCTTTTATCCCTGATGGTCGAGCACGATGCCTCAGACCTGTATGTCACTGTAGATAGTCCACCAATGTATCGCATCCATGGCACGTTGCGTCCCGCAGGGACTCGTTCGTTGACCGCAGAGGAAACGGAAGCACTTGCGTTAAGCGTCATGAGTGATAAGCAGCAACAGACGTTTGCAGCGACCCATGAGCAAAATCTTGCACTCTACTATACGAGTCTTGGACGATTTCGTGTGAATGCCTATCGTCAACGAGGAGCTGTTGGTGTTGTTGTACGTCAGATTAAAGGAACGATTCCTACGCTTGATGAACTTGGGCTTCCTGCGGTTTTTAAAGATGTCGCAATGACCAAGCGAGGGCTTGTGCTTGTAGTTGGTGCAACAGGTTCCGGAAAGTCAACAAGTCTTGCTGCACTAATTGATCATCGTAATACAAATAGTGCAGGGCATATTATTACGATTGAAGATCCGATTGAGTTTGTTCATCAGCACAAAAAATCGATTATCTCTCAGCGTGAGATAGGCCTTGATACCGAAACATATGCTACCGCACTCAAGAACTGTTTACGCCAAGCACCTGATGTCGTTTTAATCGGCGAGATTCGCGATGCTGAAGCTATGGAAGCTGCGATTACTTTTGCAGAGACTGGACACCTCTGTCTTGCGACACTGCATAGTAACAATGCAAACCAAGCTATGGAACGAATTATGAATTTCTTTCCAGTAGAGCGTCATAATCAGATATACATGCAGCTCAGTATGAACCTTCGCGGTATTCTTAGTCAGCGCCTTGTGAATACGACCGATGATCGACGTATCGCCGCAGTGGAAGTACTGCTTGATTCGCCGCGCATCAAAGACCTTATTCTGAAAGGGCAAATTACTGAACTAAAGGAGGCCATGGAGAAGGGTACCAATGTAGGTATGCAGACCTTCGACCAGGCACTCTATGACCTCTACAAGGCTGGCAATATTACCCTTGATGAGGCTCTGACGAATGCAGATAGCGCCAATAACGTCAGGCTCCGTGCCAAATTGAGTGATGAGAAGGTCGCTGAGGAGCCACGGCTCGCTGACCTCAAAAAAGCTGAAGAGACCAGCGAGCAGGGGCAAGGGGATCGCCTCGAGTTGCAGCTCGACTAAGGGCTCAAAAAGCTTTATTTGCTTAGCGATCTGCTTTCTCTTATTTTATAAGAGCTAGCTCGCCTGAGTCTACAGGCCCGTTATATTCAGCTCATATACCGCTATGAATCGTTGTAAATCTATTTTACATCAGGCAGTCGTTGGCACCGTTACTGGTGCGCTCGGTGATCTTTGCTTTAGTTCTGGTGAATTCTTTCGTCGCGCAGCATGCGTTACTAAAACTGTTGTCGATAAAGCGAATTACCCTGAGCATAGAGTAGCACTTACCAATCGGCTATTCGATCATCAGCTTGAACGTGCAAAGCGTTCACTACGAGCAATCGACCGTATCTATTTTGCTGATTTAAAAGATATCGAGCGAGTGAATCGTGGACTTATTAAGCTTTTAAAGCTTTTTCGTTTCGTAGAGCGTAACCTCCCAACGCATCTTGATTACCTCGGAGAGTTCCAGCCGCAAATAACGCCAAATCTTGCGCATGTTTTTCAGAGGCTTGCAGCTGCGCGCAGTACGCCCCTTCAGGATAGTCAGCTCCATTTCTTAACGAATATGCCTCGAACGAATCGTTTAGAGCGTTACTTCCAAGCAGATGTTGCTCGAAAGCTTGCCATCAAACATGATGCGGACCTGTACCGTAAACTTTCGCGAAACGCCGCCCTACTGCACTCGTTTGGCAGTGCCTCCCATGGCATAAAAAATAGTCTCCTGCTTCTCGCCGCTCTTGTTGCGGGCAATTATACTGCTGGTGATCCCTTGAAGCTCTTTACGGAAAAGGCCCCCCCTTCGTATGATGGTCCAAGCATCGCTAGAGGCGGTTGACTTGACTCATGCGAGGGACAAATCCACTCTTGGTTTAAACCATAAATCCTTTATAATTAAAGTATGAATGCAGTTATGCCCCTTCCCGAAACCATCAATGAGCTTTCTTTCATTGGCCCCGTCTATGTCGCTGATGCTGGTGTGAAAGGACGCGGCGTGTTCGCGTCCCGTGATATCAAAAAGGGCGAGCTTATTGAACGTGCACCAGTTGTGCTTGTGCCACTTGAGCAAAATAAGCTTATTGATCAAACACGGCTCTATAATTATTACTACGCATGGGCTCCTGAGGATGAGGGTATTGCAATCGCTCTTGGTTACGGCTCTATCTATAACCATTCCTATACGCCAAACGCTTACTTTGATCGACGTTTTGATAAAGGCGTTGTCGATTTCTATGCAGTGAAAGATATCGCTGTTGGTGAAGAGATTATGACCAACTATAATGGGGATCCTGATGACCAAGATCCTATCGACTTTTTTGATGTTCGATAACGACCTATGAATGCTGCTATCATCGTTGCAGCGCTTGGGTACTTTGTTGATGTCTTCGATATTTTATTATTTAGCATCCTAAGGACGCCAAGTCTTGCTGCGCTTGGTTTAACTGAAGCCGATGCCTTTGCTGCGGGTGTTCGCATTCTTAACTTTCAGCTTATCGGACTGCTCCTTGGTGGGATTATCTGGGGAATGTGGGCTGATAAAGTTGGCAGGCTATCGGTGCTCTATGGCTCTATCTTTTTGTACTCTATCGCTAACCTTGCATGTGTCTTTGTGGACCATCCTGAGATGTATGCATGGTATCGCGGCATCGCTGGATTTGGTTTAGCAGGTGAGCTTGGCGCAGGGATTACTCTTGTGAGTGAACTGATGCCTGCAGCAAAGCGTGGATGGGGGACAACAATTATCACAGCGGTCGGTCTGTTTGGTGCTGTTGTTGCCGGTATCCTTGCAGAGTTTGTGCCGTGGCGTGATTGCTATCTTATTGGTGCAGTGCTTGGGTTCTTATTACTCTTTGCTCGTGTGAAAGTTGGTGAAGGAGAAGCATTCACAGCTATCAAAGAGCGACGGGATATCAAGAAGGGAAATCTTTTCTTGCTGATATCAAGTTGGAGTCGTTTTGCACGCTACATCACCTGTATAGCCCTTGGTTTTCCCATTATTTCTACAGTCTATGTTGTTGCAACATTTGCACCTGAAATTGGGAAAGGACTTCATATCGCAGATCCCCTCTCAGCCGCACAGGGAGTTGTGAGCTGCTATATTGGGATTTCAATCGGTGATTTTATTTTTGGTGCACTCAGTCAGTACTTTCGGCAACGCCGACGCGCTGCGTTGTTCTCTATACTTGGTACTGCTGCCGTTATTTTGCTGGGGTACTTCTACCCTCCAACAACTGCATTTGGCTACTACCTCTTTGCAGGTACGTTGGGGCTTGTCTCTGCAAACTGGGCACTGGTCCTGTCGGTGACTGCTGAATCGTTTGGAACAAATATTCGTGCAACCGTTACTACATCTGTACCAAATGTGATTCGAGGTGCAGCCGCACTGTTTGTGCTTATTTTTGCAGAAGGGAAGCACTTTTTTGACCCTTGGCACGCCGCACTTATGGCAGCATCGCTTGCTGTCATTATGAGTTTTATTGCACTATTATTTTTGCAAGAGACCTTTGGCAAAGATCTTACCTTTATAGAAGAGTAATCATGAAATTAACTCCTGATCAGATACAGCAATCACTGCAAGCTCATCCAGCGTGGCGTTATGAAGATGGTCAGCTAGTGCGCGCATATACCTTTAGAAATTTTAAAGAAGCATTTGCGTTTCTTGCGACCGCAGCACTTGTTTCTGAGCAGCTCGATCATCATGCCGAGATATGGAATGTGTATAATCGAGTTACGCTCAAACTTTCCACCCATGATGCAGGCGGAGTCACTGAAAAAGATTTCCGTTGGATTGCACTTGTTGATGGCTTATAAAAGCTCATCATGAGCTCTATGCTCAGATAGCAGCGCTCAAAAGACCATCATGCAGCTTAATACTTGCACGAGAAGGATCGTGTGTATAATCGGTAAAGCTATCAAGATCGACCCAGGTAACTTGGGGTATCGCCAAAGCGGTTACTAGCGAATAAGCGTTGCTGAGTGCGCACTCATCCATACAGCTAAAAATAAGGCGGCGACCATGTCGAACGACTTCACGTGCGAGTGCTTGTCCTGCCTCAGTGCCACCGCACTTCATAAGCTTAATGTTAAAGTAGTGCACTCCTTTTTCTGCAAGATACGCAACATCTTTCAGTGAACAGGCTGATTCATCTGCCATAATTGGCGTGCCAGTAGTAGAGACAAGTGATAAAAGCAGATCAGTGTCCTCTTTCGCAACTGGTTGTTCCACTGCAAGGAGTTCAAATTTTTTTGATTCTTTCAAAAAGTACCGTGCTTCGGCCTCATCGTAGCCCTGGTTTGCATCGAATAGAATTGGTCGTGACTGACCAAGCTTTTTTCTAAGCAGCGATAGCTTTGAGAGGTCTTCTTCAATAGCAAGACCCCCCTTGATTTTGAGCATCGTAAACCCTTGCTTGAGCCAGGACTGTGCACGTTCGAGCGTTTCAGTTGGGGAATGAATATTGATTGTAATTGTTGTAGGTAGGTGCTTACCGATAGTTTTTGTATGCGCGCCAATCGAGAGCCCTTCTTCATGAGCACGGAGTGAGAGGAGAGTAAAATCAATGCTTGCTAGCATTGCAGGATACTGTTGGTACTGTTCGCGGAGTGCGGGGAATTGCTTTATTAGTTCGGCTGGCGTTTTACATGCAACAAGGGTATCGCGAATGATTGTATTGAGCAGTATTTCGGTCGATTCGATAGTTTCACCAGTAACTTCTGGTTCGGGGGCTGAGACGCCGCATGCTCTGTATCCATCAGAGAGGTGCACGGTGAAAAAAACATTTTCGACGCTTGTGACGGTTTGGTATGCAATCGTGTAGCTTTCACGAAGCTCAAGTGGAACGCGTTCAACCGAGTACGAGGTAATGGTTCTACTCATGGTTTATTGAGGATAAAGACAGGAGCACGACCTTTGATGAAATCATTCATATTGGCATAGGTGAGCGCGCCTTGGTAAGGAATAATAATTCGATCACCTTCGCGAAACTCTGCACTAAATGCATATTTGCCCCAGTAATCTTGCGGCATACAAAGTGAGCCATACACCGTAGCTTCACGCTCAGTGCGTGATGGGTTTGATAGATTAATGACGGGAAAATAGTCAAACTCAAATCGCTCAAATCCGACGATATTGGTGCCACCATCAGTGATGACACACTGTTGGTTTTTTACATCGACGACCGATACAGCAACATGCATCGCATCATTCACAATGATGCGTCCTGGTTCTGTATAAAACGTAAAGTTCCCTAGTGGTACCAAGTATTCTTGTAGAGCGTTGGTAATCGCTTCCGCATAGCTCTCAATAGTTACTGCTTCAGTAAGCA
>JBILLA010000003.1:0-33925 GCA_044376365.1 Bdellovibrionota bacterium | reverse complement strand
GTCGGGGCTCTGTTTTTTGGCGAGACGAAGATCCTGCATCAGATAAGTATACCCCCTGATGCAGGCTTATACAAAATGGCCAGTTTTTAGCTGTCGAATATAAAAAACCCCACCAGTCGAGACTCTAGTTGGCAATTTCGCCAATGAGCCCGTGTGGCGGGGTGGGGGTACGTGCCGTTTTGTTAGAAATTACCCCACAGGTATTGGTTGGTAATTTCATGGTGGAAGAGCACTTCGCTTGTCTTGACCATCGTGCCAAGCTCGCGTGGGCAGCGATCTGCAGAAGCAAGTTTACGCTCGATGTACTTCTCTTTATTGTCTTCACCAAGAATCGATGAAACGAAATCACTCTGCTTGCAGTAGCGAATCGCGTCATAGATATTGCCAGGCAAGAATCGTGTGCGGGTACGGCGTGTTTCTGAGGTGATGGTCTCGGTCATCGGTCCTTCAAGCCCAGTTCTTAGCAATGTATAAAACGTTAGGTATGGGTTTGCATCAGGTGCAACAGTGCGTACTTCAACACGGGCAGATTTTTCATTCCCAAGAGGGATACGAATCATCGAAGTTCTATCTACTGGTGATGATTTAATCTGGTTTGGTGCTTCAAAGTGCGGATCAAGTCGACGGTATGCATTGACTGATGGGTTCATAATCAAGCAGATATCATTGGCACTGTTGAGGATGCGATCGACAAAATCCCACGCAAACTTTGAAAGATTCTCTTCGCCTGATGCATCAAAGAAAATATTAGTACCTTTCTGCGTAATCGACATATTCGTATGCATACCGCTTCCGTTAATGCCAGCAATAGGCTTTGGAAGGAAGCATGCAGTCATGCCCATATTTGCAGCAATTTGACGTGCGGTAAGCTTATAGAGCTGTACCATATCTGCAGCAAGCAGCGCATCTGCATAGGTATAGTTTAATTCGAATTGCGATGGCGCAACTTCTGGGTGATCCTTTTCATTCTCAAAGCCAAGAGCGCGTTGAGCTTCAGCAAGTTTATCAATGAAAAGTTTAAGTGGATCGTTCGGAAGGGAGTGATAGTAACCACCACTTGAAACAAGTTTAAATCCAGCACGTGAGTTAAATGTTTGTTCAGAATTGATACCATCAAAGAGGAACCCTTCAACTTCAACTGCGACGTTTGCAGTCATTCCTTTTTTCGCGAGCTGCTCTGTGTAGTCTTTCAAGAGGCCACGCATATCAGAGCTGTAGAAACGACCATCTTTGTCTTTGATTAAACCAAAGACAAGTACTTTGCCGGGTCCAAAGACATCACTTGGTAACCAACGAAAGCTTCCCCAGTCGATATCGAGTCGAAGATCTGATTCGCTCACAACAGAAAAGCCTCTGATAGATGAACCATCAAAGGTCAGATTATCGTATGACTTAAGAAGAAATTTTTTATCATAGTCGAGCATATGGAAGCGGCCCTCTAAATCAGAGAAGCACACGGTGACTGCTTTTAATGATTTTTCATCGTGCAGATATTTGAGATAGTGTTCCCTAATCTTTGTGGGATCCTGCGTTTTTAGGTACCGTTCTTTTGCTTCGAGGTTTTTCTCTTCGAGGGCATCGTAGGGGATTTCAAGGAAGGTTCTCAGTGGTTGGTTTGTCATAAGTACTTATTGTTAAAGGGGTTAGATATTTCTTGAGGCTCTTATTCCTCAGGTTGTCTTAATAATTATAAAAAATAAGCTAATTTTCTACAATTTAATTTTAAATTTGAGAATTTTTAGCATAAAAACCGTTGTTTTAGTGATTTTAGCATGATTGAAGAGATCCTCTGGCAGGGGATAAAAATTTTCGAGCTCCAGAATAACCGTCTCAGAGCACGGATCTCGCCACTTCATGGTGCTAACCTATTCGATTTACTCGATAAAAAGAGCGAGCAGCCGCTTTTGCGCACACCCTCATCACCCCAGGAGCTCTTTGAGCGCCCCCAATTCTTTGGCATTCCTAATCTGCTTCCCCCAAACCGGCTCAAGGGGGGTAAGTTTACCTGGCAAGGAGAGACCTTCGAATTCCCCAAAAATGATGGTCACGGCAATCATATCCATGGTGTGGTGATGGATAAGCCGTGGCGCTTTTCTCACCTGGAAGACAGCGATGAGCATACATCATTGACGTTAACACTTGATGTTGTCGATCATGTTGAGTGCTATCAGGCGCTTCGAAGAAAGCTTAAATTAAGTGTTACCATTACATTGGAAGATGCTGTCTGTAAGCATCAGTTTGTCGTTGAGAACTTAGATACAAAGGCAGTGCCGATTGGGTACGGCGCGCATACGTGGTTTCACTTGGCGGGAGGACGTAGCGCATGGAATATCACAGTGCCCTTTGAAAAGATCTGGGAGCTTGATGAAGAGATTCTACCAACAGGTGCATTTTTATCTGGTGAGAAAATTAAAGCGCTTGCAACGGGGCTCTCTTTGAAAGAAAAAAAATTTGATACAATTCTTTTTCGTGGAAAACATGATCCGCTTGTATCTTTGGAAGCTGCAACTGGTATGAAGATTTTATACTGTGTTAGTGATGCCTTTAAGCACTGGGTACTTCATACGCCTGATGATGATCCGAATGCGCTGGCTATTGAGCCCTACAGTTGGATTACGAATGCTCCAAATCTTGCCCTCGATCCTTCTGATACTGGCCTCTCTGTACTTGGTCCTGGAGATAGTGCTGTTTTTACTCAAGAAATTTCTCTGTCTACATCCACGCTATGCCCATAATTTCTTCTTGGTTTCCAACAGCAGTGGAGCTACCCTGGGAAGTAGCGCATGAATCACCATGGAGCGAAAAGCAGGGGATGCCATTTCGAACATTTCCTCTCGGGTGGCTTGTTCCCTATACAACGCCACGTCCTGAAGACCTTATCGATCTATCAATGCCGATCTGGATTACAGAGATTCATCCATCGTGCGAACTTGGTCACGTTGTTTCTGATCAAGAGGGAAGCTTTATCATTGATCTTCCCGCAACGAATGATGCGTATACGGCGCTTCTTGCTGATCGCGATCGCAAGCGCTTTCTTGAAACGCTTCGAAAGAATCACGATCTTGCCGTCGTAGAGCAGCAGCATGGTGATGTTGACTGCCTTTGGGGGCATTATGTTGACAGGCTGCAGCTGCTTGCAAAGCGTGCGGGGGGCGACCTCTATACTGAGGAAGACCTTGCATGGCGACATCGATTCCTGCACCAAGAATCGATTCGAACATTAAGCTTTTATCAGGGAGAAACACTTTTAGCAGTGAATATTGCCTTAGTAAAAGACAAGACTGTCTACGACCTTGCTTGTATTATTAATCCACTCCCTGATGCGCTGAAGCGATCGCTAGGAACGGTAGCAATCCTTAAAAATATCGCATGGTCAATCGAGCATGGCTTCACGCAGTATGATCTGTTATCACGTGACTATGGATACAAACGACAATTTGGGGCAAGTGAAATGAAGCTTAAAGCGCTCATTGTGGGGGATGAGTCATTCTTTGAAGCCTATCAGGTTCCTGAATCACTTCGGTGGAAGGTGTAATCATTCGCTATGAAGCAAGAGATAGCATTACTACGTAAAAGAATTTTAAGCGACAAGCGCTGTCATGCTGATGCGCCAGTCTATATATTTGATCAGCAAGCACTCTGTGATTCAGTTGATGATTTTATGGAGTCTTTTGCCTCTGCAAATCTCTCTGTGCAGCCATTCTATGCAATGAAATCTAATCCCTATCCAGCACTTCTTGCAACACTTAACCGCAAGGGTATCGGTGTGGATGTATCAAGTGAACAAGAGCTCTCAATTGCGGTTAAAGCAAAAGTGCGCCGTATTATGGTGACAGGTCCTGGTAAAACCGAAGCATTCTTTCGTGCTTTGTCTCGTGTGCCTGCTGTTGAAGTTATATACCTCGAAAGTTTGCAAGAACTGTCCAACTTTAAAAAAGTTTTCAAACGAGTACCGACGCACTGCAAGATTGGTGTGCGCGTGGTGCCATCGGCCTATGCTGCATGGGATAAGTTTGGCATTGCGCTTTCAGAGCTTGGCTCTTTTATTCGAGCAGCAAATCGTCAGCACATACCAATTGAAGCAATACAGTTTCATATTTCCTATGTGAAAGATGCTCGTACCCATGCAGCAGCGCTTACTGAGCTTGCTGAGTTCTGTGCATCTCACCTGCGTGCGACTGAACGTAACCAAATAACAATTATCGATATCGGTGGTGGATTCATGCCTCAGACCATGGAGGGTGACTATCCTTGGAACCCCAAGGGCTATAGTCTGTTTGATATTGATTCTATAAAAGAGAAGATTCTCAATCTTCCGCCGCACAAGCGAGCGACCTTTAGCAAGCCAGCATCGCTTACTCAGACAGCTAAGCAGGTTGCATTGGTTTGGCGAAATAAGATTCTTCCCTGTTTTCCATCTGCTGAGCTCTTTGCCGAGCCTGGACGCTACTTTTCTCATCGCTCAATGCATATTCTTTTGAAAGTTATTGATAAGAAGCATCGTCGCGCTGCTATCCTAAATGGAGGATGGAACATGCTTGGGTGGGAGAAGTATCAGTACCTCTCGTATGTGCCAGCATATAATATCGATCATTTTTCATTGAGTAAGGAGCAGCCATGCGTACTGTATGGCAATCTGTGTCTTCCTGATGATATTTGGGGCTACTATGTACATGGCACAAAGCTCACCATAGGAGATCGCATTCTTTTGCCCTACCAGGGTGCCTACACGTATACCTATCGCCAGGAATTTATTCGGGGCATTCCTCATGTGATTGATTGGAAGGGGGAGCGACGCTAATGCCATGTATTCGCTCTTGGCTTCCTACTCCGGTTGAACTTCCTTGGGAGTATGAATCGGTTGCATACCATTATGATAGTCAGGCAGGTCCACGGTATGCGTCATTCCCAATGACTGGCTTGCTCCCTATCAATATTGTTGAGCCCGAGGATCTTATCGGCGCTCCTTCGCCTCTTTGGATTACCTACCTTGAGCCCGAAGATGGCATTGGTACTCTTGATACAAAAGGAGATAAAACCTACCGCTTCTCTTTACCCCCATCCTTTGAGGAGTACATTGAGCAGCTTGATTACGATGCGCGCAAAGAGATGCGCTATGTGTTGCGAAAAAATGCTGACCTGCTGGTCATTGAAAACCAAAAAGAGGATCTGCTTGCTGTGTGTGATGAGCACTTTCGCACTATCAGAGAGCGCTGCATTGCGGAGGGTGAGACTCCTTTTTCGCTTGAAGGTATTGAACTCTTAAAGCGGATTTATCGAACCGATGCGTGCACGACCCTTTCATTTATCGATCCTGTGTCCTCAACGCTTTTAGGGGTGAATGTAAGTTTTAGACGTAAGGGTATCGTCTATGACAGTGTCTGCATGCGACCTGTTCCTGAGCTGGCGAAGAAGCGCTCGCTTGGTACCTTTGCGATTCTTAAGAATATTGAGGTCGCCATCCGCGAGAAACAGTGCATCTATGATATGCTTGTTGGCGATTGGGGGTATAAGCCTAAGTTTGGTGCAAAACCTGTTGCGATGCGCCATATCATTCATAGCTCTCGTGGCTTTGCTACAGCGTATGGCATACCTCTCTGTGACGTCGATCGCCTTGAAGAGTGATGGCGCTATCTTTTGTGTGTATGCAGATCTGATTTATTTGATATGCTCACGTAGAACATATCGCATGAGAAGCTCTTGCGTTATTGCCGTTACTTTCATACTTTCTCATTGAGATGAGCCGAGACGATACTTTAGCAGCCAAAACACTTCTTTTTGTGAACTCAGGAGGAAAGAAGAAACGATTTACCCTCGAGATTGCTCGTCGTACTGGCGCACAGATTGTGCTGCTTGGCCCAGAGCTTGATGTTCCCAAGAAGTTGGTTGATCACTTTATTCAGGTTGATAACTACAACCATGCTGAGTGCATTGAAAAGCTGCAAGCGTTTCTTGAGGCGCATCCCAACCTCTATATCGATGGTGCCATTACCTTTTGGGAAGACGATGTGCCGCTCTTATCTCGGCTTTGTGAGCACTTTGGTTTTATCGGCAATAGCTATCAAACGGCTATTAATACTCGTAATAAATATGAGATGCGCAAACGTCTGCGCGAAACAGGGCTTGGCAATCCTGAGTTCCATCTGCTTCAGTCCAAAGAAGATCTTGAGGATGCGATGCACTTTATTGGCTTTCCTGCGGTGATGAAGCCTGTATGGGGTGCAGATAGCCAATTTGTTGTCTTGGTGAAAGATGAGGAAGAGGCTTATGCGACCTATGAGTACCTCTTAAAGAACTGTAACGAACAGTACGATCCTATTTTTAAATACAACGAGAACCAGTTTCTTTATGAAGAGTACCTCGAAGGTACTGAAATAAGCCTCGAGTGTTATTCTCAGTTTGGCATACCGCATGTCCTTGGAATTAATGAGAAGCAACCGATTCAACCACCGTACTTCATTGAGTACGGTGATATTGCTCCAGCGCGACTTGTTGAGGATATTGAGAGTGAAGTCGTTAAGCTTGCTGAGAGCTCCCTGATCGCCTTGGGGGTTCAAAACTCTCTTTCGCACATTGAGATAAAAATTACACCCGAAGGACCAAAGATCATAGAAGTTGCTTCACGCATGGGTGGTGATGACATTTATCTCAACGTGAAAACGGTTTGGGGTTTTGACATGCTTAAAATCGGTTTTCAAGTTGCGTGTGGCCTGAAAGTCGAGAATAAGAAACGAGAAGCTCACGATATCGTCATCTGTCGCTACTTCATCCCCGAGTTCTCAGGGATAGTGACAAATATCTCTGGTATTAAAGAGTGCCGTGAGATGAAGAACGTTCTTGATCTGGTCGTCAGTAAAGATGTTGGTGATGCCGTCTTTGTCCCCCCTGAAGGATACGAAAACATGGGGTGGATAGTGGCAAAGGGCCGCTCGTACCAGGAAGCCGAGACGGTCATGGATCGAGCAATTAAGAAGCTCGATATTAACGTGACCAGATTTCGTAAGGGGTCAGTTCTTAAGCCTCGTATCGGTACGGAGTCACTCAGCACCGCACCCATCATACGACGTCAACTTATGCGGGCTGCAAAAATTCAACGCATAAGAAGTTTTGATGCTCTCAAGAAACTCAATATCGGTATCCTCGCCAATACGCTCTCAGTTGGAGAAAACGATAAGCTCTCTAAAAATATTGATGGCGAACTTATTAAGTCACTCTTAGATGCTCGTGGGTATAAAGTTTCGCTCTTTGATATGAGTGAATCGCCGCTGCCGCTTCGAAAGCTGCAACGTATGAACCTTGATTTTGTGATGAACCTTTGCGAGTCCGTCTATAATACAATGAGCATGGAGCCCCATGCTGCTGCGCTTATGGATCTCTTGCAGATTCCTTACACGGGATCCTCTTCTGCCACTATCTCGCAGTGCATGGATAAGATTACCGTTAAAAAGCTCTTCCTCTACCATGAAATCCCGACACCTGCTTGGGATTACGTATATAGTATGGATGAAGAGATTCGTGATGACTTACATTTTCCACTTATCGTAAAGCCTGCTGATACTGATAATTCTTATGGGATTAACAATCAGTCTGTGGTGAAGAATAGAGCTGAGCTTAAAAAGCAGCTTCATGCAGTTATTGTAGGGCTTGGTCGTCCAGCGCTGATTGAAGAGTATATCGACGGTGATGAGTACGACGTGTGCATCCTTGGCAGTGGTGAAGATGTGCGAGTATTGCCGCCGATACGTTCAATTTTCGATCGCATGCCAAAAGGGTATTGGCATATTTATGCTCATTCATCGAAGACTGATAATGGCGATCCTGCGTATGATGCAATTCGTATTGAAAAGCATCCCAAGATATCTAAGAAACTTGCCTCGTTGATTAACAATATTGCCCTTGATGTATATTCGCTTTTTGATTGTCTTGACTATGGCAAGGTAGAGCTTCGAGTTGATAGGCAGGGCAATCCATACGTCCTTGAAGTGAATCCAAATCCACCGATCGGTAAGGATGACTTCATGGCGCTTGCTGCGAAAACTGACGGGTACGATTATGGTGACTTTATCGAAGAGATTCTTTACCGTGCCGTTGACCGCTATCGACAGAAACCATTGGTGCGATAGTTCCTATGGTTGATAACCCTTGGAGAAAAGTATCATCACGTGTTGTGTATCAGAATCCGTGGATAACGGTTCGTGAGGATCAGGTGATAACCCCCCGGGGCGAACCAGGTATCTATGGTGTGGTTGAGCCACGTCTTGCTACGGGCGTTGTTGCCTTGACGGAGGATAATCAGATCTATTTAGTAGGGCAGTATCGGTATCCTCTCGATATGTATTCTTGGGAGATTCCCGAAGGGGGAGCCGAGCATGGTGAGGATCCACTTGCAGCTATTAAGCGAGAGCTCTTAGAAGAAGCTGGTGTGACTGCCAAAATCTGGAAACAGATTGGTCACGAAATTCACCTCAGTAATTGCTTTACCAGTGAACGAGCATACCTCTATCTCGCAACAGATTTAGAAGTTGGTGTAAGCGCTCCTGATGCAACGGAGGTGCTTCAGGTTCGTACGGTGCCCCTGGAAGAGGCATTTGCCATGATACAGCGCGGCGAAATTACTGACGCAATGACTATCATGGGAGTAACGATGGTGATGTCATCGCTTGGCAAAACAGGGTCTTTTTTCTAACTACCTCGCTATACGAAAAACAACTAAAGATTTTCTGCTGTTTCGTCGTTAGCACTCCTGCGCACCTAAATTTATTGAACTCGTGAGGCATAGAACAGATGAGTGATGATCTCTCTCTCCACCAAGACGGGCAAGCTATCAAGCAAAAACTTCTTCTTGTTGAAGATGATGAATCTTCTCGAATTGTACTCTCGATGATATTTGAGGATGAGCGTTTTCAGGTTGTTCAAGCTCGTGATGGAATCGAGGCTCTTGAGAAAGTACAGCTCCATCAGCCTGCTATTATTGTCAGTGACCTTATGATGCCGAAGATGTCAGGGCTCGAACTTCTCAAGCACCTCAAGAGCGATCAGCAGACAGCCTCAATTCCTGTTTTAATTCTTACGGCTGCTGCGCATGAAGATAATGAGCTTGAGATGCTTCAGCAGGGTGCCCATGATTTTGTAAGTAAGACAGTTGATTATAAGGTGCTGGTTGCACGGGTGCAGGGAATTCTGCAGAGAGCGACACAAAGCACTGCATTCTAAAGTCGGCTTTCTGCTGACAGGAGCTGCATTAGCCGCTATTATGATGAGGCATATGGCTGATAAAGCACCAGCGATGACCCCACAGCAGCGTCTCCTTACCGAGGGGGCTTCTCATCCTCTGACACTCTACAAAGAGCTTGCCGTAGGCGCTGAGCAATCCACTCTTTTATTTCTCTACTATGAGATCTGCATGATGCTTTTGGCTGGCTTAGCAGGTCTTATTGGTTTTGCAGGTCGAGCCCTTTGTTATCCGATGCTATTCGAGCAATGCGGCAAGCGTCCCGCTATTGGTAGAGGTGTTGTGATTCGTCGACCAAAAAATATGACCGTCGGTTCTAAGGTTCTTATTGATGATTACGCGACGATTGATGTTCGAGGACAAGGAGCAATTAGTCTTGGGAATAATGTCTCAATAGGAAGGCTTTCGACTGTAACAGCTAAAAATGGACAGATTATCCTTGAAGCGGGTGTCAATATTGGTTCCTATGCGCGTATTGCAACGCAATCAAAAGTATCTGTTGGTGAGAGTACACTTATTGCTGCATATGCATATATCGGTGCTGGTAATCATCAACCTGGTGATGAAGCGACGCCACTCATTGAGCGAGAAATGCACATCAAAGGCGGTGTGACGATCGGTAAGAATTGTTGGATTGGAGCTGGAGCAATGATCCTTGATGGGGTAACCATCGGAGATGGAGCGATTATCGGTGCGCAAAGCCTTGTCAACAAAGATGTACCCGCTGGAGCAACCGTCTTTGGAACACCTGCGAAGCAGAAATGACAGTATTTTCTGAACGACGATATCCTGTATGGCTCATTGTTATTACCGCTGTTGCATTGCTGTCGCTTGCGCTCTATGTCGTGAGACCAATTAAAAGTTTAACGCTTCCAGAAGATGGACAGTTCATCGGAATCATGGCGATGAAGGGAGCTGATGATATTCCTTTTGTTCTCGATGTTTCTCGTGAAAAAGGAATGTTGGAGCTTACTTTTTTTCATCAGGATATACAGCGATATGCAGCAGAGCTGAGGCGAGCACCTTCTCTTTGGAACTATATCGTTCGTGCGCCAGAGCTTTCTTTCTTCGGTCAGAGCTACCTCTTAACCGGCAATGTTGCCGATAGTGATCGAGCTCATGGTTTTTTGTCGAACTACCGCGGTCATCCCGCTGGCACCTGGGATGTTACAAGAGTGCATCAAGTAACATCGGTGGACAAGCAGGTCGCGCTCTCATATGTGACAACATGGAAGCAGTCCCAAGAGCTCTCAAAGCTTCGCGCCAAAGAAGAGACAGAGCTTGCTTTAGTAGAAGCGGAAGATCAGCGCTTGAAAGAGACGCTCGAGCGACAAGCTGCAATTCAGACAGAGGGAGGTCGCAAACTTGCGCGTGCTCGTCGGGAGCTTGATGAAAAGACGCTCGCAAAAAAGAAAGTTGTTACGGATCTGAATATCTTACGAGGTCGAGTTGTCTTAGCACAGCGACTTTCTCCGCAGGGTAAATTTGTCGCTCTATCAAGGCAGTCGCTCAAAGACGAAGCCGCCTGGTTTTTTAAAGGATGCACGCCATGAGCTTTTTACGTCTGTGCTTGTTGGTCTGCGTTTTTGTAGCGTTCTCTGTGGAAGCAGAGCAGAAGCACTCCTTTATCTTTTTTGATCTTCCCCTTGAAAAAACGGTACCACAGGCATGCCAAGTTTACTGGTGGAATGATGATATTACTGCTGGGTTTATTAGTGATGTGGCAATCGCAGAGGGCGCGCAGAGTATGTACGGTGTAGCCGCACGTCCTGCAAGCCTGAAAGAGCAGATTCTTTCATACGGTATGCTGTGTGATTATCAGGGGACGTTAAAAGCTGTTTTTATCTCTGGAGGCCGCACGGTGAGTGAGCGAGAGCTCAGTCGCCTCAGTGCTGGAAGGAAGGGCTTTGTTGCTGATATTCAAGCAATACGGCTCAAGCGAGAGCGTAAGAGCGCACTCTTGCGATCTGCTCGAAGCCAGCTCCTCTCGTTGATACCTACTGAGGATATTATTGCTATCCGTCAGCAGCGCATTGCTCTTTCAGAAGAGATAGCGATGCTCCTTGCTGAAAAGAAGGTACTTGAGTCTGCCCTTGAAAATTTAGATTTTAAGAAAACAGAATCCGACGTATTCTTTGCATCAGAAAAATTGCTGCAACAATACCTTGAAGACACTCGACCCAAGCCATCATCAACTCAAAAGAAATCAAAGTGAGAACTTGCGCCAACTAGCAGATCGGCTCAAGCAGGTTGGAGCAGCGCCGTTTGTATTGTTTATGCTTGAAGCTCATCGTCCATTGAGAGGACTCTGCCATGAGGCGCTTGAAGCTTTTGTTCCTCATGATTGGCGTCATACCGAGCAAGCAGGTCTTTTTTCGTCGCTTTGTGCTGTGATTGCACATCCTGCTGCTCTTGAGACTTTTATTGCAGAGCTACAGCAATGAACTTAGAACACGCGAATATCTATACAGGGACATTTCTCTTCTTAAGTTTCGTCATTGTTATCTTTTATCGACGTTATACTGACCATGTATCAGTTCGCCGTATTGCTGCTGTTGAAATGATATCGTATGGCGTTGCACGTGCAGCAGAAGCAGGTAAAGCTATTGTTTTTACGACAGGTATTTCAACGCTTGGCCCAGTTTTTTTTGCGTGCGTTACGCTTCTAAAGAGTGTGCTTATGAAGGCCAAGAAGTTACACGTGCCTGTTATTTTGCCACAAAATTCCCCTGAATGTGTTGCGTACCTTGAATCATTCCTTGAAGCACATGAATTTAATGAAAGTGCATGCCCACCATCAATTCAATTTCTTTCCGAAGATCAGTTTGCCTTTGCCTCTGGGTATATGGGGCTTGTGCATCGACATCAAACAGAAACGGCTTTTCTATTTGGTCAGTTTGCAGGTGAGTCATTAATTTTGAGCGAAGCTGGTCGTCAAGTGCAAGCATTTCAGATTGCAGGTAGTGTGAGTCCAGAGCAGGTACCGTTCTTTATCTGCACCTGTGACTATACGCTCATTGGAGAAGAGCTTTTTGCTGCAGGTGCTTACCTAAGTGGTGATAAGAGTGATATCGGCAACCTTCGTGCTCAAGACATCTTAAAGCTTCTACTTATGGTCTTAATTGCTGGAGGCATTCTGTGGCGTCTGTGTTCTGAGGTTTGGTCATGAGGTTAGCTGCTGTTGTCACATTTCTATCCGGGCTTTATTTTGTTTTGTATTTTCTTTTGCCCGAGTCAGTACTTTCTTCATGGGGAGTCATGGCACTCCATCCAGCTATTACACAAGGTTACATTGTCGTTGGTGTGATGGCGTTTGGGGTAGGTATTATAAACTTAAGTGCGGTGCATCTTCGCCAAATTTTTCTTGGCAAAAAAGACGCGCTCTTTAGTTTTGTACTCATAACAAGCCTCCTTTCTACTATTATTTTTGGTTTGCTCGATTGGCATCGTGAGCTTGTATTGGCAAGATTTTTTCAGAAAGCCAAAGCATATCAGACTTTTTTTGAAGCACATCCAGATGCAATGTCTGATAGTGAAACAGCATCGGTTCATGCGCTTGCTGCAGAGGGAACGCAGTTAAGGGTGCAAGCGTTTGACCCTTCAGTCATTACTCAACTAACACAGGTGACTCAAGGTCGTGAAGTTGCTTTGCACCTTGCTGCTCTTGTTGCAGTGAAAGAGGATGCTGAAAAAGAGTCTCTACAAACAAGTATAGCTGCTGCAGTTTCTTCTTTTTTGCATGAAGGAATCTTTGTCCCTCTTGGTTCTTCTATGTTTGCGCTTCTCTCATTCTACATTGCGTCTGCAGCATTTCGTGCATTTCGACTGCGATCCTTTGAAGCAGCGCTACTAATGGTGACTGCGGTGCTTGTTGTGTTTGGACAAGTTTCGTTTATTGCATCTCATTGGGATGGCTTTGCACTGATTCGTAATTGGTTGCTCACGGTGCCTAATACTGCTGCATTCAGAGGCATATCGCTTGGTGCAAGTGTTGCGTCGATTGTTTTGGCGATTCGTGTATGGCTGTCTATGGATAACAATCAGGCGGGGTCATAATTTATGAAAGCGCCACGAATCATTTATATCGTATTGTTTTTGACGCTCCTTGTACCGCTGATAACTGCTCGCTCAATAAAGCCAGCATACAATGTCGCTGCAAATCGTACCTTTGATTTTATTGAAGCACTGCCTGAGGGGTCGAATCAATTTGGCTTACTCTTTCTTGACTATGGACCAGGAACACAGGCAGAGAATCAGCCACAAGCCTCTGTGATTTTTGAGCACCTCTTACGAAAAAAAATTCCAACAATTCTTTTAACGACCTATGCACTTGGTGAAAAATTTACAAAAGAGACAGCTGATAAAGTGCTTGCACGTTTACAATTGGAAGATCCTAGCCGTCAGTTCGTCTATGGAAAGGACTACGTTATTCTTGGATATCGACCCGGTGCAAATCTTTTCTTGCAGGGTATATCTCAAGCCCAAGATTTAGCTACATTCCTTGGAAAGGATATCAGAGCGATACCGCTCAAGAGCTATGAATCATTTCAGGGGCTGCAAACACTCTCACAGGTAACGGTCATCGGAGAGTTTACTGGACTTGTTGGATTCTTGAACTCATATATGCAGTTCTTAACAATCCAGGGCACAACGGCTTCGCTTATTCATGGTTGTACCAGCATCACAATTCCCGAGACCTATATCTATTCTGATACAGGACAACTTCGTGGTACCTTGGAAGGCGTTTCTGGTGCTGCGTATTACTCTTACCTACTACAAGAGAGATTTACGAAACGCACTGCAGATGACTCGTTGGTTATCAATACGTCACTTGGTATGGGGCAACTCTATATTTTATTACTGATTGCTCTTGGAAATATTATAGAGTTTGCTCGGCGGAGGACTTCATGAGTATTACCTCTGTAACAATTCTTTTTGCTGGCCTTGGTACGCTTGGTATCTTTTCATTTCTCATTGGTGAAAACCGATTCTATCGGTTCTTTGAGTATCTCTTTATCGGTGTCGCTGCAGGCTCGGTGCCTCTTGTGACTTTTAAGACATTTCTGTGGCCTCAAATATTAGAGCCAATGTTTGGTATGGGCTCAGTGGTCTTGCCTGATGGGACCTTGCTTGCCGAACCAAGTGTTGTGCATCCACTGTGGTTTCTTATCCCTATATGTTTTGGACTTTTGTATTACACAATCTACATACCGAGATTTCGTTGGATTGCAGGTTTAGTAATTGCATTTTCACTTGGTGCCTCGGCAGGGCTTACGTTTCAAGGATTTTTCGCCGAAGTCGTGCCGCAGATTCTTAAAAGTTTCGAAGCAGACATTCTTTTTGCATCTATTTTACTAGCAACGATGTACTACTTCTTTTTTACCTTTCAACGAGCGCCTCGTGGTGTTGGTGCAGCAGTTGCATGGTATGGCAGAACGTGGATGATGGTTTGTTTTGGTGCTTTTTTTGGCTCTACAATTATGGCTCGGTTAGCATTGCTGATAGAGCGATTGCAATTTCTTGTGTCGAGTTGGTATCCAGAGATTATTCATTTGGTTGGGGGGATGTATGGAATCTGAAACCTGGCTCGTGACCGACTGTGGAAGTACTACTTCAAAATCAATTGTTTTTTCAAATAAAGACGGACATTGGCAAATGGTTGATTGGGCAGTGATGCCTACAACTGTTGAAGCGCCCCACGCTGATGTGACGGTTGGCGTATTGCAAACTATTGAAATTTTAAAGGATAGAGGTGTTCTTTCTCAGTGCGATGGTGTCCATCAATTTCCTGAGAGGTTCTTGGCAACAAGCTCTGCAGGTGGCGGACTACGAGTTGCGCTTATTGGATTAACCAAAGAGATTACGACTGCCTGCCTTCATGAAGCAGCACTGCATGCTGGAGCTATTGTTACTGTAATAATTTCACTCGATGATGATGATACGCTCGATAAGCGACTTGAGAAATTACGAACTGCGTCTCCTGATATTGTTATGCTTGCTGCTGGTTTTTCAGAAGCAATGCCGGCCGCATTTCCAGAGCTTATTGCACTACTACAAGATGCTGCCTTGAGGTCTCGAGTCGATTCATCGCTTTTATTACCCTTGATTTTTGCAGGTTCACAATCACTCGAGCCCCAGTTAAAGCTGCTCGAGAAGCACTATGATCTCTATACGGCTGCACCCATTGCTCCTTCCTCTTCGAAAAAGAATCTTCTGCCGACAGAACATAAAGTGCATCAACTTTTCCTTGAGTCGGTTATGGAGCATGCACCAGGATATCGAAAACTGTTGTCTGAAGTATCTTATCCAATCGCTCCAACTCCTGTAGCAGTAACAAAAATTCTCGAAGCTTATAGTACAACGTACCGTCAAAAACTTATCTGCATTGATATGGGCGGAGCAACGACAGATGTCTTTAGTACTGGGGCGCAGGGTATCGTACGTACTGTGAGCTCAAATATTGGTATGAGTTACTCAAGTTACTATGTATTTCAGAATGCAGGAGTTGCCGCATTTCGAAAATATCTTCCTCATTCGATTACAAATGAACGCATTGAAGCATCGATTTTTAATAAAATGCTTCGCCCCACGACGATACCAGACGATCCTATTGAGCAGCAGATTGAGTATGCGCTGTGTCGTGTAGGCTTAGAGCTTTCTCATAAGGCGCATCTTCAAATCGTAAAGCGTGCTGATGAACGGCAAAGCACATTTTCAATTGATAATATTTTTGCTCAAAATGCTGAACGCCATGTGGTTGCATACGATCGCGTTATTGCATCAGGAGGTGTTTTTAGCCACTGTCCTGATCCTGAAGAGATCCCCTGGATGATTGCTGATGGGCTTTCGTTAAACGAAATGACTGAGATTTTTGTTGATGCTGTTTTTATGTTGCCACACTTAGGAATGCTCTATGATGTTCGTCCTGAAGCTAGCCTTGAAATCCTTGAGCAGCAATGTTTGCAGCGTATTGGTATTTATGTACCGATAGCTGTGCGCGATACGTTATATTTGAATGGTCAAAATATTGCTTTCGATAGAAAACGTACCAGGCAAGTGTTGAAGTTTCATCAGCCTATCCTATCGATACAAACAGGACGATCAGAGAAGCACTTTAGTGCAATGCATCAAAATATTTTCTTGGAATTAACAGCTCGATGATTTCAGTTGGCATGTTTACAAAACAATACCCTGTGCCAAAACTACTTGAGCGAGTTGGTGGTATACAATCAGGTGGCAGCGTTACTGCTGGCTCGACGCTTTGGAAATCTGTCCAGCAAGGTAAGTTGCATGCAGTGTCATTAACGCAATTTTTTCAAACTGATGCTGTCACAGCACGAACGTATCTTATAAAAGAAGTCGGTGCGAATGTTCAAAAAGCTGAACCTCTTGCAAGGCAAGAATCGCTTATACCCATGTTTTCGCAGGAGCTTTATGCCCCAGTTTTAGGTTTGATTGAGTCGTTTCATGAGCCTTCTGCAACGCTCTATCTTCGCGAACCAGCACGAGAACAGCTGTTTTGTAGTCAAATGAGTGGGCAATTTCATGATCACGGCCATTCGATTTCGATCGCGTCATCAGGGCTTATAGTGCAAGGTGCTTATGGTGATGGTATTCCATGTTTTGGTGAGTTTCAGTGGTTAGAAAATATAAATCTATCCTCTCAGCCAGATGCGAGTACATTGATAGTAGGACTTAAAAAAAGCCCTTGTCCTGAAGTTCTAAAGCAACTTGCAGGTGTAAAATCTGTGATAGCAGCGAGTATGTCCCTTTCGGATATCTCAGCAATGCGTGCGCATGGAGTGACAGTGATTGTGACTGAAGGTGTGCTTTCTGATGGTATTGGTCAGCTCACTATGAGTCGTAAGCTCATAGAAGTGCTCGATCAATGTTGTAGTTTTGAGGTGTCACTTTTCCCCGAGACAAGAGTGTATGCTGGTGCTGTAAGACCCGTCATTTTTTGTAGTCATAGAGAGGCATCATCAATCCCTATAGATCCATTATCGTATCGATGCATACGAGCGCCGCACCTTGGCGTTTATGGGACATTGGGCGCTCATGATGATAGGACAGCTATCCTGTTCGCAGAAGATGGGAGGCAGCTCTCGATGAAGATGCAGAACCTTGCTCCGGTGTTTGCCTCGATATCGTTGTAAGGTTTACTTGGGAAAACCATTATACCGTTGCCGCGTTGCAGTTGCAGTAAAGCAGACACTGTATGCTGTTTGTGAATTGAATGCAGTAACCGTCATCTTGCCGCCAGTAAGCTGTTCACGCGGAAGGGATATGCCTAGATAGAAACTTCTCCATGGTGAATCTTTCGCCATAGGCTTTGTTGTTGATGATATGAGTCGCTTTGTAGAGCCATTAGACCACTTTGTGTAAAGGTATTTGTCCTGGCCGCTCATAAGATGCATCATGACAAGAGGCTCTTTAAATCGTCCATCACCAACTGGTTTGAGTGAGGATTGCATCTTGCCGGTAAAAAAGCTTTCTTTGATAGAAGTTGAAATAGTGAAACCTGCGGCTCGATCTTTGGCGCTAATTTTAGATATGTCGAGCTTTAATATGACTAAGTATTGCGAGTTATGGGTATCGCATGCATCTTTTATGATATGTGAAGTTGCAGAGACTGTGCCAAGTATGACGCCTGGATTTGCATCTTCACCTGTATAGTTACGCCATGCATCACCAAAATTAACATCACAGAGTTCTTCTTCACTTGAAGACGGACGACCCATAAAAGATTGAAAGAGTTCCTCGTAATAGTTCCGATATATTGCTAGAGCATAACCATTGCAGAACGTAGCACCACCGATAGTACTGTCAGAATTGACTTTGATTGTAATGTTTTTAGTAAATTTTCCACCAGGAACAGTAAGTTCTTGTGGAAAGCGAATCTTTTTTGTGCGCTCGAGAGCCTGCTCTAGAGAAAATGAAGATGGGATACCTGCTGACTGTGCACTAACAACAGTTTTATTTGGCGCGTCTATTTTCACATTGAGCGATGAGGTTTTGATCCCCTTAGATAAGAAAACTAAATTGATATTCTTGGTTGTTTCTCCAGGCGTTATGATGATATCGTTTTTTGCATTGAGCGTCATTGCAACAGTACGCTCTTGGCAAGTGGCTGTGGTAGCACTGCTTAATGCAACAAGTAGTGTAGCGATTAGAAAGTATATCTGTTTCATTAGGAGCTCGTACTTCGTTTATAGACTGCCCATTAATCAGCTCTCACGATACGAATGGTTCAGGGAAATAGCAGTTTTTCTTATGCGGTCGTCTGCTATTATCCAGGATAACCATTATACCGTTGCCGTGTACGAGCCGCATTAAAGCATACGCCGTATGCATTCTGTCCGCTGAAAGTAATCACAGTCATCTTGCCACCAGTTAATTGTTCACGTGGTAGAGACACACCTAAGATAAGATTTCTCCAAGGGGTAATCTTGGCGATGCTCTTTGTCGTAGTGGACATAAGGCGTTTGGTTGAGCCATTTGACCAGCGTGTATACTGATGCTTGTCTCTGCCATCCAGCAGGTATGTTAAGACAAGTGCTTCGGGGAATTTGCCATCTCCTTTTGGTTTGAGTGATGCTTGCTTATTGCCAGAGTAAACGCTTTCGTTAATTTCGGCAGTAATTGTAAAGCCTGCAGCTCTGTCTGCTGCACGGATCTTAGATATATCAAGTTTAAGAATGACAAGATATTTTGAATTGCTTCTGTCACACGCATCTTTGATGACATGTGAAGTCGCGCTTATTGAGCTGAGTTCTGTGCCGGTTCCAGAGTCTCCTCCACCTCCACTGCGCCAAGCATCACCAAAAGCAAAGTCGCAAAGCTCTTCTTCGCTTGAAGATGAACGTCCCATAAAAGTCTGAAACTGAGTCTCGTAGTAACTTCTGAAGATAGCTAATGCATAACCATTACAAATGGTACTACCACCAACTGAGCCACCAGAGTTTGAGCCAATCGTTATCTTTTTTGTAAATTTTCCTCCAGGAACAGCAAGTTCTTGAGCATAACGAGTTCTTTTGGTGCTATTGAGAGCTTGTTCAAGAGAAACCGAGGAGCGAACACCTACTGACTGTGCGCTGATGATGGTTTTATTAGCGCCTATAATCGAGAGGTTTAGTGTTGAAGTCTTTGTGCTTTTAGAGAAAAAAACTAAATTGATTGCCTTTGTTGTTTCACCTGGCGCAACAATGACTTCGTTCTTGGCATTAAGCGTTATACCAACATTTCGTTCTTGGCTAATAGCTGCTGTGGTAACTGTCAGCGCGGTAAGGATGGAAGCTACTGTAACGAAGATATTTTTAATCATGGCTTTATAAAATTACTTTTACTACTTACCTAATCGAGTAAAAAAGGGTGGTTGGTTCCAGAAAAAACAAAGAAAATGAAATAAAAAAAACAGTAGATTCAGAGTGTTATGCATGTCTAACGTCGCTATCTTGTAGAAATAATGCATCATGAGGCCGGTTTTTCTACATACCCTTGATGTTACGGCATGTTATCAGCTGCGAAGTATGACCTACCACCAGGAACAAAGAAGCCATAGTGAGCCCCTCGTCAAGGGGGCCTTGCTGCCACACGTCAATAGCTATGCGGTTGCGGTGGATACAGAAAGCAATACGATTGTAGTGAACTCTCGTGCTCCTAATGGACAAGTACGATTAACTCTTGAGATTAATACCGATCCTACATGTGAAGCTCAAAGAGATCTTTTGTATAATGAACTTAGCCGCATAGTTGCAAAAGAGGCAAATCCTCTTCTTGTTTTCCAAGAGCAATATTGGGACCGAGAATATATTGATCAAGTTAAAATCCGTATCCCAGAACTAGGATCTATTCCTTTCAAATTTGATAGCAAAATACCTGTGCTTCCAAGTGCTTTGAGTTATGTCCCGTTACCATCAGAAATCAAAGATGATACTTCCTCTTTGAAATTAGCTGCAGGGTTTATGACGGCGCTTGATCGTCAAAATCTTGATCTTAATAAAACGCTGACTGTTTTTGAGTGCGACATTGGAAATCTTGGCGCGACTAATGAAGTTCTTGGTCCTGCATTTGCAGATACGCTGTTTAAAAAGATGAAAGATATTGCTGAGGAAGCTGGCATCGAACTTTTTCGTCAAGGTGGTGATGAGTTTTCAGGCCTTATTTTGGGCGACTCTACTGCCTCAAATCATGCAAAACTAAAGATATTTCGTGATCGTTATATTCAAGAGCGCGACGAGCTACTGAGTACAATATCAGAGGATGATCGAGAAAAGCTTCACCTTGCCTGTGTCATGAAGCAGCAACTTAAGAAACGTAAGCACCTTACTGAGCCGCTTGATATGTATTTGGCATCAACATCATTGAAAGTATCTACGCTGATTGATTGGCGCGAAAAGAATATAAATGCCAAAGGAGCCTCTCTTGATAGAGCGGTGGCATTAACACAGATCCTTGGTAAAACGGATCATCGACTCTATGAGATGAAGGACTCTAGCAAGCGAGTTGATCACCAAGAAGTTGATGAACTTACTAAGCCTCGTCGTGCTGATATTGAAGCAGTAAGAGTGATTCGTAATGCTGATAAAAAAGCTGCAGAGCTTAAGAGCCTTATTAAAGTTCCGCAATCAATATTTGAGCGTATCGCACTCTATCTTGAGCTTGTGCAGGTAAGTGCTACAGATCCATCGCTTGGTCATTCAATACTACGGGCAAACCTTCTTGATGCTCCTGTTTCGCACCGCGGTGCTATCAGAGATGTCATAAAGCAGTTTATGCCGGATGCGACTGTTTATAAGTTAGATGTTGGTTCGTTTGGAAAAATTAATGATGCAGTTGGTGCACAGCGGGCAGACTTATTTTTAAGAAATGCATTGCAAGTTGCGCTTGTCGGTACGCCATGCATCCTGACGCGAGTTGGTGGTGGCGCATTCTTACTCACTCTTCCAGAGGGAACGCTGGATAAAGATCAGCAAACCTCACTTTTGAAAGCCATTCAAACATCAATAGATGATGATATCGTCTCAGCACTACGCGGTTTTGAGGGCAGGCAAGAGGTGACGTCAACGGTGACGTTAGAGGATTTCTCTCACTAATAGATTCCCATTAACAAGCTCTATTTTTTTATGCTATGGGTTTTCTTGTGCTTGTTGGAATAAAGTCTCGTCTGTCGTTTGGCACCGTCAGCGCATCAGCGCCCCAGTCATGATCTACTTTTGTGTTGTAAGCAAAACGACCTTCTTCATTTGGGTCATACGTTTTGCTTGTGATGTAAAAGAGGTGTGCCTCATCGCTTAATACTTTTAATCCGTGCAAGACGCCTGGTGGTATCTTTACACATGCCTCAAAAACCGTTGATCCAAATTTTTTTTCGCCAAGATGAAAGACCATTTTTTTACCAAAGGTTTGGCTTTCTGGACGGTCATCAAAGAGCACGACTTCAGCATGACCAAGGGGAAGGTACCACCAGTCTGTCTGTTCATGGTGATAGTGCCATGCTTTGACGACATTTTTTATCATGCGACTATGGCTCCACTGACCAAATCCTCCCTCATCAAAGAAGTTATCTGTTTTTCGAATAATTTCTCGAAAAAAACCGCGGTCATCAGCATGGCTCTTGAGCTCTTTGAGGTACACACCAGCTATTTCTTGGTTGAGTGATTCTATTGTTGTCATGGTTCTTATTTTTTTGTCAGTGCTCGTTGAATTCTATCCATAATTGCTGCGCCGATACCAACAGGTTCACAGCTATCAATCAGGATAAGCTCAAGATTCATAGCATCGAGTGAGCGCAGCGCATCATAAAGACGAGCGGCAATCATTCGTTGATTTTGATTTTCGCTTAAAACTTCTACCGCAGCAAAGTCATATTCAGCACCTTTGTCTGCGCTAAACGCTATCAGACCGATTCTTGTGTAGGGGCTTGTTTCAAATTGAAATGTTGATAAGAGCTGAAGAGGAGTTTTTGGTGAATAGTGCAGTGCGCCTTGCCCGGGGGATTGATGTGGAATCTGGTGAGACAGTTCTTGCGTTGCAATAGCTACTGGTATGCCAAGTGCCTGAGCAAGCTGAGACTGGGTTATAGCCCCTGGGCGAAGAATCATTGGTTGCGTTGGATCGACGAGCGAGAGAACCGTTGATTCCAGTCCGACAGTGCATGGGCCGCCATCAAGAAGGTATGGGCATTCACTTTTAAATTCATTTCGTACATGTTCAGGTTTCGTTGGACTCACATAGTTCGAGCGATTTGCGCTTGGAGCCGCAAGAGGAAAGTTGAGCTGTGAAAGTAGCGAAAGAGTGAGTGGGTGATTCGGTATACGAAGAGCAACCGATGGTTGTCCAGCAGAGATGATAGCAGGGATAGTGTCAGCTTTTGGCACAACAACGGTGAGAGGACCAGGCCAAAATAGCGAAAGTTTTCCGAGGAGGGGCTCGATCTGTGCTCTTGCAGTTGGCGCAACATACAGAAGCATTGCTTCAATAGAGGCAACATGACAAATAAGAGGATTGGTAGCGGGCCGTTGCTTGAGCGCATAGATTTTTTCAACTGCGCTTGGATTGAGTGCATTCGCAGCTAACCCATAGACAGTCTCTGTCGGTATAACGACAAGATCTCCTGCTTGCAGCAATTGAATCGCTTTATCCATGAACCGGTGCCTCTGTATCGTAGTGCGGATCCTGTGACGCTGATGGTGCCATCGTTGCAACCGTCTGAGCAAGGCTTCTGGCTGCTTGTTCGAGTGATGCCTCATCTGTTTCCAAGAGCATTTGGGCAAGTGCTTGATGGACTTTAGGATCTGCATTTACAAGCAGTGCTTCAAGAGGATCTCCCTTGGTGTCAGCAATTATCCGAGACTGCATAAGTGGATGCTGTTGTGATTCACGAAGATAGTGACTCTCAGGTAGATACTGATAGCGATGAAAAAAACCGAAGTGCCAGGGCAGGAACTGCAGTATTCTTCTTCGACCTTTTTCATCGTCCCGAAAATGTTCTTTGAGAAAAGAAGTGAATTGTAAAAAAATCTTGAGCCGTTCAAGTGCTGAAAGCTCTAGTGTTCGTTGCTCAGCAATCTCTTGAAAGAGCCATGGTTTAATTAGCGCACCTCTTCCAAGCATGATGCCATCAACATTTGATTGTTGCATGCGTGCTGTCGCCTCATAGTGAGTAAGTATGTCTCCATTACCAATAACTGGAATTGTGACAGCAGCTTTGACTTCTTTAATCGCGTTCCAATCAGCAGCTCTGCTATAGCGCTGTTCTCGAGTTCTGCCATGAACTGTAATTGCACTAGCGCCAGCTCGCTCAGCAGCGAGTGCTGTTTCAATGTAATTTTTTTCATCCTCTTTCCAACCAAGGCGAATTTTTACAGTGACTGGAACCGTGATGTTTGCAACAAGACCAGAAACAAGAGATTCGATGGTTCGTGTTTTTTTTAGAAGGCTTGCTCCTAAACCTCGACGAGTTGTGTCTTCAATAGGGCAGCCGCAATTGATATCGATAAAATCAGCACCCATATCAATTGCAATGCGTGCAGCTTCTGAAGCTTCTTTCGGATCCTTTGCCGCAAGTTGCACACCAAAAATGTGCTCATCAGCATGGCGACGAAGCAGTGCACGCTCACGGGCTTCGCCCTTTACAACAAATCGTGCATAAGCCATTTCAGAGACAGTCATAGTGGCGCCAAAGCGGCATGTGAGGCGCCGAAAGGGGAGGTTGCCACCCTTGGTAAGGGGGGCTAACAAAACGGAGTTCTTGAAATTTATTGACATGGAATTGTATGTAACTACTTGAAATTATTAAAGTAAGCGAGCTGCTATATTTCTCAGATAAAAACTCTACTCTTTTTCCGACTTTGAGCCGATTAAACTTCTCATTGGGGCCAGAGGAAAGTCTTTCTTTTGGTCCTTAGACATTATTTCGGAGAATTTATGAAAAATAAACTAAGCCTATACCTTCTACTTTCATCACTAGTTGTTCTTGGGTTCGTAGCACCTGTGTTCGCAGATGATAGTGCAAAAGCTCATGATGGTGAGCACCATGACGGTGAGCATCATGATGGTGAGCATCATGAAGAGGCAAAGAAATAATTTATAAATAGTCTACATTTGTAGGCTTAGTTACAAAAAAGGAGGCGAAAGCCTCCTTTTTTTATGAGTGCTCTGAATTAATTTTTTGAAATGCTGCATACTCTTCTGAAAAGTGATTTCGATAATCAGCAATACCTGCTCGAATCACTGCTTTTGCTTCTTCAGCTCCGTAGACACCAGCAATATAGACATTCTTCTTTTCGCTTCCAGGCAGATCTTTATAAGTCAAAAAGTAGTGCTTGAGACGATTGATAAATTGTTCAGGGCAATCTTTGATATCTCGGTACTGTCCAAAGAGCCCATCATTATGAAGGACTGCGATAAGCTTATCGTCTGCTTCACCTTTATCAATCATTCGTATGCCGCCAATTGGGCGTGCTTTCATCAGCATGCCACCACGTGTGATTGGTCGTTCCGTCAGTACGCAGATGTCGATTGGATCGCCATCACCTTTCACTTTATCACCAGTTGCTTTCTCTGCTATCTCGGCAACACGCTCGGCTGCATAGGTTTGGGGAATAAATCCATAGAGTGTCGGACACTGTGATGAAAACGTCAGAGGACGGTCGACAAAAATATGACCACTGGGTTTGTGGATTTCATACTTAATGACATCGGTTGGAAGAATTTCAATAAAGGAATAGACAAGGTCTGGTGCCTCTTCGCCGACGGTAATGCCATGCCATGGATGGGCTCTATAAAGTGCTTGTGTCATACTGTTTGTTTGTTTAATAAACCGTTAGAATCCCTGCGGAGGGCTTGCGTAAAAGCCCTATAGTATACCAAGTATGATATCTGCTCACAAACTTACAAAATCTTTTACATTAACTAAAAAGGATCCTGGTTTTGTTGGCTCCTTGGGTGCTCTTTTTCGCCGTGAGTATGAAACCAAGTTCGCATTGCGAGGCGTCTCTCTTGACATTGAACCAGGCGAGATTGTTGGACTTGTTGGCGCCAATGGTGCAGGCAAGACAACACTAATTAAAATTTTGTCTGGAATTATTCATCCCACAGATGGTGATGTAACCGTGCTTGGCTATAAGCCCTGGGAGCGTAAAAATGAATTTCGCAGAAAAATCGGCCTCCTGATGGGACAAAAAGCGCAGCTTTGGTGGGACTTACCCGCAGCCGATTGCTTTACATTGCTTCGAGAAATCTATGCGACACCCAAGAAGCAATTTGATGAGATGTTAGTGCTCTTGTCAGAAACGCTTCAGGTAAAAGATCTTCTTCATGTTCCAGTCAGGCGACTGAGCCTTGGTGAACGCATGAAAATGGAGCTTATCGCCGTGTTGCTGCATCGTCCTGAAGTTATCTTTCTTGATGAGCCAACGCTTGGCCTTGATATTACTTCTCAGAAAGCGATCAGGAACTTTTTGACTGACTACTCTCATCGCTATAAGCCGATTCTGCTTATTACTTCTCATTACATGCAGGATATTGAAGAGGTGTGCAAGCGTCTGATTGTGATTCGTAAGGGAAGCTTTGTGTATGATGGAGCGCTTGCAGATATCCGTGATACCTCTGATTATCAAAAGCGAGTTGTGATTCACACCGATGAGACAATATCAAATACTCGCATTGAGCAGCTTTTGCAGAATGTATCGGTTGAAGAGTTGGCTGTTTCGGATGGTACTATTTCGTTTCATGTAACCCGAAGTAATCTTTCTGCTGCTCTCAGCGCATTAGTTTCGCAGATGACTGTTCGAGATATTGCTATCGAAGAAGAGGATATCGCAGATATCATAGAGCGTTTGATGCTCGTCAAACAGGAAGCAGCTCATGTGGCATAAAGCAGCGCTCTCTATCGAGTTGCAGCGGCGTACCATATATGGTCTGGATTTCTGGATTAAAATGCTGGTGCCACCGCTTATACAGATGGTTGTTGCATACTACTTGTGGGATGCCGTGTATGCGTCACAGGGTGTACAAGAGATTGGTGGATACACGTTTGCACATATGATGATGTATTACGTCGTTGCATCGATGGTGTATCAGATGGTGCAGCCTGAAGTTGGTATCGTTCTTCGTGATATTTATGATGGAACGCTTACAAAGTATCTTTTTTATCCACTCAATTTTTTTCAATTTAAGTTTATTACCCACGTTGCACAGATGCTTATCGTTGCACTGCAGCTGCTTGTCGCACTTTTAGTATATGTTGCGATCTTTGGTGTTGATGCGCTTGGCAGTGTAACCATCGGCTCATTTGTAAGGGGCATTATAGTCTGTTTCTTTTCAGGGTACCTCTTTTTTATCTTTGCAGCTTTTTTTGAAGTTGTTGGCTTTTGGGTAGAGACTGTTTGGGGGCTTGTTCTTATGTTACAGTTTGTGACGAACCTTCTGGGGGGTAAGCTTTTACCATTATCCGTTTTTCCACAGTGGTTGCAGGATGTTCTTGCTTGGACTCCGTTTCCCTATATGGTTAGTTTTCCAACAAAAGTAATGCTGAACCAGGTTCTATTGCCTGACCTGATGATGAGCTTTGCTGCGACACTGGTTTGGTGCTTTATTTTGCACAGCGCTGCTCGATTATTATGGTGGCGCGGTTCGTATAACTATTCAGGAACGGGCATGTAGAGGTAAGATGCTGCGGTATTGTCGATTGTATCTCCATATAATTTCATTTTCGTTTGGTAAGGCGACGGCATACCGATTTGATTTTTGGTGCCGGATTCTGATGGATATTGCGTACTATGCCGTGTCGATTGGATTTTTTAAGATTTTATTCCTAAAAACTGGTACCCTTGGAGGTTGGACCGAGCAGCAGGTGATGATCTTTGTTGGTGCAGGATTGGTGCTTGATGCATTACAGATGACTACTATTTCTGGAAATCTGTGGGAGTTGCCCTCAACGATCAATAAGGGTGATCTCGACTACCATATTGTCCGCCCTATCTCGACACTCTTTTTCTTGTGCTTTCATGAATTTGCCGTTGGTTCGCTTGTAAACTTTGCAATTGCTGCAAGTTTCTTTGGATGGGCGCTCTCTCAGTACCCTGTTGCGTTTACTGTGTTACAACTGCTCACATTCCTCTTTTTTCTCTTCGTTGGTTTTTTACTTTTTTTTGGGCTGCGCTTGCTCGTGTCGTTGCCTGTGTTCTGGACACAGTCCCCGTATGGGCTTGAGCGAATTTTTTACTCAATGTTGCCGCTTATGGAGCGACCCGATGTTATTTTTCGAGGTGCTGTGCGCTTATTGATCTTAACGGCGCTACCATTTGCTCTTATGGTTTCTTTTCCAGCACGTATGTTCTTTGATGGGTTTGATAGTGGTACTGCGCTCCACATGTTTGTGGTACTGCTCTGTTTATGGAGCGTTGTTTTTTGGGTATGGCGCAGAGGTGTTGCGAGCTACTCATCGGCAAGTAGCTAGTTATTGTACCCCTGCGCGTCACTATCTAAAACATTTACGCAGCTTTGGGAAGGCTTTCAGCTTCAAGTGCATCAACTGCACGACCAAACCAAAGCTGACCAATAACATCAAGCATCGTTTTGAGTTTTGTTGTGTCCTGTACTTCGACTTCGTCAACGAGCACTGTGACATCGAGTGGCTTTAAGAGTGTTTGGTTAACGCAGATAATCACTGGACCAAAACGTTTCCGATTTGGATTGGTGCGATGAAAGAGTTTTGCTGAATACGGTCTGTTGTTTGGTTCGGTACCAAACATATCCATAAGCCAAGTTGGTCGTTTCGTAAGCGCATAGTCAATTGATGCTGCTGGTGAATTTTCATCTCCAAAGATCACGCCACTTGGCAGACCGTTGCCGTCAGATTCAAGTTGAAGTCGGTGACGAATCATCAGCATCGCAAGTGCCTGTACTGCTGAAGTCCACTGAAAAGTTCCAACATTCCCGTATGCACCGCCTGTTTTGCCACGAACCGAGAGTATCTTTTTGTCGTCCCGCTCAAAAACCACTCGGTCTAAACAGGGGAGAATTTTACCAGAGAAATGTAAGCTAATTTTGTCCATGCGCTATCCTTGAATTAATTGTTATTTGTTGTGGTTGCCTCCTCGTCGAAGCTCAGCGGCAACCAGTACTGTTCTTTAGTAAGCACAGGGTATGCCCGCACGTTCCTGTGGAGGGGGATGGCAAGACGGCTGCCAGGTCAACGGTGAAGGGGGGCTCAAGAGCGGAGGTGTTTATTGAGTAATTAGAGCTACTTAAGCTTATCAGTCATAAAGATAAAGCTATCTGGCCTCACAATACGACATTGGTGATAGATTGCTAATGCCGTAGCGGTATCACCCTGAGCATGGGATATCTCTGCAAGATGAAACAGGGGCTGCCACTCACGCATATTCGTTAGTTGCGCGGCCTGTATAAGGAGCGTTTTAGCAGATTCGACATCGTTTCTTTGTTTGAGTACAAGTGCTAACCAGAACTTGAGTAACCATTCCTGTTGGTGCAGTGCGTCTTGTTTTGTGAATCTTTCAATCCATCGTTGCGGCATTGCTGCAAGTGTTCGGTGTGCTTCATAGACCTGACTCACAGGATAAAGAGACTGATTTGAAGTCATAATAAGCGACACGCTGAAGTTCCAGGTATCTTTAATGAAGAGCGAGGCAAGACCATCTTCGGTCACGCGGTAACGGAATAGTTTTTCTTGAAGTTGAACGACCTGTAATCCGTGCTGTTCGCAAGCGACAAAGAAATCCCAGTCTTCATTAAAGGGAAACGCACGTTTATATCCACCACTTTTGACCCATAGATCTCGATGATATGTTACAAGCGTTGGAATATCGTTGTGGTATCGTTCGCGGTATGTTTCGTAGGCAGTAGGTGTCCATTCACCAGACTCTTTACCGAAAAGCTCGACATAACATGAAACAAGATTGCCATGGCCTGCTTGCAGATGTTCGACAGCTTTCGCCATATAGTGAGGGTGCATCAGATCATCAGCATCAATAGTTGTGATGTATGTACCACGGGCCTCTGCAATAGCAGTATTTCGAGCTTGTGAGACGCCACCATTGACCTTATCAATAATTCGTATTGATTTATCTGGGCGAGCTGCTGCAATTGATTGCAGAACCTGCAGCGTATTGTCTGTGCTGCCATCGTTAACGAGGATAATTTCGTAGTTCGTGAAGCTTTGATTAAAAACGCTCTCAAGTGTCTCAGGGAGGAATGCAGCTTTATTAAAAGCAGGAATGACAACGCTTACGAGTGGTGCATGATGAGTCATGGGTGCCTTACATCTTAACGGATGATTCTGGGCACTATATCATAGGGCTTTCATCATGCGGAAGCAGTAGAAACAGATCCATGCATGGAACCAAGTCATGCTATAAAGCAGCGCAAGGATCCTTGACCACAGAAGGATAGATATTGTTTTTCTAGAGTTTAAATATTTTGCCAGTTGCAAGATCGTCTGGGCGTTTCATAGCCTTCATCTCAACGGATATGCGCTGCACTGGTGTGACGGTTCGCTCACTGGTATTGAATAGAAAACCTCCGAATTTTTCAAGTTTTGAACTACCTGGTCGAACAATCTCAATTTGTATTGAATCACCTGCTTTCATGAGGGGCATAAGATCCTTGTATTCATTGAGCGTGATGACGTCATAGCTTTTCTTTATGCCACCTGGTTCAAGAAAAGTTGCTTTCTTTGAACCTCGAAGTATCGTCGGTGCCGTTCCATCGTGATGATTAATAGTGATAGAAGAAATGAGGTCGCCATTTTCCATACCTGCGCGCTCTGCCGGGAATCCGCGGTACCGATTGAGGTTTACCAGAGAGCCTTGAGGAAGCGACTCTCCAGCGTACCCTTCGTCAAAGGTTAAGCCGATCACTCCACGTGCTTTGTCGAGCCGTACAGGTTTGCTTACAGATTTTTTGTGGGTATTTGAGCAGATGTATTCAAGCTTAATAGCATCGCCACTATTTTGATCATTTAAAATCTGAGCTAGTTTTTCGGGCGATGTTACTGCAATACGACGTTCACGGCCTTTCTCTTGTACGAATACTGCCGTAAGAGTGTCTCCGGTATGATCATGTGAAGTGATATGAGGATGCCGTCCATCACGATACTGACCAGCGATACCAGCTTTGCTTGCTGGAGAACCTTCGAGAACGCTGATGATTTCAACACCACCTTGAGTTTTTCTGCATGCAATACCAAGCGATGAGCCCGTCGCTTGTTTGACTTTAGGAAGCTTGCCTTCGTTTTTTTGGGGCTCTGGGTCAAGTAAGATAATTCGCGTAACTGGTGTGAACATACTCTTAATACCTACGAAGCTTAAAAGAAGCTGTATTGGTTACTAAACAATTCGAATGTTTTGCGTTCTCTTACCTTATCTGTCTTGTCTGTGCAGATGCTTCATGAAAAAGGTTTATGCCTGTCTAGTAGTCTAGTGAAAAAGTACCGTCCATGGGACTTATGCACTAATTCCAAACTTGATGCGAGCGATAGCCGGCTCGCACTTCGTGTCGTTTCGAGGAGTTATGCTTAGCTTCACTCCTTGGTCGTGCTTCCTCTACTCCCGAGCAGGGTCATGCAACAAGTTTTTCACGACCCTGTTAGGCTTCTTTCCTTGTTGGCAGATTGAAACAACGCTGGTGCTGCATAGGGCATTAAATAGCTGAATTTCTTGCTGTTTTTATCCTTATCATAGGTGCTTTTATCGCAAGCATGGTTGTCGAAAGTATCCAATCTGTATGTCATCTCTGATGTCTATGCCAGCATACCTTTTAGTGGATAGGTACTTCTTTCCAAGAAAGGTTATTCCTCAAGAAGAGGAAGAAAGGTTTTGATAATGAACATGGATCTGTTTCTGGGTGCACCGAAACTGAGCCGCTTGGGCAACACGGTTTTGGCCTGCATGTTTGCACTGGGGATAGTGATGATTGTTATTGGGGTGCCCCTTGGTTTTGTAGGGATGCTGCTGCTGATTAAGAAGCAAGATATCTTTGGTTATCTTGTTGCCAGCCAGTATGTTGCAGCACTCTTTGTCTTGCCCTTTGCAGTGCAGTTTTTTCGCAAAGCAGTGCAAGGAAAGCTTTAGGGGAAGCGTTCACCATATCGTATAGATGTGGTTGTCATCCAAGAGAGCATCAGAAATGTTGCTCTCTTGGAGATTCTTGAAGCTCAAAGGTTTGCTGTTTTGGATATGAGTACCTATCTTTCCATTTTTCTCACCGACCCTATGCAAGTATTTACAGGGGGTTAGGTCCCTAAAAAAGTTACCCTGTACCTAATTTGTAAGGAAGATTTCCGTATTATTCTATATAGAAATATACTAGAATAAGGGCATGATCTCAGACTTCTCTCGGTTTTATGCTCATGAGCCGCGCATCTTGTTTCTTGATATGAACTCGTTCTTTGCGAGTGTTGAGCAGCAGGAGCATCCGCAGTGGCGCAATGATCCTTTGATTGTTGCTCCGATTGATGCTGATACCACGAGCGCTATTAGTGTCTCATATCAGGCACGAGCATTTGGCATTAAGACTGGTACGAGTGTGATTGAAGCAAAACATCTTTGTCCACAGATTCGAGTTGTTGCTGCACGCCCGAAACTTTATGTGCAGTATAGCCGTACAATTATTGAGCTCCTTCATCATGTCTTTGTGACAATTACTGATTTATCAATTGATGAGATGGCCTGTGTGCTTTGCCCCTCACAGCAATCTGTTGCAGGTGCAACGGTTGCAGCATACCGCGTCAAAGCTCTGATCAAGAAAGAGCTTGGAGAAGCGCTTCGCTGTTCAGTGGGCATTGCGCCGAATGTTTTTTTGGCGAAAGTTGCATCTGATTTTGAAAAGCCAGATGGCTTGACAGTTTTTTGCGGCGATTATCGAGCAAAACTTTTTTCACTTGAGATCACAGATCTTCCAGGTATTGCGAAGCGAAATGCTGCACGCCTTCGTGCCTACGGCATTTATACGGTTGAAGATCTGTGGCATGCGCCGCTGAAAATATTACGACGTGTGTGGGGAGGTACTGTCGGCGAGCGATGGCACTATATGCTGCGCGGCAATCTGATAGCTGACTATGGTGTGCATGGTCATGGACCAAAAAAGTCTGTAAGTCATTCGCACGTATTACCGCCACAGCTTCGCTCTTTGCAGGGTGCGAAAGATATGTTGCTGCGTCTTGCTGCAAAAGCGTTAAAGCGACTGCGCGGGTATGATCAAACAGCAAAGTATGCTGGATGCTTGATTAGTTTTCGCAGTGGATTTGATCGTACACAGCGATGTCGATGGGAGAAGCATATTGTTTCATTCCAGGATGCCAATGATGATCTGTGTTGGTTACCGCAGATTGAAGCAGCCACACGAGAGCTGTGCATTGATGCAACATTTTATCCGATGAAAGTATGCGTATTTTTCTATGGCCTCAGTGGTCCAGACCGAGCGCAGCTATCTTTTTATGAAGACCGTGCTCGTTATACGAAACTCTTTAAATGTCTTGATGCATTGCAAGAAAAGCATGGTTGTACAGCGCATATTGCTCAGATTTTTCATCTTATGAAGCACGCGCCGTTTCGAATCTCGTTTAATAGCCCGTCACGAATCGATGATAAGAGTACATAGCAACGCTGATGCGTAGAAGCGAGCTCAACTGCCTGAGCGCTCTTGGATCTGATGGAGGAATGCAATCTCTTCTTGGAGCACATCACTTGCAGGCTTTGTTCCAGACGTAGCGTACGTATGAATCGTGCCGCACGGTGTTTCTGCATTAAATCCATCATATTCAGGACGAGGTGTTGCTGAGCGTTTTGGATCGTACACGGTGACAGCGATATCGCCATTGTCTTGTTCATCAATAATGAGTGGAAAGAGTGCGCAGAGGATCGGTTTATATGACCACTTGTGTTTTCCTTCTGCCATCGCAAGTACTTGGAGAGCGCACCGAGCATTCTCAAGAAGGAATACGCAGGCGGTGTTTGGAAAATGTTTTGGATACTGTGCAACCGAGGAATGAAAAGGACGCGAATTAAGTGCGACGCGTTTCACAGAACCAAAGTCAGGATGGTCCTCGTCGACAAACCATGATGATGGTTTTTGTACTCCCAGTTGAATGAGTGCTTCTTCTTTCTCTTTTAAGATGTCTTCAAGGTCAAGCAGTTCATCAGGTTCAGGATAGAAGCCATGGCTGCAACATACCCCTGCACAGCTTGTACAGGGCGAGAGAGGGGCGGTGAGTGCTTCATGGTCGACCGTAGCATGCTGTAGTTGCTGGGCAATTCTTGATTCACTTCGCCAGTTTGCGGTGATAGGAGGGTGAGCTTTTGACTTCATAGAGAGTGCCTCGTATTCTTTCACAGGTCTTAGATTTCATCGAGTCAATTTCATCATGTCAGAGGTCTTACAAATACGTGGCGGCACCCCACTTTCAGGAACAATACAGGCAAGTGGTGCGAAAAATGCAAGTTTGCCACTCCTCATTACTGCACTCCTCACCGCTGAACCATGCGTTTTTCATAACGTTCCTGTGCTTGAAGATGTGCGTTTAACTCTGCAGCTCCTAGAGCACCTTGGAGCAAAAACATCATTCTCACAAAATACTGCACGTATTGAAGTGCCTCAGCTTGTTGCTACTGAAGCAAGCTATTCGTTGGTGAAATCGCTTCGTGCAAGCTTTTGGGTTCTTGCGCCACT
>JBILLA010000231.1:0-3519 GCA_044376365.1 Bdellovibrionota bacterium | reverse complement strand
GGTGGTCGACTCAAGCACAGCGCTGACTACCAAATCATCGTCCCTCACCAAGCAACAGAACGTATTCAAGAAATTCACATCGTCCTTGTTCATATCCTTTGTGAAATTATTGAAACGCACGACGCATGAGCGAATTCTCATCTGATCCGAAACAGGCAACGACTCCTCAAAAATCAATTGCAGACCCGATTGCATCGCTCGATGGTGCTAAAAATCAGGGTGATAAGATGAGTCTTCTTGAGGCAATCCTTCAAGAAGGCAAATATATGCATGCACCTCTGGTTGGACCGCAAAGTATTGCAACAGAGGCTTCTTTTTCCTCAAGTGAAATGATTAAACATGCCGTCAGTCACACTCGGTCTGCTGAAATGGATGTTGCGAAATCATTAAGCCCAGAGATGAAGATAAGTCTTGTTGAACGTATTATCGCGGATCGTCCTGATATTACAGTGGCTCAGACAAAAGCAATTTGCAAAGAACTCGATATTAATGCCAAACCATTTGTAGACGCGCTGGTCAAGGATTCGGTCTCACGGCTTCAAGATGCTATTGAGAATCAAAAAGACCTTCGTCAGGTTCGCCAGCTAACGGTCTCTTTGCTCTATGCAGAAAAGGCAACAACAGACGCCATCGCTGATACCTATGCAACCAAGACAGGAATTAAACTTCAGCAAGCGGTTTCACAACAATTTAAAGATCCTGCAACAAGCTTTGCACTCGACATTGCGCTCCTTGGTCAGCAACCAACACCACTGCTGGACCTCGAGCGCATCATGGCAATTCTTGACTATGAAAAGCATCAACAGAAACAATTTGGTGGTCTTTTCTATGCGGCAGATCATATTCACCTTGCACATGCAGACCAAGCTGTATACAAGGCTGCAAACTTTCTTGAAAAACTCAATGAAGCAGAGCCACTGGGTGATACATTTTATGCCCATCTACGTGAAGCGACCGATGCGTGGCAAAAGTACCTCGACTCGAAGGGCGCTTTTGCTCATAACCCCGCTTTACTACGTGGCATACTCATTGCTGTGCTCCTTGGGCTCTGCGTGCTCTTTATCAACCAGAAAGATTCGGCACTCTACTACTGGGGTGGTACCATCGTATTTTCAATGCTCATCTATGGCGTCAGTCTGAAACGACAACTACGTGCACGTGAACAAATTGCTCAAAAATTAAAGGACCGTTTTACTACCACCACTGAGCGTCGAGCACATGAAAAAAGCTACCTCAGGAAATCGCTCGTTGGGTAATCGCCCTTCTCTTCCTATCGCATCCTAAGAATAATCCTCAGGCAAATTCCTATTTATTGCGATGCAGCTTACCCAGCCTCAGTACGATAGATTGTGCAGATGATGTATGTCTGACGGTATAATAGTCCCACGATTATTGACGGTAAAAGAGGTTTCTAAACTTCTCCGTATTCATCGCCCCAAAGTCTATGAACTCATCAAACGGGGCGATATTGCTGGATTTAAGTTAGGAGCAGACTGGCGCGTCAAAACTGAATCTGTAGAGCTCTATGTGGGAACAATCACCAATGATATTCTGGAAGCAATCAATAAGAAAGAGTAATCAGGCGCCCCTCACTTCGTAGAGCGCATCTGCTAATTGCACAAATTCTTCAATCGCAAACGTTTCAGCTCTACGGAGCGGATCAAAACCAAGTGTTTCAAAAACCTGCATGATTCGAATCAGTGGTTCTTTTCCCTGCAAAAGCCCTGACGCACGAAGACTGTTCACTATCTTCTTTCGACGCTGCAGGAATGAAGCTTTCACAACTTTTCGGAACCATGCATAGTCTTGTACGGGATATTTCCCTTCAGGAATAAAAGAGAGCGTTACGACCCGCGATGCCACCTGTGTTGGCGGATGAAAACTATTGCCAGGAACAACGTTACCCATTGTTAAATCGCAAAAGAGCTGTGCGCCAACCGAGAGTGCGCCGTAGGTTTTACTACCAGGTGCAGCAGCCATACGCTCAACAAACTCTTTCTGTAGCATAAGCACAGCACGACTAATCACTGCACGATGCTCGATGAGATGAAAAAGAATCTCTGTTGAGAAACTATAGGGCAGATTGCCATACACGATAAGGTTTGAACCAAACGAAGAAAAATCAACTGTCCGCACATCCTGATTCACAATCGTCAGCGTCGGAAACTTAGACTGTAATGCATCACAAAACTTTTCTTCGATCTCGATGACGGTCACTGGATTACCGGTGTTTACCAGTAGCTCAGTTAGTGCACCAAGACCTGGGCCGATCTCTATTATGGGTTGTGCTGTATTAGGGAGGATTGCACCCTGATCAAAAATATGAGTAACGACAGATTCATCGATCAAGAAATTTTGTCCACGAGCTTTACTAGCGCGAACATCTAAACGTGCAAGTGTGTCTTTAATTCTCATGAAATGGTCTCAATCGGATAACGCGGAAGCACAGGAAGCCCCCGCGACTCTTGCTGATTTTCAAGCAGCGCCCTGCTTTGTTGTAAGCGGTACGCTGCCGCTAAGGCTATCATAGAAGCATTATCTGTGGCGAATTGAGGCTCTGGCATATGCAGTTCCATGGCATGTTCACGTGCCAAAGCTTCCATCCTTGTACGGAGCAACCGATTGGCTGAGACACCACCGACGACAGACATTGCACGACATCCAGGATAAGAGGAAAGACTCTTTTTTACTTTATACATAAGTGCGTCCACGATAGCGTGCTCAATCGTATAGCAGAGCGCAGCTGTATCCTGTGGAGTTTGGGGAGGGCATTTTTTGATCAAAAGATGAATTGCTGTTTTTAACCCCGAAAAGCTAAAACCATCCGCTTCACGCATTACTTTTGGAAGCTGATGCGGTGATGATTCTACGGATGCTGCCGCATCTGAGAGTGCTCTGCCTCCAGGATATGGGAACCCCAGAAGATGTGCCGATTTATCAAACGCTTCTCCTGCTGCATCATCAATCGTTCGAGCAATAATCTGATAAGCACCAAATTGCTCAACATACACCAATTCTGTATGTCCTCCTGAAACAATCAGTGCAAGAAAAGGAAATCGTGGTAGTGGTTTATTAAGAAAAGCGGAATACAAATGCCCCTCAATATGATTCACACCTATGAGTGGCTTACCAAGAGAGAGCGAAAGCCCTTTTGCAAAGTTTATTCCCATGAGCAAGCAACCTTTCAATCCAGGCCCTTGAGTAACACCGATACAGCTACATTGATTAACATCGTCTGGAAACCGAGCCTGAAGCTGCTGAAATAAAATCGGAAGCGCTTCAATATGCTGCCGTGATGCAAGCTCAGGAACGACACCACCATATGCCTGATGGAGTGCTATTTGGGATGAGAGCTTTTCACCGATGACTTCACTGTTTCCATCTTGATGCACTCGTACCAACGCAAGCGCTGTTTCATCGCAGCTTGTTTCTATACCGAGGACTGTGTAGGCATCTTTCATAGAGTATAACTGGTCCTATGAGAGCGAGCGTAGATAGAGCATCATCGCTGTTACTTCT
>JBILLA010000064.1:0-11611 GCA_044376365.1 Bdellovibrionota bacterium | reverse complement strand
TTATAAGGAGGATACTTCTTACGAGAGGCACTAAGTTAAGAAAGCGCCTTAGCGAAAGGACAAAATAGATAGCTGATTGAAATATAATTATCCAGTTAAATCAACATGTTATAACAGACAAAACACCTCCCTATCCTCTGACTATGTCCCACTGCCACCAAGTACCTGTGCAGAACGGCAGGCTGTTCATATCAGAAAATTGAGTGCACCATTGGGCTTCAGATGTTGAAAGTAAAAGACCACTCTCCTCTTTTTATAATAGTCGCACTCATATGCTTGGTACGGCTATACTGCCTGCAATACCCCGCCCTGCTTGATCCGACAGAAGCCCGCTATGCTTCGATGGCACTAAAAATGGTTCAAAGTAATCAGTGGTTAACACCGATGATAGACAGAGGGGATGGCTACATTCCTTTTTGGGGAAAACCTCCGCTTCACTTTTGGCTCACTGCCGCTTCACTCAAGATATTTGGATTTAATGAATTTGCTGCTCGGTTACCCTCAATGATTGCCGGAGCTGGTATTATCTTGATCAGCTGGTATGTTGCAATGACACTCTTTGGTGCAGCAGTTGCACACATGACAGCCCTTATCCTTATTGCAACACCACTGTTCACAATATTTCATGGTGTATGCATTATTGATACAACACTTGCTTTTTTTGTCACCGCTGCACTGGCAACCTTCATACTCTTCACGATACAAAACGAAGCACAAAAAAAATCAAATTTCGATCTGCTCTTTTTCATCTCACTCGCAGGTGGCTTTATGACGAAAGGTCCTGTCTGTCTTGTACTTGTTGGTTTGCCGCTGGTGTTATGGTGCGCTTTACAAAGAACGCTTGCTCCGCTTTTTCGTCTCAGACTCATTCCTGGCATTATAATTTTTCTGATACTAGTGGTGCCCTGGTTTCTTATCGCAGAACAACAAAGTCCTGGACTCATCAAATATTTTTTTGTGAATGAAAATTTCAAGCGATTCATTTCTCCTGACTATGAGGATCTCTACGGCACAGCACACCGTACCTTCCGTGCCGCAATCGTACCGATGCTACTTGTAGCATTCCTTCCTTGGATACTGACATGGTTCTACTTAAAACCAACATGGCACACATCAGACAAGAGCAATCAACGGTGGTTTAGTCTGTGTATACTGTGGGGGCTTAGCCCTGTTCTTTTCTTTGCAATCAGTAACAATGTCCTTGTTACTTACCTACTTCCTGGCTTTGCTGGACTCAGTATCACGACCGCATATATCGTGTGCCACACGCCTCAAGCACATCAAATTGCAAAAAGGCTGCTCTATATTCTCTCTATCCTAGCGGCTCTTGGGTGTCTTGGACTCTTCATAGCGAATAAAGAGTTCACATTCGCCCCTTTCATCCCCATCATACTGCTGCTACTTCCAGCCTACCTATTCCGAACAGAACTAGAAAAACAGCATCTTCTTTTTCGACCAGTCGCACAGCTCTTTGCGCTCACTATGCTCATACTGATTGTTCTTGCACCGCGATTAAGCGACTCTCTCTCAACAAAAACCATTTTAACGATGGTAGAGAAATCCGGAGAGCATACGTCCCTGATGTTCCGTAACAAGTTTCCCTACTCAGCTCAGTTCTATACCTATCGTGATCCAACAATCCAAAGTCAGCTTCAACTCTTAGATAACACATCAACGCCATCAACAGGGATATTGATACTGAAAAAGAGCAAAAAGAACTCTGAGATCAACCAGCATCAAGATGCGATATCTATAGAGAATAAAAACTGGAAAGCGTTTGACCTCGGCAACAAGCAAGGTCAGTAAGAATATATTCCTTAGGCGATCTGCCATTCAGTATGAGGCATGAACACTCCAACGCATGCGGCGCCCCGTTGCCGTACGGCAAATTCAATAACGTGCTTATGATAATCATAGGCATAACCATCTTTGCGATGGCAGGCAACATCAATCGTATAGCGAGCATCGGTGAGCTGATTCGGCATAAGGCGGAACGTGATAACACCAGAGTGCTGTACTTTGTCGAGTGAAATTTTTTCAATATCAGTATTGGTGCCATAGATCTGAAGACCATCATGGCGATGAATAGCAACACCAAACACGAGATCTTCTTTTTGTACCAGTGCTGCTTGATGCGTTCGATAGTGCATCTCAATGGTGAGTTGATCATCAGAATGAAAGATACGCTTCTCACTCTGATCTGAGGAAGCTCCATGCAATGAGACTGCAGTAATTTCAATTTCTCGAGACCCCCATCGTCGCACTTCTTGTTCTTGGGTAGGCGTATCAATAAACGCACTCGATTGTATCGCGTGAGGCTCTTCAGTTTCAGCTTTAATAATATCTTCTTCCTCGGCGTGCTCGACCCAATTTCGATATGCATCAATAACTCGACGAGGATCTCCTCTATCTTTCACAATGCCTTCGTGAAGCCAAACAACTTCATCACACCATCGCTCAACAGCTTCAAGATCATGGCTGACTAAGAGTAAGGTCTTACCCTCACGACGAAGCTCGCTCACTTTATCTTTACACTTATTTACAAAACGAGCATCGCCAACAGCAAGCACTTCATCAACGATTAACACATCGGGATTTGTATGGACTGCCAAACTAAACCCAAGACGCATAAACATGCCCGATGAATAGGTACGAACAGGATCATCAATAACAGCTTCAAGTTCTGCGAAAGCGACAATTTCATCAAAGCGCTCTGTAATCTCTTTCTTAGAGAGTCCGTGCATCACGCCACCAAGATAGACATTCTCTCGCCCAGTAAAATCAGGATGAAACCCAGCGCCAAGCTCAATAAGTGCAGCAACTCTGCCATGCAGCTCAATCGAGCCGCTATCAGGCTTATAGATACCAGTAATCAATTTCAAGAGCGTTGATTTTCCAGAACCATTGCGCCCGATGACTCCCATGGACGCGCCCTGAGGCACACGCATCGTCAGATCTTTTATCACCGTATGCAGGTGATCTGCTGTCGGCTCCTGCGCACGACCAAAGGAAAAAAGTGCAGATTTAATCGTCGTATAACTTTTACGAACTGTTTGTCGATAAAACGACTTCGTGAGGTTTTTAATATCGACTGAGTGCATACAGAGCGTCAGTGCTATTTTTCTATAACGTAAATATCACCAAGGTTTCGGTGTCGCCCATTATCATCCATACCGTATCCAACGAACCACTCAGGACCGTTATAATTCCATCCAACAAACTTCGGCTCAAACGTACCAGCACCTTCTCGTCGAATAAGCACTGCCTGTGCAACAGCAACTGCACCCGCGTTATAGCATGCTTTTGTTACTTCACTGAGCGAACGTCCACTCTCACAAATTTCATCTGCAAGAAGCACCGCACGTCCCTTTACTGTTGAGAAATCAAAATCAATTTTGAGCTCAGATGCTTGTGTCTCATTTCCAGTATAGGCAGAAGCTTTCAGAGGAAAGAGCGTTAATGAATGCTGGATTTCTCGAGACAGGTCTGCATAGAAAAAGATCCCGCCATGAAGAATTGGAATCGCAATAACATCCTGACCCGTTGCTTTTGATTGCTCATCAACCCAGGGCTCGAGCTGCTCAGCAAGCTGATGCACTATCTGTTGAATCTGCTCTCTTTTGAATTGCAATCGGTAGTTTTTTGGAATCATAATCTTTTCAATGAGTTGGAGGAGCAATGTACTATAGTCATAGAAGCTTATCAAAAAATAGTTTGCTCATCATACTCTTTACTCTATTTTTTATCTTAGGCTGCGAACGACCAGCTCCTGCTGGGCGAATTCGAATACGAAACGACATTCAAGACTCAACCTACAATGTAATCAATGTATCTGGAGGAGGCGCTGGATTTCGGCTTAAACCTGGCGAAACAGCCCTCATGCCACGTGGCACAACGACAATGTATTGGTCCAGAGCATACAAAGACTATACGAGAAGCTATACAGTTGAATGCCCACGTCTAGACCCCTCAAAATCAGGCATCACCGTCAAAATGATCGATGTGCACCTAAACCGCATCGCCGGGGGCTGCGTCACCACCGCCGCCTCAAAATAAGGTACAGGGTAACTTTTCAGGGTACAGGGTAACTTTTTTCTAAAAGTTACCGCTAAGAGCTTGATATACCGAGCAGTTCATGCAAATATCGTGAGGTTAGTATACCTACCGACGATTTATCACATAACAAACTGAAATTATTAAATAAATACGTACTCAACCAGCATGAATAAACTTGAAAGAAATACTCTAGTATCCCTCTTGGCACTAAGCCTTGCGCTCTCGGGCAATGCTTTTGCACAACAGGAACCTACCAAGCAGCTTGGTCAACTAGAGACCGTCACCGTCGAAAGCACCGCATCAAAGCAGCTCACCCTCCTTCCCCCCGTTGTTGAAGAGGGCAAAATTCTTGCTGATAAAAAAGTCACCATCACAAATCTAGAAGCACTGCCACCGATCGTGACCAACAACTACCGCCAGGTGCTTTCTCAGGTACCTGGGCTCCTAGCCAGCGAAGTCAACAATGAAAGCTTTGCCAGTATTAACTATCGAGGCATTGGAGATCCCCATGAGTCTTTCAACCTTCTCATGCTTAAAGATGGCCTACCGCTTGCGCCTGATCCATACGGCTACCCAGCAAGTTACTACGTACCTCCAACAGACAGCATCACAAGCACCGAGTTCATTCGTGGCGGCGCGTCACTCATCTACGGCCCTCAACCCTCAGGAGCTATGAACTTCATCACAAGAAAAGCTCAACTTAATAAGCCACTCTCGCTCACCACCAAACAGATCGTTGGATCAAACTCACTCTATGCAACATACAATGAACTCACTGCTGGTGACGCACAAAACGGCATTCTTGCTTCATACCATCACCGTGACAGTGATGGGTTTCGCTCTTTCAACAGCGACTATCAGATAGACAATGGAACACTACGATCAACACACATTATTAATAACGACAACAGATTGCTGTTAGATATAGATGTCTACAATGGTGATCACGGAGAACCTGGCGGTCTTGCTCGCACAGCTGCAGAAGGTGTCGTCTCTCTTGAGGACGATCGGTTTGGCAGCACTCTGCAATATGACCGACTCCAAATCGCTCGCTATGTTTCTACAGCGACACTTGAACATACTATCGACTCTCATGCTTCGATTACATCAAAGCTCTATGGTGGATACTATGATCGCTACTCTCGTCGTCAAAGCTATGGTGACGCACCCACTTTTGGTGGTATTCCACTTGGCACAACCAATACCATTCAAGACCAAGCGTTCCGCTTTGTTGGCACTGACAATCGCTATCAACAGGGCTGGGGAGAAAAGGATGCTCATGTCTTTACCTTTGGTGTTGCTGGTTCTTTCAATGATTCTCCATACAATCAATGGAAAGGCGAGACTCCCTACGCAACAACTGGAGCACTTGAAAAGCGTTACGCTCGCAGCACTGGCACTGCTTCTGTCTTTACTGAAAATCGCTTTAATCTTGGCAATTGGTCGGTCACGCCAGGACTTCGCATGGAAAATATCTTTCAAGATATTCGTGAAGAGATTAATAAGTCTGCAACGATCGTCACACCTTTGCGCTCTGACAATCGCTATGATGCAGTTCCTCTTGGAGGCCTAGGCATTACGTATGCATGGAGCGATACACTGAAAAACTATGTCAACGTATCTCAAGGTTACAAGCCAGTAACATACCAAGATGCAATTCCGCTCCAAACAGGCGATACCATTTCAAACGATCTTGATGCAGGTCAAAGTGTGAATAGTGAGTTTGGACTCAAGGGAGATCTCACAAAATGGGCAACATTTGATACAAGCTTATTCTGGACCGAGTACCGAAATCAGTTCGGACGCGTGGGCAATCAAATTCAAAACGTCGGTCGTGCTCGCTATCGAGGTCTGGATGCAGCGTTGGATGTAAGCCTCATTCCAGATCGGTCGCTGACCTGGTACTCGAACATTAGCCTCCTTGATGCAGAGTTCACACAGGGTCCGCTTACAGGCAAAACACCGCAGCATGCCCCCGAGACTTTATTCCGAAGCGGGCTTACCTACTCCCTTGATAATGCTACAAAAATTGCATTTATCGGGACCTTCGTTGACTCAATGTATGCTGATGATGCTCAGACTGATAATCGATTCATTGATAACTATGCAATATGGGATTTAACAGCCGAAGTTCCCGTCTATAAAAATATTGCCCTCGTCGGTGGAGTAAATAACATTTTTGATGAAGAATATATCTCTCGGGTACGTAGCAACGGTGTCGAACCTGGCAACCCCAGAAACTACTACATGGGTCTTCACATAGATCTGTAATATACTAACAAAATATTTATCGAGCGTTCTCCTCAATGGCAACACTAAAGTGGTTACCAGCAAAAGACTTTCTTCCCCCAGAGGGGAAACGCTCGAAGTTTACCTTCGATCCTATTGAGCCTATTCAACCAGAACCAACCCCTCTTTCTTTTAGGAGAAACTTAAAAGTTATTGAAGGAGGTAAAGGATTACCAAAACGGCTCGAACTCCATGATGAAAGTATTACAAAACCTCTCTGTATTTCGTTGATGATTCATCTGGCCATGGCATGTTGCGTCTGGTGGATTGGACAAACACTCATCCAACCTCAACAAACTGCAGCAGCCCTTGCCTCGTCAAGCAACCAAGTATTTATGGTTTCAATTGTCGGGTCTGTGCAAGAAACTTTTCCACAACAAGAAAAGCCACAAGAAGAACAGCCAAAAGAAGTTGTTCAGAAAGATAAAATCCTTGTTGAGGAAAGCAAAGCAACCGGGCGCATGGAAGTACAGGCAAAACCAAAGACAAAAATTAAGGATAAAGCTTTAGAACCTCAACAGCCACAAAAAGAAGCTCCTGTAACCGCTTCAGATGGACCCAAAAGCCCTGCTGCTCTAGGTCCAACAGGAACATCAACTGAACAGATCGGTGGCGCAGGTGGCAGTGCAGCTCTTACCTATCAACAGCTTGTCGCTGCACATATTGCAAAGAATAAACGCTATCCCAAACGAGCTCGTGAACGAAGCATAGAGGGACGTGTTGTCGTCTCGCTGACACTATCTCGCGCTGGCGCACTAGAACAGATCCAGGTTGTCGATAGCGACTCTCCTTTACTGAGCGAAGGCGTTGAATCAATGCTACAATATGCCGCACCGTTTCCCCCAATTCCTGAATCTATAACAGGCACTTCCGTGAACTTCCAAGTGCCGATACGATTTAATCTTATCGCGCAGTAACTTTTGATACGAACCATTGGCCGCTTCAAATGTCGCTTGAAAAAGAACGGCGAGGGTGTCCAATTTTTACTTTTATTATAATGAATAAAAACATCCTTACCCTAGCCCTTGTATCCTTTATCTCAACTCCGTGCCTTGCAGGCGATTGGTCTGACCCCATAAGTACAGACCGTCCTGACTTCACGGAATCTGCTTTTGTGGTACCTGAAGGCATGACGCAAGTTGAAACAGGATTTACCTACCAAAGATTACAAGATGAAAATTTTACCACTGCCCCCGAGACGCTCATCCGTCATGCAGTAGTCAATAACTTTGAACTACGACTTGGTACACCAAGTTGGAATATCACACGCCGACAAGGACATACGACATCAAATTTTAATGATGTCTATGCTGGCTTCAAGCTCGGCCTCGAAAAAAGTGTTTCAAAGTACTTCGATCTTTCATTAATCCCAGCAACATTTATCCCTGCAGGCAATGATGGCCAAGAGACATGGTCACCTGAAATTAAAATCTGTACAGCATCAGAGCTTGATGACACATTTTCACTTTCGACCATGTCATACTTCCGCTCAGAAGCTGTCGATGCTGATCGTGAAACAATTTATCAACAGACATTCTCTGTTGGCGTAGGTTTTACAGATCGCATTGCATCGTTCTATGAATATATCTTTGAGACCTATAACGATGGCCCATTTTCTCAAATAACCCACATCGGATTTACCTACTTACTTACACCTGATATGCAAGCAGACATTCATATGGGCAGAAATGTGAGTGGCGGTTATGCAGATCCGTTTTTTGCTGGTGGTCTATCGTTCCGTTTCTAGTTCTCAGTAAGAAGCTTATCAACATAGGTGGTAAGCGCTGATATCTCTGGTTTAGAGAACGCAGCGATACCACCAACACTTTGGCACTTAAAGCGCATTTCATCACTTATTGTTGATGAGAAAAAAAGAAAAGGGATCTGATGAGATTGAGGCTTTGATTTCAACTCACGACAGAGCGTTAAACCATCTAATTGTGGCATCTCAATATCACTAATAATGAGGTCAACAGCATCTGGATGAGCAGTAACATAAGAAAGTCCTTCTTGTCCCGATGAGAATATTGTAATATCTCTAAGCCCCAATTCTTGAAGACATCGCAACAAGACTTTCTGCACGGTGGGGGAATCCTCGCAGTAGACAACCCGCTTGCCAACCAATGCCTCAGTCCGAGCGGAAGGCTTCACGTTTGGCACATCGCGCTCTATTCCAACATCAGGAATTATTTTTGTAAGCATCTCTTCGACATCAAGGATTGGAGTAATCTCATCTTGAAAAAGTAAATTTCCTGTTAATAGATTACTACTATTCTCTAGCTGCTTAGCAGGCTGAAAGTTATCCCAAGAACAGCGCAAAATATCCCGAATACCATCAACGACATACCCAATAGTGCACTGACTAAAATCGCAAACCAATAAAATGGTTCGTTTATGTAGCGCCTCTTGTCCAAGACCAAAATAACCGCGTAATGTTATCACTGGAATACAGGCACCACGATAAAGATAGGTGCCATAATACGAGCTGCACGTTTGAGGAATAACACTTAATTTCTCAGGTTCAAAAACGACAGCCTGTCGCACTTTCGATACATTAATGCCATAAAATTTATCGGCAACATAAAATCGTAGAAATTCAACTTCATTCGTTCCGCAGTCAAGAAGAATACGATTTTTACGTTTTGTAATCGAACGTGGATGCTGCATATGTTTCTATCTACCGTTATCCTACATACGGACGAAATGATTCATCATCTGCAAGAACACTCTTGCCCGATGCCATACCATTATGCTGCGACGAGACTCCATTTGTTGACGGATGATATTCCTCGGTGAGTGAAATATAACGCTCACGAGCAGAGGTAGACGCACGCTCATCTCTTGAAGCATCGTTGAATGCACTACGACCAAACATAAGGTGCTCTAAACTCGAAACAACACCAGCCAGTGCGACACTTTGGCTTGATAGTTTTCTTGAGGCCAAAGATGCCTGTGTTGCTGATGATAGATTCTTTTGAGCAGAAATGCCCACTTGATTCATAGCAGTGGAAATCTGATGAATTCCCGTTTCTTGCTCTTTCGTTGCTTCACCAATCCTATTAATAAAACCATTAAGATTTGATGTCTCACCAGAGATTTTATTAAAGATTGCTACTGCTTCACTTGCAACTTGCTCTCCTTCTTGGACACGCTTTTGCACACTTTCAACAATTAAAGAGACTTGCTTTTGGCTATCCTCAAGTAAGGACTGTATTTCACGTGCAGAGCTTCCACTCATTTCAGCAAGATTACCAACTTCTTCAGCAACAACAGCAAAGCCACGTCCATGCTGCCCTGCACGTGCAGCTTCAATCGATGCATTAAACGAAAGTAGTTGCGTCTTAAACACAATATCGTTGATGACTGTTGCTTTGTTAGATATCTCTTGAATGATATTTGCCATCTCCATTAACTGAGCATTTGCCTGTTGAATAGATCCGATAGAATGCGCCAAGCGATTAATAATGCGATTTCCTTCCTGTGTACGGTCAGTCATTGTCGAAGATGATGAAATAGATTGTTCAGAGAAATTAGTGGTTTGCGAAACCATACTAAGAATTTCTGCAATTGCAGCAACTGACTCCTGCACAGCAGCAGATTGCTCATTCGATGCTGCATTGAGGTCTGATGAACTTTCAGTAAGCGTATCTGCTTGTCGACGCAGATCGGTTGACGTAGCAGTCAGTTCTTCGAGTGCACGCTTCATAGGCGTCATTACTGACTTCACAACAAGTGTCGAAATCCAGATTGCGACAATGGCAGCTATAAGCAAACCAGTCCATATAACTTTTTTAAGAAATTCCGCCGAGGCTACTTCTTGTGCAAATGTCTCTTGCGATTCAGTTGCTATAACACCAGAAGACTCCTCGAGGACGTCTTCAAGTTGCCTAAAAAGACCTTGAAAGTCTTCAAAAATACTCAGTGCTGACTTAGGATCCTTAAACGTCTGACGAACTATATTTTTTGCGCCGCTCTGATAGCTTGCGATAGGACCAGCAGTCTTAGCAAGCTCTTCTTGAATATGAGCACTCAACGGTAATGCTTTATTCTCAGCAATTGCCTCGTTCATAACTTCACTGTGGCGAGCAAGATCATCACTAATCTCTGCTTCAGAACCAAAACGTGTATCACCTGTGGTACTCACTAACAATGCACGAAGAACATCACTATTAAATGCATCATGCATCATATCAACTGTCATTGCGTTTCTGACAGCTTTCATCTGTGTTGTAACAGGGCTGTTAGATGGATCAAGACGGCTTATTCCCCAAAATCCCATGACGCCGACGATAAGTGTAAGAAAGATATTAATACCTGCTAGAAAATACAGTTTCTGTCGCAATGTCATACGGTTAGGTCCTCTTGTACAGTAAAGTCGATGAATATCAGTCGTCTGTCCGTTACTCAATCTTGAGTAAAAAATGTACCCCTAAGAGCCGTGCAAAGCTTAACGAAGCTTCGTATCAGAATAACTGTTTTGCGTTAAAGTTTGTCACTTGAAGAGACGATCATTCCACGGCTTGGGGTATAAACCATTGAGGGAACAAAATCATGATAGATAGAGAGCTTATTGCATGCTTTCTGGATGAAGCACTTGATACACTTGTGCAATGGGAGAGAGCTTGTCTTGATTTAGAGACGAATCCTTCTGAAGAAGTGTACCATAGTCTCTTCCGTGCTGCTCACAATTTAAAAGGAGCGTCTCGCTCTGTTGGACTTGAAGAGTTTGGAAGTTTTGTTCACCTCGTTGAAGATGTCATTACGCTCATAATGAAAAATGAACTTGAACTTTCAAGTGAAATTCTTTCTATCCTCCTTGATGTGCAAGTATTCCTCACTGATTGGACTGATCAGCTCCGAACAAATGCTTCATATATTCCCAATGAAAATTGGATACATGAAAAGCTTCGTATACTTGGAAAACCTACAACCCCCAACCGTGCTCCAGCAACGACTATAAAAATCGATAACGATGAAGATGATCTTGAAGCACTCTTTGCTCAGGCAAAAGCTGAAGCTGAACAAAGCAAAGTCACACCTCAAGAGATACAACAGCCACTATCAACACAGCCAAAAGCACAACCCAAGCAATCAGAGATTGCAAAGAGCGAAAGTGCTCGACCTGGGCGCACAAGCGACGAAACAGTTCGCGTCGCTGCACATAAACTGGATGAACTCATACAACTCATTGGAGAACTCACTATTCATCAGTCGATTGTTTTTCAGGGACGTCGCACTGGAAATCTTCAACAGAAGTTTTTTCAAA
>JBILLA010000230.1:0-3529 GCA_044376365.1 Bdellovibrionota bacterium | reverse complement strand
GCTAGTGGAGATGCGAGCTCAATAGATGGAGGATAGAAGAGCGTCAGGACCAGCATGATGACATGCAGGAGTGTTTTTTGTGTACGCAGCATGCTGTACTGATACACAGCGTCAATACAGGCAGGAAGGAGCAGGATAAAATAATTAAGCCAACAAAGAGGAGCCAAGAGCAGAGCAGATGCTGAAAGAGCTGCGATATCAACTCTTGTGTGTGCATTGCGCCATCGCAGTAACACAGCTAAGCCAGCAAGGATAAGCATAGGATAACCCCACTGCGTGATACCAATTGCAGTGCATAAAGAGATAATTGAGTAGTTACCGATTGTTCCTTGCCATATAGGTGATAGAGGCAATGTAACAGAAAAAAATTCCGAAACGTTTCTTGTGCCTAAGAATACCCAACCGATAAGTAATGAGAGCAATAATGTAGAGCATCCAAAGAAGAGTCGTTTTGTGAGACTACGATTGGGCAGTGCTATGAACCATACGGTAGGGAAAAGTTTTAATCCAGCTGCAAGCCCCCAATAAATACTGCTCATCACAATGCTCTTGCGTTTATAAGCTCGAAGCCCACACACAAAAAGCAGTAAGAGGATTGATTCAAAATGATTTTTTTTCAGAAGAAAAAGAAATGGCTGGGATAAGTAGCTCATACTGATGAGAAGCATTGGAGCGGTCGGTGAAAAATTATATTCATCAAGCCAGAGCGTTATTGCAAAAAAGAATAGAACAACAGAGAGCGCTATAAAACACCACCAGCTGACTAGATAACTCAAGAGTGCAACAGGTGTCAGCACGAGTACGGTAAACGGTGGATCCGATGCATATGCTTTATAACCTTGAAGGCCAAGGGTGTGAGAAACATCCTGTTCAAGTGGCCCATATACAGGAATGCCTTCCAAGAAACGCTTACCAGCAAAATAGTAGTTTGGAAAATCATCAAAAAATGTTGCTCGTTGTGGTGGGAGGAAGTTTTGAGTCAAGAAGGCATAGAAGACAAGTCCTGTGAAGCAACACAGTATGCCAAGTATGAGAGAAGATAGTAATCTGTTCACGACGTAATGGTAGCAAAAGCAGATAGGTATACATAACCTAAATCAAAGCTACCATTACGTAGTTGCGATATTTACCGCAGTAAGCTTAATGCAAGCTGTGGTTGCTGGTTTGCTTGACCCAAGATAGAAGCACCTGCCTGTTGAAGAATACCAAGTCTTGTTAACTCAGCGCCTTCGCTTGCAACATCAACGTCACGAATACGGCTTTCAGCGGCTGCAAAATTTTCCCGTGATACTTGGAGGTTGTTAATAGATACACGAAGTCGTGCCTCGGCTGCTCCTAAATTCCCTCTGGTACTTGCGAGTGATGAAATTGCTGCATTCACTGCATCAAGAGCAATCCGTGATGCAGATTGGCCATCCGACACGGTTATTCCTGTGAGTGAATAGGTCATTGAAGAGCTGTTTGTGGATGCTAAGCCAAGAGAGGCAAGGGTGCCAGACACGTTGGTAATACTGATTTGTGATGTCGACTGAGAGTTAAACCCAACCTGTAGAACAACAGATTGCCCCCCTGAGAGAAGTCTCACGCCGTTGAATGATGTTACGGTTGCAATACGCTCGATCTCAGAGCTCGGTGCTGAAAATTCATTTTGTAGGGCAGAACGTTGCGTCGTTGAAAATGTTCCGTTTGCTGACTGAGTGGCAAGTTCACCAAGTCGAGACAGTACGTTTCCAATTTCATTAAGTGCGCCATCAGCAATTGCAACTGTTGAAATACCATCATTTGCATTTCTAATAGCGACACCACCTATGCGTTGATCTGCTTTTAATGAATCTGCAATTGCAAGTCCAGCAGCATCATCAGAGGCTTTATTAATACGTTGCCCAGAACTAAGCTTTTGATAGGTATTATTTAATGCATCATTAGAAATGCCGAGCTGTCGTTGCGCAGCTAGTGACGCAATGTTTGAGTTTATCGTTATAGGCATCGAATCCTCCTTGATATTAAAAACTCATTTGCCATCACTGGACCATCGAGTTTAAATCGTTATTCGTTCGGCATGTTGCGATTCGTTTTTTTAAGAACGAATTGAGACATACTGTCTGCGTAAGTGAAGGTTCGAGTGCCTTTGTTGTTTTCTATAGAACATATAGATTCAGGATTAGTAAGTATTGAAAAATCCAAGAAATCACTAGGAAAAGTTTGACAAAAAAGCTAAAGTCTTACGTAATAATTTCGTAAGACTTACACCTTGCTGTAAGAATTCATGCAAACACGATTTCCTGTCTTTCTATTATTCAACCACAAAAGATATCTCTCAAAGAGAGCGTTGTTCGTGAAAGATTTTGAAAATGTTACGATCTTTAACGCTTGTTACTGTTCACTACAAAGCACGCACGTGTGATGCCTTGACGTCGCAACAAGTCGTTAAGAGCTGTTCGGGAAGGCAATCTAGTGTACCGATGATAGGATACTTTGCTGAATAAAATCAGTGGCTTATTAGAGCCTATTCCTAATTTTTTACTCTTCATAGCTTAAGCATGAAATTTCGATACAATTTGATGCCGAATTTTTCTTTTCTGGAGTTATCTATTCATGGAGCTGCAACAATCAAGTGGAATAACGCATGCTAGCGGTGAGTTGCTTCTTCATCCTCAGGAGCATTGTATACCTACAGTGCCACTCTCCCAGATAGCAACACTTTCTCGCGCCGATACATCCTCAGAGAAAAAGGGAGAAGCTTATTTTTCTTTTGCAAATCAGAAATATAAAACTATAAATAATGAAGCTTCATGGGAGTTACTCTCACATCCAGATGGTTCGCCAGGGCTTATTCTCAGAGCGATAGCACGACCACTTACAACAGTTCTGCCAACGCAACGTTTTGGTGAGCCAAAAAATGATTTTAAAGAGCGTCGTTTTAATGAAGCTGCAAAACATGACGGAACTCATGGCTATTGGCTTGCTGAGTACTTTAAAGAGCAACTACGTGATCCTGATGCTCATTTGACAAAGTCTCTTACATATTTAGAAAACAAGCCTCTGCATGTAGCTCTGCAAACAGTTGGATTTTCTCAGGGCGTAACGAATGTGTATCTAAAAGAGTATGCTCCAGAGGAACTCTGCGACATGCTCACTCAGTATCAACGTGGTAACGCCTTGATCGCAAGCGATGGGAACTATGTGACAGAGCAGATAGTCATATCGTCTCTTAAACGCGATGGTTTGATCCTTGAGCGTGATATAGATCAGAGTCTTTGCGTCCGCATGCTCTACGGTAAAGATCGTTTCTATAATGCAGGCCCCTTATTGGAACCACTCACTAATGCCTGTATTGGCCATGTAGTACCCCAATGTTCTTTGACTAACGATGGTAAAGATTTGCTGATTCATCACAGTGAGCCTTGGTATCCTCAGTCAATGAGTATTGAAGAACTCAACGAGCAAGTGAAAGCTTATTTTAAGAAAACAATTGTCCCATCTAAGACAGCACCAATGCCAAAAGAGGCGCCGCGAAACTACTCTGAAG
>JBILLA010000229.1:0-3532 GCA_044376365.1 Bdellovibrionota bacterium | reverse complement strand
CAAGGCCGTGGTCGATCATTTCAAGTTCAAAGTCATCAAGATCGCCTGATGGTTTTTCAATAGTAAAAACACCACGTCGAGTAAACATGAAATCGACAGCCCCTGATTGCGCAAGCGAGCCACCGTTTTTGCTGAAGCATGAACGGACGTTTGCAACGGTTCTGGTAGGGTTGTCAGTAGTTGTTTCAACAAAGATGGCAACGCCGTGAGGGCCGTACCCTTCATAGGTCAGCTCTTGCAGGTCGCTGGCATCTTTGGCAGTTGCTCTATTAATAGAGGACTGGATGTTGTCCTTCGGCATGTTTAGCGAGCGGGCCGTTTTAATGGCGTTTCGAAGGCGCGGGTTGTTGTCGGGGTCGCTTCCGCCAAGTTTTACCGCAATTGCTATTTCTTTACCGAGCTTCGAGAAAGCCTTTGAGTTCTTTGCCCATCTGGCAAACATCGCGGCTTTACGTACTTCAAACATTCTTCCCATAGTGGTACAAGGATAATGGGGATTGAGCCATGTTTCAATCACCCCTCTCTTGATAGAATACCCATATGACTAGTATCGCTTCACTTTTCGCATCATTAGACCTTCCCCTGACAGGGCAACCAACCACACGTGGAAAGGCGTGGTATACAGATGGCACAGCCTCTTTTGCCTCATATTCGCCTATAGATAATCAGAAAATGGGCGAGGTTTTTATTACCTCTGATGAAAACTATGAGCGGGTTATGGACGATGCCCAGAGCGTTTTTCAATGTTGGCGAAGTTATCCAGCGCCAAAACGTGGCGAGGTTGTCAGGCAGATTGGTGAAGAGCTGCGCCTTCACAAAGAAGCATTAGGGAAACTGGTGTCGCTTGAGTGCGGTAAAATTTTTCAGGAAGGTCTTGGCGAAATTCAAGAAGCAATTGATATCGCTGACTTTGCCGTAGGCCTGTCGAGGCAATTGTATGGATTAACAATGCACTCAGAGCGTCCATCACATCGCATGTATGAACAGTGGCATCCCCTTGGTTTGGTCGGCATTATTACCGCATTTAACTTTCCTGCCGCTGTGTGGGCATGGAACGCAATGATTGCTGCGGTGTGTGGTGATGTTTGTATTTGGAAGCCCTCTGAAAAAACACCATTGGTAGCTCTTGCAATGACTGCAATTGCAGAGCGTGTTGCAGCACGTCATGGATTTGCGGGCCTGTTTGGACTTGTTTTTGATAATGATGCTCGCTTCGGTAAAAAACTTGCAGCCGACAAGCGTATTGCTTTGGTGAGTGCTACTGGCTCGACACGAATGGGACGTGCGGTTGGTGCTGTTGTTGCAGAGCGTCTTGGTCGTAGCTTACTTGAGCTTGGTGGAAATAATGCAATTATCCTCACCCCAGAGGCAGATCTTAATTTGGTGATTCCAGGTGTTGTTTTTGGATCTGTTGGAACGGCAGGCCAGCGATGTACGACGACGCGTCGATTGATTGTTCATCGATCGCTTGAGGCTGAAGTTACAAAAAGACTTATGGCTGCTTACAAACAGATTAAAATCGGCAATCCTTTGGAAGCAGGTACGCTTATGGGTCCACTTATTGCGAAAGAATCAGTGGATGCTTTTTCTCATGCAGTAGCACGAGCGCAACAAGAGGGTGGGGAAGTTCTCTATGGCGGCAAAGTTTTAGCTGGTATGCCCTCGGATCTGTATGTTGAGCCAACCATTATCAAAGCAAATCAATTGATGAAGATTGTTTCGGAAGAGACCTTTGCGCCAATTCTGTATGTGCTTGCTTATGACGAACTTGATGAAGCGATAGCTATCAATAATGGTGTCGATCATGGGCTTTCGTCGAGTATCTTCACCAATAACCTCAGAGCGGCCGAGCGATTTCTCTCTGCTGCCGGCAGTGACTGCGGTATTGCAAATGTCAATATTGGTACCTCTGGTGCTGAGATTGGGGGCGCCTTTGGTGGTGAAAAAGACACGGGTGGCGGTCGAGAGTCGGGCTCTGATGCCTGGAAAGCATATATGCGACGTCAGACCAATACGATCAACTACGGCGCGGATCTGCCCCTCGCGCAGGGCATCGTTTTTGGCTAAAGGTGCGTCATTTTTGCGCTCAATTTTTCTCTCTGTGAGGGTGAATGGCGGCTGGACTTTACCCTGGCTGTCTCGTTATGATTCCTCCCGATGAGAAATACACTGTACCTACCATTCTTCCTCCTTGTTCTTGTTGTTGCCCTTGTTGGCTGTCAACGAATCCATACTGAAACCTCTGGTGGCACCAAGCCGAAGACGCAGGTTAAGTATGAGGATGCGTACATCAATACTGATCCAAACCTTCCTGGTGATAGGAGAAATCCATGACACAAGCACCTGATAAAGCATTCTGCTCTGCCGTTGAGCGTGGTCATGAACAAGTCGTGTTCTTTCAGTATCCCGAAGTTGGATTGAAAGCGATTGTTTGTATTCATAGTACCGTATTGGGCCCTGCACTTGGTGGTTGCCGCATGCGTGTCTATGACAATGATGCGCTTGCGCTTGAAGATGCGCTTCGTCTCTCTGAAGGGATGACCTATAAAAACTCCGTTGCTGGTCTTAATATCGGCGGTGGTAAGTCGGTCATCGTTGCTGACCCTGCCATGAAAGTTGGTAGAGAAAAGTTATTCCAAAAATTTGGCGAATGCCTCAGCCACCTTAATGGTCGCTATATCACTGCAGAAGATATGGGTACCTCAGTTGCTGATGTGATGGAGATGCGTAAGTTTACAAGCTGTGCGGCTGGCTTTGATCCTGCGCAGGGTGGTGGAGGCGATCCTTCTCCGTGGACAGCGCTTGGAACCTACCGCGGTATTGAAGCAGCCTGTGAGTTCCGTTACGGCAGTAAAGATCTAGCTGGACGTACGATTGCTTTGCAGGGTGTTGGCCATGTCGGTATGTACTTGCTTGAGCACTTGGTGAAAGCAAAAGCAAAAGTTTTTGTGTGTGATACGAATAAAGCTGCTCTTGAGCGAGCGGAAAAAGAGTATGGTGCTACTGTTGTTGGACTCGATGAGATCTACACGGTCAAAGCTCAGATTTTTTCTCCGAATGCTATTGGTCAAACAGTCAATCACAAAACTATTTCGTCTCTTTCTTGTGACATTATTGCTGGTGCTGCAAACAATCAGCTCAGCGATCCATCGATGTATGAAGAGCTTGCAAAACGTCAGCTGGTCTACTGCCCAGATTTTGTCATTAATAGTGGCGGTGTGATCTCTGTTGCTGGTGAGCTTGAGAAAGGTGGCTGGAATAAATCATGGGTTGAGAGCAAGGTTGAAAAGATCGGTGAAACCGTTCTTTCTTGTCTCAAGACTGCTGATAAAGAAGCGCTACCTACTGAAGTCATCGCGGTTCGTATGGCTAAAGAGCGCATCGAGAAAGTTAAAGCTGCAAAGCATGGGTGATGTGATTGTCGGCTGAGTCTGACGTAAGCCCATCGCTGTTCTCTCCGGCAGCAGTTCCCTTTGAACTTGTGTCTCCATTTTCGCCTGCAGGCGATCAGGTGCAAGCTATTCCAGAGCTG
>JBILLA010000228.1:0-3537 GCA_044376365.1 Bdellovibrionota bacterium | reverse complement strand
AGCACGACTTACTGATATAGCGCGATTCTCAAGGGGAATTCGAAGAGCTTCAATAACATTGCGTGAGAACTCAGGCAGCTCATCAAGAAAAAGAATACCATGATGCGATAAACTCACCTCTCCTGGTTTAATCTTTGACCCACCACCGACAAGAGCTGCTTGACTCATATTATAGTGTGGTGCCCGAAATGGTCGATGCCCTTGGATGATTGAAGCAACTGGCAGCCCAGCAACACTATGTAAAGAAGCGACTTCAAGGATCTCAGACTCAGTGAGTGGTGGCAGAATACTCCTCAATGCTTGCGCCAACATGGTTTTTCCACAGCCAGGAGGTCCTGATAGCAGAATATGATGTCCTCCACTTGCAGCGATGATAAGCGCTCGCTTCGCTTGATCCTGTCCTACAATGTCATGGAAGAATACCTGACGTGTTGTATGCTCCGTTGCAGTTGGTAACCTGTAACGCGTGGTTCTCTCTGTAGGATATGCTTGTTGACCGAGCGCATCGTTCGTTCCATGTTGTATCCACTCTAAAGATTCCTGCAATGTCGAGACGCCAATCACCGAAAGCCCTTTGACGATACATACTTCCTCTACATTATCGCGGGGACAAACTAACGTGCGAATACCTTGACGAAACAGTGCAAGCGCATGACAAATCGCTCCTCGAATGGGCTGCACCTGACCGGTTAATGAGAGCTCTCCCATAAATCCAACATCTTTATGTGGAGCAGCTTCAACTGCTCCTGATGCAAGCGCTATCGCAACAGCAATTCCTAAATCGAGGGCAGAGCCAGCTTTTTTCTCTTCTGCAGGAGACAAATTTACAAGGATCTGATCAGGCAATGTGCACGCTACTGAAGCAAGCGCAGCAAGGACTCGCTCACGTGCTTCTTTAATGGCACCATCTCCAAGGCCAATCAATGAGAAGCGAGGCAACCCATTACTGGTTTGCACTTCAATAGAGACCGGCAACGACTGAATACCCGATAAACAGGCGCTTTTAATACAAAAAGACATAGCATGAATGGTTCGGACAAGATCTGATAAAAGTTGTCTCTGAGCCATGCAGCAAGACTGCTCAGAGTTACCCTGTACCTCAGAACCTAAACCCAATGCACGCTTGTGCCGATATGGAATAGAAACTGCTTATGTGTAGTAGTTGTACGTAAGCACTAGGCATTTATTACCCTATGGATAATGTAGAGAACGAAATTTGGAGGATGGTACCTCCAGAAGAGAAATTCGAACTCCTCGCACAGGCTCAATCGAAGGGAGTTTTTGCCGCACTCATAGGCATAATTGTCTTCTGTACGTTAGCCGTTAGCCTTAAAATGAGTTGGCTTATCTGGACTAGCTTCTTAGTCTCCCCATTTATCTTTCAATTTGCATCAGGTAAAGAATGGCGCAGACTGCGTCCTCGCACCCTCTTAGAATATTTAGCAGCACGATCTGCTTCAAGACGTTTTGCGTTTTCTATTCGAAGTAAGGATCTTGCTGCAAAGATGATCTTTAAAGGCACCCTTGAGAAAGTATACGGACAAGAACATATCCAAGAAGCCATGGAAGCTATCATCGCTAACAACGCTGAATCAAAAGTGTGGATTAGCCTATTTGGTGATGCATTTACGATGATTGCAGAAAAAGCTGGAGGCGCTGATCTGAAACTAGGCCACCTCATTGATAATAAATTAAAACTATATTCTGAGGCTGCTTCGGATAAGGAGTACAGCGAAGCAAAGGGGCTTATTATAAAGATTACCGGCCGTGAAGGTGACACTTCTACCTACAAGCTAACGAGCAAGTACCCTGCTGCCCTTATGGTCTTTGAGAAAAAACTGAAACAAATTCAGGCTACATCTATTAGCACAAGCCTTGATGCCATCGCTCAGGATCTGGCCATACCGGCTGTCGTAAGTGAGGACGAAGACCGCTTCAATAGCCTATTCTCGTTCTAAGTCTGTTCAATCCTGCTAAGACAGGCGATACTGTGAGCCGATGCAAGCAGCGGCAACACCTCATACGAGACAGCTTTCTCATCCCATATTCACAAGTCTACTTTTATGCGGACTTCTCTGTGCCCCTGTTACCTATGCTGACAACTCTTTTCCACTCTCTGTAGGCGGTGCTACTGGAAGTCTGACTATTAGAGACTCAAGTGCAACACTCACCCTCAAACACCCAACAACGCCAGTAACTCCACGCCTCTTAAAAGATCCTCCTCGTTTCCTCATAGAAATTGAAGCTATCAGAAAAAAAGCTATTAAAGAAAAAAAGACTGCAGTTCCCAAAAATAGCTGCATTCAAAAAATCCGACAGCGTAGCTCTACAACAACTGCAATCCTTGTTCTTGACCTCGTACCTATGTCAAGTGACGGTATCTGTTCTATCAGTCAGTCTGAAAAAGATGGCGCGGCAGTTGTTGATTTCTCTTTGATTAATTCCCCGACACAAACACCTACTCCAATACCAACTCTGTCGAGCACACCTGTCATCACTGAGGAGCCAACTGCAACGCCAGTTGCAACCCCATCACCAACGGTCACTTTTACTCCTTCTATGACAGCAACCATTGAAGAAGAGCAAGTGCAACCAACGGCGATACCGCAGGACACAATTACAACAGCTCCAACTTTGGTTCCACTTGCAGAAGGCACACAGATTACTCAACAGCCATCGCTACTATCGATTGATTTTGTGCATGATGCTCAAAGTAATCAGGTTGTGCTTCAACTCACCGATCGATTTCCATTCCGTATGTCGAAAGAGGGCACCAGAAAATATAAATTAATAATCAACGGGATTCATATTGGGCACGATGGCCTTCGACTTCCCCAGTTTCCACCCAATGAAGTGGCTGGATTTACCCTTGTACAAGCTCAGGAAGTTGGCGAGAAAGTTGAAGTTCAGATTGCTGTTGATGATGGCATGAAAGCAAGTGCAGTGAATATTGATTCATCGATCGTCATTACTGCTAAGCCTGCCGGTTTCTAACGCAACGCAGCGTGCCTACTGAACGTACAACAGCAAAATAACAATACCTGCTCCTATCAATGCATAGCGAAACCTTAGTTCGGACGTAAGCTTATAGAGCACCATAAAAAAGCCCCCTTCATAAAAAACCTCATAAAAAAACCTCATAAAAAAACCCCTGTCAGCGCAAAACTGACAGGGGTTTTTCATTCTAGAAGCAGCTCTATGTTACTAGAGTCGCTGACAACGAAGTCCTGCGCGAACTAGTCTTGAACCAACGTTTCCTGGCGTTGAAGCGAGCCCATCAACCGCGATGGTTACGAGGTCCCCTGCTTGAACTAGAGTTGGAGACCCAGGAGTGTTTGAGCAGCTCAAACCATCACCTGAGTTATCAACTGTACAAAGCGCCACATCTTCTACGAAGTTAATTTTTACAGTAAAGACAACAAGATCACCAACACCGAGCGGTGCACCGTCGATCTGACCATAAACTTGGTCGATACGGCATTCTTCAGAGAAGATTCGTTGAGCTGCACTTTCATTTGTTGAGGAGCCTAAGCCACC
>JBILLA010000227.1:0-3543 GCA_044376365.1 Bdellovibrionota bacterium | reverse complement strand
GCTCTTGCTTTTCTTGTAAAATTTAATCACCTTCTTTTCACAAACCAAAAATCACCAGTCTTCATCGTGCTTACAGAACAGATTCAAATCATTTCTACTCACGGCAGTGGCAGAACATTTGTTGTGCTTTATGAGCATGGTTGTGCCTATGAGCAGGATGCCAAGCTCCTTGCAGAAAAACTTGCAGCCACTGCAAAAGTTCTTGTCCTTGCATCGCCTGTGGTTTCTGCACTCAGTTGGCAAACCATCTCCCGTCAACTTGAACAGCTTATTGATGCACAAAAAATTCGTCAGGCATCTTATATTTGTTTTGGTGATACTGGAGTCTTAGCGCAACATCTCTATTTGCGTACTTCAAAACTGGTTCGTTCACTTCTTTTGATTGATGCAAGTAGCAGCCCACATCCAACTCGTACCGAACGTTTTATTGATAGCTTAGAAGCATATTTTCCACTTGGCCTTCCGCTGCGCAGTGAATCTAAAACCTTTAACGCTCGCTCGCATCTGCAGCGAATTCGATGTCCCGTCTTGCGTGTTGCAACGTCAAAGGCGACATTTTTTCTCAAGGATCAATCCATGGCTGATTCTATAGCAATGCCAACAGCATGGTTCTGTGATATTGCAGAAGAGTATCCTCAGCAAGATGAGTCGACGGTACTTGCGCTTATCGCCGAACAGTTTCAAGAGATCCCGGCAAAGTGCCCGCAGGGTTCGTAGCATCACTATCATTCAGCACAAAGTCGATCTTGGTTTTATTTTTAAGGAACGCTTTTGTCTCTTTAAATCCAAGCTCCATGAGGCTCAAGATATATTCTTCATCCAATGCGACGTAGGTCATCGCTTCGTAGGCGACGTCTTCTCCAACTTTATTCTTCAGTAGAGTAAACGCTGGCCAGATTGGGCCAACTGATTTTATAAATCGTGTGCTCGAGCGGCAGACGCACTGCTTGAGGAGTGGGCCAAGAGGAACCTGTGGACGAATGGTGAATGTCTGTGGAGGACGCATGCAGTAGGTTGAATGAGCTGATTCAACTTCCCAACTTGGACGCGTATCGTGTGGCTCGCCAGAACGATCCAGCCACCAGTTACGTCCAGAGATATCAATGACAATAACTTTTTCTGCACCCATGCGGACTGCAGGATCGACAGGTACGTTGATAGAAATACCACCATCAACAAGTCGAAGCGTACCGTCGTCAGTATCAATCTCGACTGGAGGTAAGACTGATGGTAACGCTGCAGAGGCAAATCCATGTTTTGCATGAAGCTGTTCTCGGTAGCAGACTTCAAATGATGCACCTTCCAGCACTTCACTTGATAGGGGGTGGTGCATACTTGCAAAGAGCAGTGGGCGACGAGCGAATCCTTCAACGGTTGTCATGACAGCGACTGATTGGAGCTTTGGATCGCGAACGTGAGGAGCAAGGCCGCCGTAGAGGTCGATGATCTCATCGATACGCTTCATGAGGGGTGATGGGTCAAAGATTGCAAGATTTGTTGCGGATGGACCTGGTGCAAAATACTGCATAGTTGCCATCTTTATGGCGCGGAAGAAAGATGCAGTAGGGCTTCCGCCAAAGGTGTTTCGCCAGGTTCTCTCCCGCCAAAGGTCAGAGAGCACTTCAACGCTTTGGGGCAGTCCCTCTTTGATTGCGGCGCCAAGAACAAGGCCATTGATAGCACCGATGCTACTACCAATAATGACCGAAAAAGGGTTTTTTTCTCCAAGAAATGGAATAAGAGCTCTTAAGGCTCCAGCCTGATAGGCTGCTCGAGAACCACCGCCGCTGAGCACAAGGCCAAGGTGTCCCGAAGTATCTAATGTGCTTTTCTTGAATCCTACTGATGGGTTATCTGACTGCTGAGGTTTACGTCTCATCTGCTCCTACAGTTAAGATGTCGGAATCATTACTATCGTTCTAAACATTTGTGAGCTAACTTTCAAGGAATAGCGCAAAAATAAAGCTTTTTTTATACACTAAGCCCTTACTCGCCTATGAGCTTAAGGGGGTGGCGTCGTAGCTCACCGTAAAAGTGTACTCTTCATCGGGATTGAGGTTAGGAGCAGGTGCGATAATACCTGATTCAACGCAGACAAAGGTTGGGTCTTTGAGATCTTTTAGGCCATGCGCTGTACCAGGGTTCCATAGTACCGCTCCATTGGTTTGGCTTGTTGTTATGGTGAGGTGATACTGCTCCGTGGTCAGTGTTAGTTGTTGAGAAGGGTTTGTGTATATCCGATCAAATGGTGGCGTATGTTGTTGCGGAAGAGGGGCTTGGTGCTGCTTGGGTGAGAGATTGTCGAGGTTGTCATGGTAGTTACTGCCAAGCCCAGTGATAACTGTCGAAGCTGGATCCTTGCAGTACCAGTAGCTATGCAACACATACTGAACTGGGATAGTGCTTGTGCCAAGATTTTTTATAGTGCACGTGATCATGAGGTCATGATTCGTTGAGAAATCATACTGAGCCTTGATGAGTAGTTTCTGTTCTCCATAGATAGCAGGCACATCCTGTATCGTTGTACACGTGATAGTTTTTTGTTGAGGACTCGTTTCAATTTGCCAAGTACTTTTTCGTGCATTGCCATGCTGAGGTTCTAGCGCAGTTTGCTTTGGAAGTAAGAGGCCTTTGCCAAAATATGGAGCGCAAATAGGTGCGCCGCCACGATATGCTGTTTTGCCATCACAACATGCCGCCTCAGTATTTTCAAAGAGAATTGGTACGCCCTGTTTTTCCCATGCAATAAGCTGTCCGCCAAATGGTGTGACGCGGAACATATTGTCGCCGTAGTGCACTGAAAGAACAGAGAGCGCATCTCGCATCCCTGATTTAATTTCAAATGGTGCGTTATGCTGAGTGTTTTGAAACATGCAGATATCTTTTTTGTAGTTCGCCGACCTGAATCTTTCCAAGATTGGTTCGGGGCAATGTTGGACACAAGATAGTATCGGCAATCTGAGCAAATGGGGGAAGTACTGCGTTAAACGCCATCACTATTTCGGAAAGATTTTTTTCTTCTTCATAGGCCAGAATAAGCTTATGTTCAGTGCGAGCATCAGGCACAGCAAAGAGGATGCAGCGTGAGTGCACTTCGGGGTGTAGGGCTGATGAAACTTTATGCATGATGACGTCAGTATTAATCAGTTCTCCTCGAATCTTAATCGTATTGCTCATTCTTCCAAGCGGTTTAAATGAAGATTGTTGCCATGTGATAAGGTCCTCTGTATGGAACCAGCCATCTTTTTTAGGGTCATGCACTACGACGACATTCCCTTGCAAGGAATAGTATCCTTCAAAAAGCGCTTGGCTCTTAAGCGTGAGATTGCCATGCATACCTTCAGCGCATGTCACATGAGAAAGTGGTGTAACATATTGGAAGCTGCCATCGGCGATGGTATGTGATGTTATGCGGTGCATTGCAAGAGCAGCAGCAGTTTCAGTCATACCAAACGAATTGATAAGTGGCCAGCCAAGATTGAGCGCGCGTTCCGCAAGGTGACTCTGTAAAGATCCGCCGCCAATCAATACTCCTTTGAGTGT
>JBILLA010000226.1:0-3553 GCA_044376365.1 Bdellovibrionota bacterium | reverse complement strand
CAGGACGTTTTTGTGACTGTGTACAAAAAGATTAATTCCTTTGAAGGCAAATCACAATTTTCGAGCTGGCTCTATCGCGTAACTGCGAATACTGCATTCATGAAACTCCGTCGCAGAAAGAATACTGAGTCTGTGTCATTTGAAGAAGTCAGCGGTGACGTGAAAGAAAATCTCGTTGGCCAAGCACCAGACGAAACATCAATTGACTACATGTCAACAAAACATGAGCTTCGTTCACTCCTTGAGTCTTCAATTCAGCGCTTACCTAGTGAGTATCGTAACATCTTTATTCTGAGAGATGTTGATGGACTCTCGAATGAAGAAGTTGGCGAAATGCTTTCACTCACGGTTCCCGCAGTTAAATCAAGACTACACCGTGCAAGATTAATCCTTCGTAAGCGCCTTGCTCGCTACTATGAGGATTATTCAAGAAGCGAAGTCATCTCTTTCGGTAAGAACATGACCAGAGATCTCGATATAGCGCATTAAGATATCTTTACCAAACAGTCAAAAGCAGGGGGAGGCAAACAATTGCCTCCCCTTCATACTATCTATAGCTGCGGAACTTCACGCACAACATTATGGGGACGATATCTTCTTTGTCTAGAGCTTAGGACAGCGCACACTGCACTGCGTGCTTACTCTCAAGCTGACTTAAAATACTCTTCAGCGTTGCATCTACTGCTGCAGATTCAAGTGTACGTACAGCATTTTGAAATGTCATTCGATACGTCACACGTCGAAAATCTTCATCAGATTTTTTAAAATCATCCGTTATCTGCACATCAATAAGGTCTTGGAACTCACCATTTGCAATGGTGCGCTGAATATCCCCTGCAAAAAAGTGCTCTGGAATCGCAAGGGTCACGTCTCGTCGCATAACAGGAAGGTCATGAGGTTCGCGATACGAAGCAACATCAACCGGCTTCAGCAGATCACCAGTGGCAATCTCAACAAACACGGATGGCACTTTTATCTCATATCGAGCAGCAATATGTGGGTGTAAAACGCCGATCGTACCAACAGTGGTGCGACCAACAACAAGATGCGCCTGCATACCAGGGTGCATCAATGGATGCTTTGAAGCTTTTAAACTCACTGAGCGATTCAGTGACGTGAAAAGGTTTTCAGTCACACCTTTAGTCAAAGCAAACAGATCTGCGATGGTCTCTGGCTGCTTCCACTGCGTATCAAACCACCTACCAGCAACAAGCATGCTCAGGGTATCAATCTCTGTAACTGCAGTATCATCTGCCAACGGCTTATCATCTGTAGGATGCTCTTTTTTACGGAACAATCGTGCAAGCTCAAATACTTTTACACTCTGCATTCCCATCTTTATATTTTGAGCAGCAAGCGCTGCGAGGTGCAAAATACTTGTTGTTCGAAGATGTGAGAAACTTGATTCTAGTGAATTTTTCAATGTGACATGCTTACCAACTGTCTGCAGATCAAGAGACTCGATACATGCAGCATCGTCAGCACTATAAAAACTCTTAGTAATAACTTCATAGAATCCAGCCCCAATCAGTGCTGGCTCAATGTGCTCAAAAAACAGATCCTGAGGATGCTTCTCAGCCTTCTCATAATCAAGAGGAGGTAACTTCTGCTTAATCTCATTAAGCCCATGTGAGCGAGCGAAATCTTCAAAGATATCCTCTTCGTTTTTCACATCCCACAATCGCCACGATGGCACTGTAACCGTAAAGGTCTTAGCCTTTGCCGCTGCGTCATATGAAATTTGATACCCCAAATTCTTCAAACGAGAGAACAGCTCACTTTCATTGAGCCGCGGAGCATTCATCTGATTTTTAAGCTCTGCAAGACGGACCGTCACCAGACGCTTTTCAACAGGTGTGCCCTCAAGCATCACATGACCAACAAGGTGTGCGGAGTTGGCAGTGCCATCTTGAGTTAAATAGAGTGCTCGTCGTAGTGCTGGAAGGACCATTTCAATATCTGCACCACGCTCAAAAGTATGAGAAGCCTCAGTTGAGAGGCCCATCGCTCGAGCAGTCTTACGAATACGAACAGGATCAAAGGTTGCCGACTCTATTAAAATACGAGTGGTGTGTTTTTCAACCATGCTATTTGCACAGCCAATGACCCCGGCAACTGCAAGAATTTTTTTTCTATCACGAATAACGATAGAGCCTGCAGGAACGGTATAACTTTTTCCATCAAGCGCATCGATGGACGCAGCGTCTGTAAGCTCATCAACAACGATCTCACCATCAATTTTTTCTTTGTCAAAGGCATGCATCGGTTGACCAAGCTCAAGGGCAGCATAGTTTAAGATGTCAACAATAGGATGCTTCTTACCATCACTCTCAAGTGTTGCTGCGATTTCATCACGGAGCTTACTATCTGCTGGAGTTGTAATCTCTAGTAAGGCATATCGTAAACACAGATTAGTCTCCTTACGAACGACAACATGAGTTTTTTGATCGCCAATATTTGCAAATGAAGGAAGTTTCGTCTGGCAGAGAAGCCGCGCAGCAAGCTCTCTTGCAACGCCGAGTGCTGAGAGATGATCACCACGATTTGCAAGCGTTTCAATAGTGAAGAGCGTATCATGGCCGCGCTCTTCGATTGATTTCACTTCAAGACCAATATCATCAAGGAGTCGGCGCAACGTAGCAGGATCTTGTGATGGAAGATCTATGAATTTCTCAAGAATACTTCGATACAGTTTCATCGAGCCACCTTGGAGAGTATACGCAAATCGTTATCATAGAGGGTTTTCAGTTTTGGAATATCATAGAGCTGCCCTGCAAGTCGTGACGTACCAAGACCAAATGCAAAACCACTCACTTCATCAGGATTATATCCAAACTCAGCAAGCACGTTGCGATGTATCATACCTGCTCCGCCAATCGTGACCCATCCAGACCCACCACATGCAGGACATCCTGTACCATGACACAGTGAGCACTGGATCTGCGCACCGATGCTTGGCTCTGTGTAGGGATAAAACTTAGGCACAAAACCAACTTTACGGCGCTTGCCATACACTGATTTGAGGATATGGGTAATCAGCGCCATAAGATTTGCAAGGGTAAGTCCTTGCTCAAGCCAGACAAGCTCAAACTGATGAAACATTGCTTGATGGCTCGCATCTTCCGTTTCGTTTCGATACACCTTGCCAAATGAAGCAACTTTAATCGGCAATCCACCCTGTTTAAGGACACGGGCCTGTACAGACGTTGTATGAGTACGCAGCACAGCTCCAGTATCCGTATAAAATGTATCCTGCAGATCTCGCGCAGGATGGTGCGGTGGAATATTGAGCGAATCAAAACAGAAGTAGTCGGTTTCAACTTCAGGGCCAAGCACATTCTGAAAGCCAAACGGCGCAAGGATTGATGCAATCTGACGCTCGACACTCGTAATAGGATGCACACGACCAAGTGTTGTTGTTTTCGAAGGGAGTGTCGGATCCAAAAACTCCTTTCTGAGCTTTTCTAAAAGTGTTTGTTCAGCAACACTCTTTTCAATGCGCTCAAAGAGCCCTTCTAAATTTGACTTGAATTCATTGAGCGCAGCCGCAACA
>JBILLA010000225.1:0-3561 GCA_044376365.1 Bdellovibrionota bacterium | reverse complement strand
GCTTCATGCGAGTTTGAAACCCAACAAGGCTCCATAATTCTCCTGCCGTATCATCTTGGCGAAGCTGCACACATGCATATGGCCAACGACCAGTTGCAGGATCCGTAAGGCCTGTTGGCTTTAAAGGGCCATGACGCAGCGTATCAAGTCCTCGGGCTGCCATATCCTCAATCGGCATACACCCTTCAAACGGCCGTAATCCTTCAATCGCATCAGATTCAACTTCTTCATGGCCTCCGAACTTCTCTGCGGCAAGCACATCGTTCACAAATTGAATGTATGCTTCTTTAGAAAGAGGAATATTAAGATAATCCTTCCCCTCACCTTTATCCCAACGAGACTGTTGAAACATTTTATCGAGGTGGAGCGATTCTTTAAACATGATGGGACTAATCGCATCAAAGAAAGACAACCGCTCTCGTCCGGTCAGCTGTTCAATTGCAGCAGCAAGCTTTGGTGATGTCAGCGGTCCCGTTGCAATAATAACAGCGTGATCATGAGTAGCCTTAGGAATCTCAGTGATCTCTTCACGTCGAATCTCTATAAGAGGATGTGAATGAATTTTCTCTTCAACATAACGGCTAAAAACCACTCTATCCACTGCAAGCGCACCACCTGCAGGCACCGCTGCAAAGAGCGCAGCTTCCATTATGAGTGACCCAAGGATTTTTAATTCCTCTTTCAAAAGACCAACTGCATTGGTCAGCGCAGCACCTCGAAATGAATTTGAGCACACAAGCTCTGCAAGGTCTCCAGTTTTATGAGCTTTTGTTGTTGCCGTAGGACGCATTTCATACAACGTTACTGGCACACCACGCTTTGCAAGCTGCCATGCTGCTTCACAACCAGAAAGCCCTCCACCGATCACTGTACATATTTGATTACTCATGGCGCCGACAACACTGAAGATGGTGCTGACGAAAATGCATAGGGAGCAGACGCTATGCCACGCTCTGTTACGAATGCCGTAATCAGCGACCCTGGAGTGACATCAAATGCTGGATTCCAAACAGCAGTACCTACTGGTGCGATTTGAGAACCAAGTATCTGAGTGATTTCGCTACCTGCCCGTTCTTCAATCTCAATATCACTACCGGTGGCCGTATCTGGATCGATCGTCGACCAAGGTGCCGCAACATAGAACGGTACCTGGTGAGCTCGCGCAACAAGGGCAAGATTATAGGTGCCAATTTTGTTCGCCGTGTCTCCATTCGCACAGACACGATCACAACCAACGATGCACAGATCTATTTTTTTCTGCTTCATCAAAAATCCTGATGCACTATCAACAATCACAGTATGTGGCACACCAAAACTCTTCATTTCAAAAGCAGACAAACTTGCACCTTGCATACGAGGACGCGTTTCATCAAGGAAGACATGAATCTGTTTCCCCTGCTCATGGGCATAACGAATAACTCCAAGCGCAGTACCATAATCCGCTGTTGCCAAACTTCCTGTATTACAGTGGTGCACAATCGACGCATGGTTAGGAATCAGATCAAAGCCAGCTTTTGCAATTGCAAGGTTCGTCGCAATATCGTCTTGAAATATCTGGTGCGCAGTCTGCAAGAGCTGCTCAAGGCATTCCGATACGGTTACTGTCTGACGTCTTGTAGTCAGTGCTTCGATGGCAGATTGCATTTTTCCAAGTGCCCAAAAAAGATTGACTGCAGTTGGACGGCTCTGTGAAAGGTTTTGACAAGCAGCATGAGCTGCTTGAAGACATTGCTCGACACTGTTTCGAGCAGTTCTCGCACCGAGAAAGACTCCATACGCAGCAGCGATACCAATAGCTGGAGCACCACGCACCGTCATATCAACAATTGCGTCAAAGACATCAGAAACCGTTGCGCAATGCTTGTAGGTTACCTCATGCGGCAGGCGCTTCTGGTCAAGAAGCACCAACATCTCATCTTGCCAAACGATACTGCGAAATGGACGACTCATTTAGCGTGGCTCCAAAAGACCAAGAGCGTCGTTGATAGTTCTGACGTCATCATGCATCAGTTGCTGTGCAATGGTAAGAATCTGCGAAGAAACAGCAACAAGGAGCTGTTCGTTTTGAATTTCATCAAGTTCAAGCACATGCGCCATACCAATAGTACGACGAATCATTTCACAGCCCATATGCTTGATAGCATCATGCTCAAGCGTTTCAAGGAAATCATTGATAAAGACTGGCTTCCTCCACTCAGGCTTTGCCTGTGTCTCTAATAATACTTTCAGTTCAGCAACACAGGCCTGCCATAATTCTTTCATTGTATCTTTCAAAAACGATCGATACTGCGCACACGCAGCTGCTGATGGTGCATGAGCTTCTTGTGCAACGTATGCAATCGCAAGATTTGCAATGAGCATACCGATATCAAATCCAAAAGGACCATAGAAACCAAACTCAGGATCCATCACTTTCGTATCTTCGGCGTGCACCATAATTGACCCTGTATGAAGGTCACCATGTACGAGGCAGTCACGTCTGGTCATGAATGCAAGTCTGCAACGAGCAACCTGTTTTTGAAGCTCATCATCTGCATACAGCGACGCAACCTGTTTTTGTAAAGGCGCAGGATAGCGATTTGTTTCATGCTCACCAAAGGGAAAGGTATACACAAGATCTTCGGTCACTTTGCAAAGAACCGCATTAACAAACAGAGGCTCACGGGCTTTTTTTTCTCCAGACTCTAAGAAAAGATCGCTCGAGTAGACAAGGGTACGCGCAAGAAACTGCCCAGTTTGTATAGCGAATCGAGGATAGACTCTTTGCTTTACCATCCCCTCTCTCATGATGTGATACGAGCGTAGATCCTCCATGATGTTGACGTACATCTCAGGGTCAAAGTGATATACCGTTGGCACACGGCCAGGATCTGCGGTTTGCTGTTGCCGCAAGATATCTACTTCAATGCGGGCACGGTCGAGAGGCATTTTGAACTCAGGATAGCGCCGCGCAAAGGGCAACGCCTGCTTGAGGATAATGGACTGCTGAGGATTTCCCTTTACATGAATACGAAACACAAGGTTCACATTCCCGTCAGCTAAATCGAGGCATACCAGCTCATCATCAGCAGCAAAAAACTGCGAGCGAATTGGATGACTATCAATGTAGGCTAGTGCTGTTGTAGTATCGAGTGCAAAGAAAGCTTGTCCCATACAGTAAAGTGTAAAGGCACTGGTATGTATGTCAAATCGTGAGGAGGTCTATGAATTTTACTGCTGAACGTCAACAACTAGCTGAAGTTATTCGTTATCTTTCTTTACAAGGCTGGACACGTGGCACAGGCGGCAACTTTAGTGTCGTAATGAAATCCGAACCACTCACACTAGTTATGTCCCCAAGTGGTGTAGATAAAGGCATGCTGCAAGCAGACGACCTCATTACAGTCGATAAGTTTGGAGCCATTATTGAAGCATCACAAGACAACTCAAAAGCCTCTGCAGAGACTCTTATACACTTATTCCTCTGTAAGCACCTTGGGGCACGCGCAGTACTTCATACACACTCGATCTGGAATACCATACTCTCAAGAAAGTATTGTAATAAAGCGGTTCGGTTTGAAG
>JBILLA010000063.1:0-11735 GCA_044376365.1 Bdellovibrionota bacterium | reverse complement strand
ACATACTGAGCTGGCATCAACATCATACGATTTGTAGGCAGCGGCTTTGCATGCTGCAGTGATGCTGCAAATGACTCAACAAAACTTCGAAGTGTCTTAACGCGAATATACTTTCGCTGCTCACCAGTCACTTTAAAAAACTGACGCAATCGCGCTGCTGTATCAAAATCAAACTGAAAAAGATGCTTCTTTGCAGGAACTTGAATGATGTATCCCTGACGAGACATCTTTATAGAGAGCTTATCGCTCTTTGTGAAAATAGGATCAGTGTGGTGCAGCGTTTGAGTAGTATCGAGTGGAATACCTTCATAGAGACGAATCCCTGCACCTCGAAGCTCATTGGTTGGACAGGGGCAGACAAATCCAACAACAACACTGCTGCCAAGTACAAGATATTTTTCTGTCGGAGATTGCTCGTCAAACAATTTTCGCTGCACTTTCTCGTCATCGAGCGTGACTTGGTGCATATCAAGGAACCATTGCTTAAACATTGCCGCAAGATTGCTTGCATACTCATCTTTCACAAAAAGACCAGACTTTGAGATCCACAAGAATCGCTCAAGGTCACTCTTTGCAACACGGCTGCGAAGATCCTTCACAAAGGGGATAAAAAATGCCCGTGGATCTACCTTTGGTTCGGCTGTTACTTTTTCATTGTCTGAAGCATGCTGCTCGGTAGATACTGTGGTCTCTTCCATGCGTCTTTTATATATCGAATTGAAGTTAAAATCAGCACGCGAGAGCTTTTTTTGAAAGAACCATCATTCGCCCTCAGCTTTAACAGCAACATAGGCTGGCTTCCTATTGATAGGCCCCAGGAACTACCTGATACCAAAGGAGTTTTTGAAACCTTCCGTCTTGATAAAACGCCGCATGGAGGCTGGCGTGGGTGGGCATTGCAGCGGCACTTCATGCGTTATTTGCAAGGCTGCGCTTTATTAAACCTTGCACCACTGAGCTTTGACACGCTGCTGACTGGGGTTCAACACGTAGCACGACTACCTGAATTTCAAAACATAGCTTCACTTCGAATCAGATTTGAATCAACCGATAAGCAATCACCTGTGATTATCGCCCAGCGCTTCACACCTCGCTTCACAATCCAGACAGGAGTAAAGCTTATCTCTTATGAAATGCCACGTACGACGTATTACATCAAATATCTTCCTGCAACTGAATCGAAGCAGTCATATCACTATGCACTCAGTCACCTTGCTGATGAATCACTACTCATCGACAAAGATCAGCAGATTACTGAAACAAGCTGGGGGAATTTCTTTGTGATTCATACTGATGGGCGCATCAGCACTGCAACGCATGCATTGCCAGGTATCTGTGCTCAACATATTCAAGAGCTTCTGGGCGACACACTCATCAAAGAAAGCTGCACGGTTGAATCACTGTTTCAAAATGGTGTGAGTGCTTTTATATGCAACGCACTTCACGGCATTATTCCTGTCACAAGCATTGATGGCATTGCGCTTCCTCACTCACTACGAGTACACAGCCTTGCCGATGCACTGCAACAAAAACGGGCCCTGTTTGAAGAAGCATTTTTCCTTTAACATAGAGCACTATGTCTGACGATAGATTTCTCGCCATTCGCATGCTCATGATGCCCAAAGATACCAATCCCCTCGGGAGTATCTTTGGTGGTCATATACTAAGTCTAATCGACCAAGCGGCAGGGCAGCATGCTCGAAAAACTGCACCGAAACGCTATGTCACTAAAGTTATGCGTGAAGTTAATTTTCATGCACCTGTATTTGTTGGAGACCTCGTAAGTTTTTATACGAGCACTGTTAAAGTTGGTAAAACTTCCATAACGATAAAAGTTGAAGTTGAAGCAATACGGGGCGTCGATAGCTTAACAACCTGTGATGTCACCTCAGCAGAAGTTGTCATGGTTGCTGTCAACGATGACATTCAACCAGTCAGCATCCAATCCTAATCGTTGCTTATACTGTCAAAAGCTCTTGGTAGCGAGGTATATACGTATCCCAACCAAACTCTTTTTTGAGTCGCTCGGCGAAAGCTTGTGCAGATGGTGGCTCGCCATGCACAACTGCTACTTTTTTTGGAAACCCAGTACACGAGCGACACCATCGAAGCATCTCTTCACTATCACCATGTGCAGAGAGTGAACTAATCTCTGCAATTTCGGCTCGTATGGGCACTTCTTCCCCTAAGAGCCGCACCGTAGTTGCACCACTTTTAATCCAAGCACCTGTACCACCTTCTGGTTGAAAGCCGACAAACAAAACCGTATTGCGACGGTCAGAAATTCGAAGTTTTACGTGATGCAGAATACGGCCGCCTGAAAGCATGCCACTTGCAGAGATGAGGATCATTGGTTCATGTACTGCGTTGAGCTGCATCGAACTAGCTCTATCGCGTACAAAACGCGTATGCGGCGGTGAAAACATTTGTCCACCCTTTAACATGGCAATCACTGCTTCTTTATCATAGCACTCAGGATGCCGTGTATAGATCTTGGTTGCATCTGTTGCCATTGGACTATCAATCACAATTGGCACATCTGCAATTTTAGCTTCAGCTTTGAGCTCTCGTAAGTAGTAGAGAATTTCTTGCGTGCGACCAACAGCAAAGCTCGGTATGAGTACCATACCTTGACGATCAATCGTGCGATTAATGATCGATGCAAGAAGCTCTTTCGGACTGCCACCTGTGTGTCGTCGATCACCATACGTTGATTCAATAACGAGCAGATCGCCAAGCTCAATCGGCTCTGGATCTGGCATAATGGGCGTGCCGTATCGCCCAAGGTCTCCTGAAAATTGAAGCTTCTTTCCCTGAACAATCATACTAATTGAAGCAGCACCAAGAATGTGTCCCGCACGACTCCACACAGCATGATCAATGCCATCAAACTGATACACAGAATGAAAATCAACGCCTTCTAAAAGCTTTAATGCTTCTCGTGCATCGTTGACGGTATAGAGTGGCTGTGGTGGCGTGTGTCGCGAAATGCCATGTTCTGTGCGAAAGCTTGCTTCTTCTTCCTGAAGCTGCGCTGAATCAATCAGGAGCAATTCAGCAAGATCCTTTGAAGCATGGGTCATATAGATAGGGCATCGAAGTCCTCGCTTTACCAAACGCGGTAAGTACCCTATGTGATCAATATGCGCGTGCGTAATAAAGACGGCATCTATTTTTTTTGGATCAAAGAGTGGATCGACCCAATTTTTTTCTCGCCAGATACGCGGCCCTTGAAACATACCTGCATCAATCAGGAATTGATGTCGTGTCGTGGTGAGTAAATATTTTGAACCAGTAACGGTGCCAGCAGCACCGAGAAATTGAAGCGTTGGACTCATGGCTTATGCAGGATACGGCCAATTTTCTTTTCATGATACAAAAAAAGGAAGGGTTACCCCTTCCTCTTTTTAAACTGTGTAACAGTTCAGGATTAGTTACATCCTTGGTCACCGCCAGTTGCGCTATCCCAACGACAGGTTTTACCAGGGCTACCTGCAGGGTGTGACGAAGAGCCTGTAAAGGTTGAATCTGCCGATACAAAGCTAATCACAACTCCAGAGGATGCAGTAAATCCTGGAAGTGCAGTGGCACATGCCGCAGCATCAGCACAGGTCGCATAGGTTTCGTTGGTTGCAAAGAACGCTTCTTCTGCGGTTGCACCATTTCTTAGGTCGCTTCGTGCACGAGCATCAAAGCCTCGCTGTCTGTAGCTTGAAAACTGCGGAATAGCGATTGCCGCAAGGATCCCGATGATTGCCACTACAACAAGTAGCTCGATTAACGTAAAGCCCTTTTGACCTCTTTTCATTATAATTCTCCCAAATACATTTAATACTCTGAATCAGGGATGTAAGAGGTACTTACCCTCCCTTTCTACTTCCCTACCAAAGCAATACGGATGCCAAATGGAAAAGGTTTAGGTAATAGTGGAAGAAAATAGGTTTTCTACGTGATATCAATAGGTTACACTCGCTCTAACTGCTTTTCGAATGACGCGATTTAGAGACAAAATTTGGCAAGTGACAAAAATTGTCACTGCCCTGCACACAAGATGAAAAAATCTAGCGTTCTATATAGCTTACCCCTCGCAGTAGTAAGTATCCTCTGCGCTGGTAGCGCCGCCAATCAGCTCGCTGCACTACACGCCCAGAATGCTCATGGGCGATCAGCTCATGAAGAGCTCTACCTCCCCTCTGGTAAAGGGCTATCACTATTCGCAACCGGCTTTAAGAATGTTATGGCTGACCTGCTTTGGTTTCGCACCATTAACTATTTTGGCAGGGAGTTTGCAAGCACTCGCGACTACCGCTACCTTGAGCATTACATCAACCTTGTCGTTGATATGAATCCGCGAAAAGACTTTGTGTATCAATTCGGCAGCATGATGTTTGCCTGGGAGCTCAATAATCCTCGCGCCAGTATCGACTTACTCACGAAAGGTATTACTGCCTTACCACAGAGCTGGCTCCTACAGTACTATAGGGGATTTATGTACTTTTATTTTCTTAATGAGCAGGAAAAAGCTCTTGCAGATTTTCGTGCTGCAGCAACAAAACCAAATGCTCATCCCATGATTGCAAAACTTGCAGAGCGACTCGATCGTACAACAGCACTGCAAACACTCTCAGAAACAACTGACGATGCTTCGCTCAAATCATTTCTCCAAACGAAGCAATGAATATACCACTCATCATAGATCATCTTTCTATCGCCTATCGTTCTGCTTGGACTGGTACGAAAACAACTGTTATTGATGACATCTCGTTTACGATTCATCCTGGTCAAGCAGTTGGCTACCTTGGAATCAACGGCGCAGGAAAAACATCGACAATCAAAGCGATCTTGGGACTCATCAAGCAAGGATCAGGATCAATCACACTCTTTGGCATCCCCTCTTCCAAGACAAAAGCTCGTGCCTTGATAGGTTATCTTCCAGAGCAACCGTACTGGTATGAAAATCTTACTGTCGAGGAAACAATATCATTCTACGGCGCACTTTTTGACCTATCTGCAGACGAGAGCTTAAAGCGTGCACACACATTGCTTGAGCGACTCAACCTTAGCACAAAGCTACATGCTAAAATTAAAACACTCTCCAAAGGGCTCATGCAGCGCGTTGGGCTTATTCAAGCTCTGATAAATGAACCAAAACTTCTTATCCTCGACGAGCCATTCTCTGGTCTCGATCCACTTGCTCGTAAGCTCTTTAAAGATATCTTGCTTGAGCAAAAACAAAAGGGAGTCGCGATGATGATCTCATCACACATCCTTCCCGATATTGAAGCACTCTGTGATCGAGCAATCATTATTCACAATCAGCGAATACAAGCCGACTGTGACATGCAGACGCTCTCTGAGAAACACCAATCACTTGAGACGCTCTTTACCTCTATCGCAGGACCAGTGACTCCATGATGATGCGTTCACTTACAGCACAAACAACTATCACTATCAAAGAGATCCTACGCGGTGGCTCAATCATCGGCTTCATGCTGACGTGGCTTCTGCTATTAATAACTGCCACAGCATTTGGAACGGTCAGTATCGGTGAACGCATGTATGTCATCAAAGATTTCGGCCTTTTCTTAACCACACTTGCAGTGCTCGCCTTAACAATCAGTGCGGGTGCAAGTATTTTGGCAAAAGAGATTCGACAGAAGCATCTTTATACAGTGCTTTCAAAACCAGTAAGCCGTTTTTCGTACCTTGCATCAAAGTTACTCGGGATATGGATCTCAGGTCTTGTGCTCAATCTCACACTTCACCTCGCGCTCTGTTGCTATGTGTATTTGCTGGAAGGCTCATGGCAACCCACGCTCCTTATCAACACACTGTTCTTAGCGATGGAGGGGCTTATCATGGCAGCTTGCTGCCTTTTGATTGCAAGCCTTTTTGTGACCCCAATGCTTGTTGGGCTTGTTTCGATTCTGATTTTTATCGCAGGACGAAACCTCGACTCAATTACAGCTCTCCTTGAAGCACGTGACGTCGGCCCCGTGCTTCACAGTCTTCTAAGCCTCGTGCAGTCGCTTATGCCTCGGCTCTATTTGCTCAATATCGTCAACGATCTTACCTACGCCATCATGCCCTCTGCTACAGCGGCACTCCACGCGACCATCTATGGCTTTTCCTATGCTACAGCCTGTTTCATACTGTCGTTATACGTTTTTTCTCGAAGAGACTTTACCTAATTATTCATCATAACATCCATGCTCAGTAAAGATTCAAAAGACTTCCTTCACCAACTGCTCCTTACTCCGTCACCAACTGGTTACGAACAAAAAATTCAAAGTGTCGTTCGAAGCCACATGAAGAGCTACGCCGATGCTATCGATACTGATTTGCATGGGAACGTTATTGTTGCGCTCAATACCAAAGCACCAATCAAAATCATGCTCGCTGGTCACTGCGATCAAATTGGCCTTATGGTGAAGTTCATCAACAAAGATGGATTTATTCATGTGAGTGCCCTCGGTGGTATTGATGTTGGTGTCCTTCCAGGGTCGCACTTTACTATCCACACCAGCAAAGGACCGATCAAAGCTATTGCAGGTCGAAAACCAATTCATGCGCAATCAGCCGACGAGCGTGGCAAAGTACACAATGACATCGACAAGATATGGCTCGATATCGGCGCAACGTCTAAAAAATCCGCCGAGAAAATGGTTGAAATTGGTGATCCGATCACGTTTCGCCTTGAAATCACAGAGCTCTCAAAAGATTTTATCTCTGCACCAGGCCTTGATGATAAAGTTGGTGTCTTTATTGCAATGGAAGCTTTAAAACTTTGCAAAAAAGCAAAAATTAACGTTGGTGTATACGCTGCAAGCACCGTACAAGAAGAAGTTGGGTTACGTGGCGCACGAACAGCTGCTTACACTATCGATCCAACTGTTGGTATCGCTATTGATGTAACCCACGCTTCAGACAATCCTGGCTCAACAAATCCAATTGCGACTGAATGTAAACTGGGCAAAGGTCCTGCTATATCGAAAGGACCAAATACAAATCCAGTCGTTGAAAAAATGCTTCTTGCTGCTGCACGTAAAGGAAAGATCCCACATCAGGTAAGCCCATCTGCAGCACTCCTTGGTAATGATGCAAATGCAATCCAAGTGTCTCGAGCAGGTGTTGCTACTGCAAGCATCGGCATTCCAAATCGCTATATGCATACACAGGTTGAAGTATGCTCTTATAGCGATCTTGAGCACTCAGCAAAGCTTCTCTTTGAATTTATCAAATCCATAACAGCAAAGACTGATTTCCGCCCGATGTAGGAAACAGTCAACAACCTTCAGCGTTATTGTGTATCTTTGCGCTAATTTCGAGCGTTTTTATGGCTCAATGACTAGACATTACACGATGCTCAGGCACATGCTTAAGACAAGTACATGCCATGACAGACGATTACCAACAACTGTGTCACAAACTGCATGAAGAAGCAGTCTTACGCGGCGAACATTTCTATATCGATCCCAAAACTGGATATACGGTCTTTACTCAATTGAAGCATAGGGAAAGGGGGCATTGCTGTACTTCGAATTGTCGTCACTGTCCTTACGGGACTGATTCGAAAGCTTGTCATAGCGATACCGAAACGAGCGAAAATTGAGCCCTAAGAGCTCTGCTGCTTTCTTTTTCACACCACCTGCATGCGCGAGTGCTCGGTGCATATAGCTTGATTCAATAGAAGCAAGAATCTCTTCAAGATTCACAGGAAACGTCACCGAAGACACCGTAAGAATCTCAGTGCTTTGTGGGGCACTTCTTGGCGAAGGAACAGGCGATTGATTCTCAAGGACAATACCATCGTCACCAAAGACAATTGCGCGCTCTAGTATATTTTCAAGCTCACGAACATTTCCAGGATAACCATACTGCATGAGTCGATTCATCATCTCGACTGGCAATGTTGGCACATCAGCTCCTGCAAATTGACGTGAGAGAATTGCATGAACAAGCATCGGAATGTCTTCACGCCGCTGTACTAGTGATGGAAGCTCAATACCAATCACATTCAATCGATAGTACAAATCTTCCCGAAATCTGCCCGCCTGTACTTCTTGTTTTAAATTTCTGTTGGTCGCAGCAATGATACGTACATCAATAGGAATATCTTTTGTGCCACCAACAGGTCGTACAATGCGCTCTTGCAACACACGAAGCAATTTTGCTTGCAGTAAAAGAGGAAGCTCTCCTATTTCATCTAAGAAAATTGTTCCTTTGTGAGCTTCCATAAACAGACCAATATGATCTGCAACAGCTCCAGTGAATGAACCTTTCTTATGTCCAAAGAGCTGGCTTTCTAAGAGATCTGCAGGAATTGCACCACAATTGACAACAACTAACGCATTATCAGCACGAGTTCCTAATCGATGAATTCCTTTTGCTACAACTTCTTTACCGGTACCAGATGGACCCGTAATAAGAACGGTTGCATCTGTTGGCGCAGCACGAAACATAAGCTCTCGTACCCTTTGAATTGCTGGACTTGCCCCAACAAGACCACACATTTCATGGTTTTTGGAATCATACTGTGTTCGCGCATCATCGAATTCAGCCTGCACAGAGAGTGAACCTTCAACTTCCTGCAGTCGCTTCATGAGCTGTTCGCGCTCAGAGAGTAATGTTTGTATCTCTTGCACTTTATAACTTAACGCTTCACAAGTATCTCGAGATTGCTCAAACATATAATGAGCAGCAAACGAGACCAGAATAAACCCACTACCAATACCAACAAGGTGCACAACGCAAGCTACAAGATCGCCTTGATATCCAGCCAATACGAGCAGCGCATAGACGGCAAAAGTTACAATACCTGTTGCGATAGCACGACGTTCACTCACCTGAGTTGCAATAAGCATCAAGAGGGGTAAGTACAGTACAACAAAAAAACTTTCATGGAGCCCCGTTAAAAACATCGCGCAAGTATTAATAATCAATGATAGTTCCGCGCCCCACGTTCTAATCCGTGTATAGGGACTCAAGCAAAGAGCCGTAGTCAAAACATACAGCGCATAGAGCCACCACATATCAACCATCGTAAGCGGTATCTGCTCAAGAAACAGCTGCCCTGTCACAATGATTGCACTACAAAACGCAACAACCTTTCGAAGCATACGTATACGTCCTGCATATGAAGCAAATACTTGCATACATTATCCTACAACACTGCCCATTTTAAAAATCGGTAAGTACATTGCGATAACTAATGCACCAATAATAGTGCCCAGTACCAGAATCATAATCGGCTCAATGAGCTGCTTCATCGAAGCAACTGCGGTATCAACTTCCTCTTCGTAAAAGTCGGCAACCTTTGCAAGCATTGCATCGAGGCACCCCGTCTGCTCACCAACACCAATCATCTGCACAACCATCGGTGGAAACACAGACGATGTTTCAAGTGGTTCAACCATCGTCTTACCCTCAGAAATAGCGATACGAGCTCGAAGCACATCACGCTCAACAACTTTATTACCAGATGTTTTTGCACAAATATTAAGTGCATCCATAATCGGCACACCAGAGCTCACCATCGTGCCAAGCGTTCGTGTAAATCGAGCTACAGAGACTTTCTTAATAATATTTCCAAAGATCGGCAATTTGAGCGCCAAGGGATGCAGCACTTCTTTACCACGTTCTGTTTTTAGAAATCGCAGAAACATCCACACAGACGATCCGAGTGTCCCAAAAATCAGATACCACCACGTCGTAAAGAAGAGCGATAAGTTAATAACGATTTGTGTTGGCAGAGGAAGCGCTGCGCCGAAACTTGAAAACAGATCAGCAAATGTTGGTATCACAAAGATAAGGAGTATCGAGGTCACAAGAATCGCTGCGGTGACGACAACAGCAGGGTAGATCATGGCAGCTTTAATCTCGCGCTTTAACTTCATGGATTTCTCCATGTGTTGTGACAGACGCTCGAGAATAATATCTAGCATACCACCTTGCTCACCTGCATGAATCATGTTCGTGTAGAGGTTATCGAATTGCTTGGGGTGTTTTGCCATCGCTTCAGAGAGGGTCGAACCACTCTCAACATCCTCTTTGATGGCTTTTAGAATTTTTTGAAAGATTGGTCGGTCTGCTTGCTTGGTCAGGATATCAAGAGCCTGCACCATCGGTAGACCCGAATCAATCATTGTAGCGAATTGCCGCGTAAAGAGAACAATCTCTTTTGCTGACACACCCGAACCAAGTGTTGGCAGCTTAATTTCCATCTCAAGTCCACGACCCTTCTCTCGGATTTTGTTTGCAATCGGTACAATTTTTTGGGAACGCAGCATGTTAAAAACAGCTTGCATATTACGAGCATCAAGTTCGCCGCGCACCAAACGCCCCTGTGGATTTTTTCCCTCCCAAGTATAAACGGTCACGGGCTGCTCCTTCGTACCTCAAACATTATCGTATAACTCATTACGAATTCCTCGGAATTCAGCATGAGCAAACCAATGAGTCGAACAAACGTCACCGTTAGTTGATACTTGGTGCCTCTTTTTTTCTACGAATTATTCGGATCTATCGCTCGTCTGCGGTTGTACAGCGCAACACTTCTTCCACTGTGGTAATACCTTGCCTCAAGCGCATTAAGGCTGAGGCCCGAAGCGTCATCATACCCTGCGCTATGGCCTCACGTTTAATTTCAGTTGCAGATGCACCGCGTAGAATCTTTTCACGCAGGGGGTCATTCATCGTCAGTACTTCGTACAATGCAATACGCCCCTTATAGCCAGTACCTGAACATCGCAGACATCCCTTTCCCTGTCGAAGCGCTAGGCCATGTAGCTGCTCATCAGATAGACCCATATTTTTAATAATCTCAGTATCTACATGCACTTCGGCGGCACACTCAGTACAAATTTTTCGCGCTAGACGCTGTGCAACGATACAGTTCACTGACGATGCAACCAGGAATGGTTCTACTCCCATATTGAGCAACCGATTGATTGTCGATGGCGCATCATTGGTGTGCAGTGTCGAGAGCACAAGGTGACCAGTTAAAGAAGCTTTCACTGCAATCTCTGCAGTTTCAAGGTCTCGTATCTCTCCGACCATAATTATATCAGGATCCTGTCGAAGAAATGCACGCAGAGCGGCAGCAAAATTATAGCCAATATCCTCGTGCATCTGCGCCTGGTTAATCCCTGCAAGGTTAAATTCAACGGGATCCTCTGCTGTAGAGATATTAGTGCCGATCGTATTGAGCTCAGCAAGCGCCGAGTAGAGCGTTGTGGTTTTTCCAGAACCGGTTGGTCCTGTAACAAGCACCATGCCATGTGGCTTATGAATTGCCTGTAAAAAATCTTTAAGCTGCGATTCTTCAAATCCAAGCTTTGTCATATCAAGCTGTAAATTTGATTTATCAAGCAATCGCATGACGACCTTTTCACCAAATAATGTAGGCAAAACGTTGACGCGAAAGTCCATCTCTTTGAGCCCACCTAATTTGAGCTTAATACGACCGTCTTGTGGGAGGCGGCGCTCTGCTATATCAAGATTGGCCATGATTTTTATACGAGAAGTGATTGCAGCTTTGAGCTTCATCGGCGGCTTCATAATTTCATACAGCACGCCATCAATACGGAATCGGACTCGAAAAGTTTTCTCGTAAGGCTCAAGATGAATATCAGATGCTCCTTTCTTAATCGCATCAGTGAGTATTGCATTCACAAGCTTAACAACAGGAGCATCTTCAGTCTGTTTTTCAAGATCAACAAGTGCAATTTGCTCTT
>JBILLA010000062.1:0-11762 GCA_044376365.1 Bdellovibrionota bacterium | reverse complement strand
CTTTAGCGACTTCATTGAGAATCTTGAGTTTGAACTTGAATCAACAGGTACTGCACAGCCCGTCAAGGGCGGCGCTATTCTCATTGGTGTCTACGATAAGTCGTTTTCTCACTATGAAGAGAGCCTTTCAGAGCTTGCAGAACTTGCGCGCTCTGCGTCATTGAAAATCCTCGATACATTTATCCAACGCAAAACACCGGACCCAAAAACTTTGATCGGAAAAGGTAAGCTTGAAGAGGTCGTCCTTCGCGCGTTACGGCTTGGTGCAGAAATGCTTGTTTTTGATTGTGAACTGCGTCCGTCACAGTGGCGCATGATTACTAATGCTACTGAGCTTAAAGTTATCGATAGGAGTATGCTTATCCTTGATATCTTTGCTACTCGAGCGAGTACAAGTGAAGGACGGCTGCAGGTTGAGCTTGCGCAGTTGCAATATAATTTACCGCGACTTGTTGAGAAAGATGCTGGGCTATCACGACTCACTGGTGGTATCGGTGGTCGAGGACCAGGAGAAACAAAGCTTGAAATCGGTCGTCGGCGAATCCGAGATCGGATCACAAGTTTAGAACGAAAAATTCATGATATTTCCCGTCAACGAGAAGTACGTCGAGCAAAACGACGGGTCAATGAGGTGCCTGTTGTTGCGATTGTTGGTTATACAAACGTAGGAAAATCAACGCTCTTTAATGCGCTGACGAAGTCAACCGTTATCGCTGAGAACAAACTCTTTGCAACACTTGATACAACACAACGTCGCGTTGAAGACTTAATCTTTACCGATACAGTTGGATTTATTCGAGCACTTCCGCGTGAGCTTAAGAATGCTTTCAAGGCAACTCTTGAAGAGCTTCGGGAAGCAACGATGTTGCTGCATGTGCTTGATGCATCCGATCCATTGATTGCTGAGCGCTATAAAGCAGTTCGGCTTATCTTAGAAGAGATGGAGCTTGCGACGATACCTGAATGCGTGGTGCTCAATAAGATTGATAAAGTATCACCCGATCAACTCCTGCCCCTTGTTGAAACATACAATGCTCTGACAACGTCTGCTGCAAAAGGAGAGGGTATTCGAAACCTGTTCCTTGAGGCTCAAAAGATGGTTCATGAACTTACCCCTGCTGTTGATGATCAAGCAGCCGCTATGACGGATCAAGAAGAAGAGCTTGATTGGTAGAACCTAAGTAATCTTTTTACAGATCGTGCGTGGTATCTCGCTTCAGTGTATGGACTGCAACTGAGCAGCGAGGATTGCGTTTACGCAGTGAAAAGGGAAAGCCCTTATGTTCCCACCGACGTGAAAGTCCCGCTGATACATACAGCGGAATATTATGAATATGTGCCCACTCTTGAATCTGATAGAGGTCTTTATACCCACTTCCTGGATCACGTTTCATTAAAGAGATCCCGTCAACGTAATGTGCTCCATCGCGGGAGAACCCGATTCGAATTTCACCCTGATGAATATGTCCAGCCAGCATGAGGGCTACCGATGAAAGGGAGTCTTCAATAAATCCTTCTGGGTTATGCATAGCAAGAATCCGCGGTGCATCAGTTCGCCCAACAGTTGAGGGCATCCATGGAAATCCTGATGTCACATCATCAAGTCCAGTGAGGTATATATACTGATTCTGTTTCCAGAGGCTCCAGTCGCTGTTGGTAATATCAGTCGCGCCAATCGCATCGAGGATGGCTTTGAGTCTTTCGCGCTGTCCATCGCGGTTGTCGTGATTACCCAAGACATAAAAAATAGGAACACCAGCACGGATCCACTGTTGCAAGTGTTGTTGTACCTCAAGAGTACAGGCATTGTGCGATTCGTGAACGAAGTCCCCGGTAATAATCATACAATCGGGGAGCTCTTTGCGGATAGTGAGGCGATTATAAATTGCTCTGAGTCGTTCGAGCGGTGTTTGATCTTCTGCAGAGAGATGCAAATCAGTTGCGTGAAGAATACGGTATCCATGAAAGGCATGTGGAAGCTCAGAAATAGTCACGTCGAAATCGATGATATCGACATCATCTCGAACAGCAGTGCATCCAGTGCGTTGCACTTGTTGTGGCAGTGTAGCAATTCGAGGCGTGCGTATATCTTCAATCATGCCTGGTATGTTTTCGATAACCTGCTTGAGGAATAGGAGATGATGCTCATCGCGACGCCCTGCAATTTCATAAGGAGCTGTTGCTTCACACTGAAATCCTGCCTCGGGTTGCGTGCGACTTTGCGGGGATAGTTGCGGCAGTCCAACTGCTTGTAACTCAATGAAGCGATTAGCTTCTTCATGAATCGGTCGATAGACTGCCAAGTGTGATGCGTTACCTAATATAATATCTTGATGCAGCTTGATAGCATCAGCATCTGTGTCAGCGATAATGGTATCGAGCTGCGTGAGCTCACTTCGAGAAAGTTGCTCGATGCCATAGGTCGAAGCAAGCTCCTCAACGATTTGTGCTCGATACGTTGCACGTGCAGCGCTGATAGTCTGTGCGAATCGAGCTTTTGCTGCTGGTGACGCGTTCAGTGAGTCATTAACAAGAGCCAGTGTTTCGTCGCCATGGAGCGAGCCAAGCTGTGTTTGGATCAATGAAAGCGCGGCAAGGACGGGACGCGAATGCAACGAGAGTGCTTCAAGCTCAAGGTAATCACGGAATGAAATAGTTGTGAGAGACAGATCTCGCTTGAGAATTTCGATAGCCTGATCAGTACGAGTCAGCAAGATGTTGTCATCTTTCTGAGCAGATTGTGTTTTGTTTGTGTTATCCTGTCGATGATCGAATGAAGCCATATACTTTCCCTCTTAAAAAAAAGTATAGCTACTTTGCAACACTCACTCATGCAAAGTGCCCATAAGCGAGTTGCAGTCCTCTGACAACAGCGAGCCAGCTGACGGTGTGGTCAGTTACTCATAATGCTTTCTATCTGTTTACGCTCTTTTGGGAGCGCTTCAGTAAGATTCACAGAGCCCTGTTTTGTGACAAGAATATCATCCTCAATTCGAACACCCATTGCTGGAACTTTCTTGAATGCTTTCGCAAAGTAAAGCCCTGGTTCAATGGTAAATACCATGCCCGCTTTAAGCACTGCATCGGTATTGCCTCGATGTCCCCCAACGTCATGTACATCGATCCCAAGCGAGTGACCTATGCCATGAGGAAAGTAGGGGCGATGGAGCTTTTGCTCGAGAATGGTTTGTGTTGAGCCTTTAAGTATTTTGAGATCCTTTAACCCTTCAATGAGCACGCGAGCTGCGGCATCATAGACCGTTTTGATTTTGACGCCATCTTTGACCTTTGTAATTGCTTTCTGTTGCGCAGCAAGGACGATGTCATAGACATCCGCTGCCGCACCAAGAAATTGACCGCCTATAGGGAACACTCGTGTGATGTCTCCGTTGTATCCTTGGTACTCAGCACCACAGTCAAGCAAGAAGGGCTCACCCTGTTTCAAAGAGCTCTGCAGCTTGTGATAGTGAAGCGTTGCTGCATTTTTGCCAGCGGCTGCGATGGTGCCAAATCCAGTAGTTGCTTCCATGATACCAAACCAGTACTCAACTGTTTTGGCGACCACTAGCTCACTGGTACCGGGTTGCATTGTATCAAGACTTCCAACAATAGCGTGCATGGTAATATCAGCAGCAGTTTGAATCGCGCTGAGTTCATAGGTGTCTTTGATAAGCCGCATTGGATGCAACAAGGATTCAATCGCGCTGAAGCTTGCAGGCTTTTTTTCACCACTTGAAGCGTGCGAGAGCCGTTCGAATACTTTAAAGCTCACTGTGGTATCACGTGCCTGGTAGAAGTACTGTGATGCACCTTTACAAATTTCAAGGGCGCCTAGCAGCAGATTATCGACCTCCATATAGTTGATACCGATGATTTGTGCACGTTGCTTTAACGTTTCACCGCTCCCATCCCAAAGCTTTTTATGAGCACTGACACGTTTTCCAAGGAGCAGGATGGTGTTTGTTTGGTCACAGATAAAGAGTGCACGCTCTGGTTCTGAACAGCCTGTGAGGTATAAAAAATCGCTGTCTTGTCGGTAGGGGAAATGCTGATCTGCGGTTCGTATCACTTCGGGCGCAGCGCTGATAAGGGCAGTGCCGCCATGGAGTTTCTTTTGAACCGCTTTTATTCGGTGCAGGAAGGGGGGGTACAGTTTGCTCGACATAACATTTAATCTATTATGAAGACTATCTTTACGCCATGTATATAAAAACGTACACCATTACCGAAGCTGAGCTAGAGCCTGGATATAATCACCTTAACCATGCTGCAATTTTGACCCTCCTTGAACGAGGCCGTCTTGATTTCCTTATTGATGTTGGCTTTCCGAATGAGGAGCTCCATACACGGGACTTATTCCTGGTTATTGCTCATATCGATATACATTATAAGCGAGAGATCTTTAGTGGTGAAAATACGGTGACTGTTGATGCTGTGCTCTGTGAAGGGAAGCAGATGACTATCAAGCAGCGTGTTATGAATGCAAAAGGTAAAGAGTGTGTGCAGGCGACCTATGATTTTCGCGCGCTCAGTGGCACGACCAAGCGCTCCATCGTTATTCCCGATGAGCTTGCCGGTGCAATGACACAGGGGTGCTTATCGAAATGATGCTTCTGGCGCTAATTGGCGTATGAAGATATATTACTGGTACAAGGTAACTAGATTTAAATAATACTTTCAGTAGTTTAGACTATATTGAAAGTTCCCCTGTACCAATAAATTTTTTTACCAGTTTTTTTTACATTTTTATGCAGTTTCTCTTACCGTCAAGTCTTCTTTGCCTTAGTAATCTTTGTATTTGTAAGACTAAGAAGATCTTGGTACAGGGTAACTTTTAATATGATTTAACCTACTAAAAGTATTATACAATCCGAATTACCTTGTACCAATTATATATCTAAATAAAAGGGTGGTGTAACAGTTTTACTATAGTCTTAGACATTAAGGTTAAAAGAAATCTAGACTCCACCCATTACAAGTTTAGAGATATATTTTTGATTAATATTGACGCTTTATAAAAAACGGTAACGCTACAGAGCAGTAGCGTCACCGTTTCCTCAAAAAGGCGATTCTAGTGGCTCAAGCTTAGTAATCGCAGTATCAAGTGCTGCGCCGATATACTCTCTTGCATACATATTCTGATTTGAAGTTGCAGTACCATTGGTAACAGCTATTTTAGCTTCACTATGAATTGCAAGTGAAGAACGAGCGGCTTCTAATAGGCGCTTTACTAATTGAGAATGAAAATGCATAGCAGTAAAGTTTTCACTTAAAGAATAAACAAGTTCAACCGCTTTACTCCAACGATTTGGAAAGTCATCTGGAGCAGGATCTGATATCCAATTTTCTGGAGTAAAACCTTTGTTAGGATCTTGCACCAATTGTTGTTGCAGTGCTTGTAGATACTCTGGAATATAGTTACCATCACGCGCATCAACAAGTGGGCGAAACATGTTTTTTTGTTCTGCCATATTTAAATTATCGAGTTTCTCAAATAGAGGTCTCACAGCATCTACAATGGCACGGTACTCACCTGTACTCTGAGGCGAACAAATTAATCTAGAAGTATCTTCAATAACTCCACTGATTAGATCCCGAAGTTCTGGATTATTTTCAATTTGATTGCGATCAAGTGTTTTAACAAAATTATCAAACCGGTTCTGATTGCCAACAAATATAAATACATTATCAACTTTAGTTGTCCCACCGATTTCAGAAATAAACTCAGCATCCGAAACCAATTTTAATCCCACTTTATCAAGTGCTTGTCCAAAATTTGAACGTAGATTTATAAGATCAATCTCTTTTTTTTCCCCTGACTGAGGGTCAAACCCTGATGAACCTTCTGTTGACTCGGAAATTACATTTTCATGAGAAAGTGACGGATCGTTTATAATTGCACCAATAAGACCAACAATTGTACGACCCATATGGGCGCCAGTGCTGTGATTTATGTTGTGGTTTTTAATTGCTGTCAAACAAGGTTGAATCCAATCAAAGTTTGAGTCATGGTTAATTTTCATTTTTACCCATTAATTTTTTTATAATTACAGTTGTTATGAAGTGTAATTAAGATTTGTGACTTACATTAACTAATTGATTTGATTCAGGAATATTTCCAATCTAGAATAAAAGAGCAAATATAAACAATATATCATCTCTTGGTACAGGGTAACTTTCAATAAGATTTAACCTACTAAAAGTATTATATAATCCGAGTTACCTTGTACCAATTATATCTCATTGATTGCGGCTCTAAGGAATGAGCGGGGAATAGTAGTTGTCAAAGATAAACAATTAGGATCCTCGGTTAATTTCTATGAATTGAACACAAACTATATTAATCTAATCAGCATGTTATGAGAATTATATTTAAAAATCTTATATTTTTATATAAGATATATATATGAATGCTGAAGATCTTTTATACCCTCGCTCTAGATTTCAAGTTTTACGAATACTCAATCAAGCGGACGCACCAGTCTCGCTTAGTGTCATTGCAGACCGAGCAAATCTGGTAATTGGTTCAGTACAACAGGCGGTTAGTTGGCTCATGCAAGAGAAAGTCCTATCGGTTCAAAGAGAGAGTAATCGTACCTGTTATAAAATTAGAAGTGAGGCTGCTAAGGAAATTGTTTCTAAAATAACTGAAGTGTTAGAAGCCATTGAAATCACCCAACGTGCAAAACAGTTTCAGTTTCGTGCTAGAAATCTACTTGAAGATTTAGATGATAGACGATGTATGAATAGTCACGCCAAAAGGGTGATGAAGAAATGAAATTAAGCGAAATATTCAAAGCTGCGTCAGAGGAACTTAACAATTTAGATTGTATGTTTGCAGTTGGCGGTGGATTGGCAGCTGATCTCTACCGAAAAGAGACTAGAACTACTAAAGACGCAGATTTTCTGTTCCTTGCAGATGGTATGGAGATCGATAAAGGACGAGAGCTTTTAGAAAAGCTAAATTTAGGAGTAGGGGAAGTGAAGTTGCATCAACTTACACGCTCGCCTTCGATGAATAAAAAATCTAAAGAAGTATACATGCTCGTCGGAAGGGCAGGTGAAGAAGGGATGCCGGGTGTTGATTTGTTACTTCCACCGTTCCCTTGGTTTGCAAATGCTATTAGAAGAGCACAGTCAAATTTAATGGATTTTGGATTTGGTCCGGTACCCACACTAACAGCAGAGGACATAATTTTGGCCAAATTATTCGCAAATCGTTACAAAGATCTAGATGATGTTCAATCGATCTTCGAGGCAAAAAAACCATTAGAAATTGGTTATCTTGCAGCCGAGATGGATCGATTAGGATTTAGTTTTCCACTTGATTTAGCTCGGATTGCTCCAAGAGAGCTAAGGCGTTTTGCAAAACGAAAAGTGCAAAATAAAATATCTCTTCGTTAACAAGTCATGACTGAAATAGTAACGAGGCTAAAATCAAATCACGCATGTTCTGATGAACTGATGTTTAGACTTCTTTCAACTTCAAAAATGAGAATGACCATGATTATTGAAGCTTTTCTCATTGATTGCGGCTCTAAGGAGCAGGGAATAGTAGTTATCGACGATAGAGAATTAGAATCCTCGGCTAATTTCTTTTTCTGCACAAAGATCTTGGTACAGGGTAACTTTCAATATGATTTAACCTACTAAAAGTATTATATAATCCGAGTTACCTTGTACCAATTATATCTACTCAACTATCAAGATCATGCAACAGTACTTCAATCGATCATGCTTAGCAGAGTTAACTTCCGGGAGCATTACTTTAAGGCAGTTTTAAGTAGTACCTTATATGGTAGTAAAGTAGCCCGTCCTTTCGGGCTACTACTTTTTATTAAATGTCGCGTGGCTCACCAAAAATCAATATTGCCTAGGTATGCATTTAATATTTTCATAGGTTAGAAAGTCACATAGAATAATTAGGTGTATCATTTTTGGGTATTATCACGTTTTTAGTAATGATGTACCACGTCTAGAAATATTCATTTTTATATAAATGGCAAAAAAATATTTTCTCCTCCTAATGCTAGTTTGCGGATTTAATGCAAATTACGCATTGTCAGAAACCGTAAGTGGCGTTAGCGCTTCAACTCAAATTGGTCAGTACGATCATACAACGCCTAGCAGCCCCACGCCCGCTTATACCAAAAATGGTTCCAATGATTCTCCTAATAAATTTGGGTTCAATCAGGCATTCGATATTGCAATTGATACAGTAGATCACAGACTTTATGTTGTTGATTCGTCAAATCATCGTGTGCTTGTTTACAATCTTAATGGCTCCGATCAGTTGATTGATAGAACTCCTGACTTTGTTTTGGGACAATCTAATTTTTTAACTAACAGCTCTGGTACTTCTAGTTCAAAATTTAATAGTCCTGTATCAGTAGAAATAGCCCTGTCTTCAAGACTCCTTTTTGTATCAGATACCTCAAATCACAGAATACAAGTGTTCGATATATCATCAATCACTAATGGGGAAGCTTCAGTTCGAGTGCTGGGTAACACTGGCTCATCTGGAACAACAGCTTCTAGATTGCGATTTCCAAGGGGCCTTGCTCTGTCGAGCGACCAAAATATTTTATTTGTGGCAGACTATGATAACTCTAGGGTACTTGGATTTAATATTATATCAATCACTAGTGGTGAAGATGCCGAACATGTCCTAGGCCAATCAAACTTTACATCTGGATCTTCGTCAGTCACGCAAACTGGCATGTATAGGCCTGAAGATATAGCTATAGATACGGCAACTGACCGAATGTTTGTAGTTCAAAGCGAGGCACATCGAGTAACTGTTTACGACATTTCTTCAATCACTGACGGCGAAGCTGCAACTGCGGTATTAGGACAAGCTGATTATACCTCCTCAACACAGGCAACAACTGCGGAAGGCATGTCGTATCCCGTATCTGTCGCATATGATTCTGCTAATGACTACTTATTTGTGGGAGATGGGAGCAACAATCGAATCTTAGTTTTTGATGCCGCAACTACAACAAATGGAGAAAGCGCTATTAACGTCATTGGGCAATCAAACTTCACATCAGCTTCAGTATCTGGTGTCAATTCTTCAGTTCTATTTCAATTAAAGGGAATTAAGTTCGATACAGCAAATAATTTACTGTATGCCGCACAATCAACGTACAACAGAGTAAGCGTATTTGATGTTGCTTCGATTACTAATGGCGAGCCTGCAACAAATTTAATTGGTCAATATGATGATTCCAGCTATAGTGATCCGCAACCTATATTTAGTAAATCAGGGGTTGATAATAGCCCCAATAAATTTGGATTAAATACCCCATCTGGCGTAGCGGTAGATACGGATTCTCATAAACTATACATATCAGATACAGCCAATAATCGTGTATTAGTTTTTAACTTATCATCTGAAAATCAGATTACTGATTTTGAACCTGACTTTGTTCTTGGCCAAACAGATTTTTACTCTAATTCCTCGGGATTAACTCAAAATCAACTTAGCGCACCTAGTCAGCTAGCTATTGATAGCACTGGCCAGCGGTTGTTTGTAGCGGATACAGGCAACAATAGAGTTCTAGTTTTTGATGTTTCGTCTATTAGTAATGGTGAAAATGCTTCCGCCGTTCTTGGGCAAGCCAACTTTACCTCTTCTGAATTAGTTGTAAGTGCTGTAAGAACACGTGAGCCATCAGGATTATCATTCGACGCAGTTAATAATCGTTTGTATGTTGCTGACACTACCAATAATAGAGTTTTGGTATTTGACGTAACGTCTATATCAAATGGAGAAGCGGCAACAAGTGTACTTGGACAACCAGATTTTATTACCGCTGACGGTGCTACCACTCAAGCAGGATTAATAGATCCGCAAGGTGTCGCAATAAATGGGAATGGCACAATATTATTTGTTTCTGATACCGTAAATCGCAGAGTTTTAGTTTTTGATACTTCCGTACTGACAAACGGCGAAGCGGCAGTAAATATACTAGGTAAAGTATCCTACACAGATTTTGCTGTTGGTAGCACATCTAATGGTTTTTCAGAGCCGTTAGGATTATTTCTATCTCCCAGCAATTCACGGCTTTATGTATCTGATGCTACATATAATCGAGTATTAATTTTTGACGTTTCAAGTGTTACTGATGGCGAGTCACCGTTATATGTACTAGGGCAATCAAATTTTTCTACAACATCATCTACTACAACGCAGTCGTCAGTCCCCGGGGCCACATCTATCTTCGTTGATGAGGATACAGATCTTGCCTATACTACAAGCGCGACAAAAAATAGTTTGACAGTTTTCCCAGTTGATTTCGAAGTTTCTTATGCGAGCGGTACTTTTACTGAAGCATTGGCGGATAACGGGTCTATATCAAATACAATAGATATAACGTTAAAAAATGTTACATTCGTTCAAAGTAGCGGAACTTTTACAGAAGGTGTCCACTATTCTACCAGTAACGTTCCATCTGGATTATCAACTGTTATTACTGTTTTGTCTTCTACAAGTGCTAGGATATCTTTTACTGGCACGGCTACTAGTAATGATTCGGATATAAACAATCTAGGAATAAGTTTTTTAGATGCAGCGTTTAATACAATTTCGGCTTCAAATATAGAACAAAGCAGCAAATCTGATTTAATAATTGATTTTATTTTCACTCCAACACCAACACCTACAGCTACCCCAGTGGCGACATCGACTCCAGTTGCGACTGCTACTCCAACTCTTCCAGCAGGCAGCTTTATTGGTTCTATTAATTTTGCTCAAACTCCATTGCCAAATGTATATGTAAACGGCTCTGGACTAGGAAGCGCGATAACCCAAACAGATGGAACCTATTCGTTCATTAGTGGTGTCGTTGGAGAAAGTTATCTTGTTACGCCCAAAAAAGATCGATACAGGTTTAGCCCTAAGGAGATATTAGTTGAGGGCAGTGCTCACTTACCTCCATTCCAAGTAACGCCTGTTACAACAAATATATCAAAGTGCAAAGTTAAATCTTATATCAAATCAAGGGTCCTAATTGATAACAATGTAAGAACATTAAGAGACAGAGGTCTTTTAGTGGCTCAAAAATATATTACTCTCTCGGAGTCTCTTTCTGGATCCAAGAAAACATCTGCTCAGTCCAAAGCCAACTCTTTTGCCTCGTTGTTAAAACGTAACTATGTTGCGTATCAAAAGACTTCTCTAAGACTGCCAGTCGATTGGTTAACTTGCAGTTCTAATGCAAAATCATGCAGCAAGAAAAGTGTTTCAAAAGATATCTCTGATTTGAAATCTAAATTAACACAAATCAATAGAACTAATAGTTCACTGTTGGTAGCGCTCGAAAATCAGTTTAGCTCACAAAAAACTTACGTAAAACAGCAGAGCTCCCAGAACACTAAATTAATTTCAAGGATCAACTCGTCAATGGCAATGTTACCTAAGAGTAATTTTGCGTGTAAGTAGGAAGACCTTACACTGGTTGCTTTTAACGGAAAAATATTTAAACGAAAGAAGATCTTGGTACAGGGTAACTTTCAATATGATTTAACCTACTAAAAGTATTATATAATCCGAGTTACCTTGTACCAATTATATCTTCTGATTGATTGAGGCTCTAAGGAGAGCAATCCAAGCTACCCTGTACCAGAAATTTTCTTAGTCACTCTTAACTTCCTGTAGTTATTGAGCAATCCAAGCTACCCTGTACCAGAAATTTCCTCGTTATTCCCGATGAGCTTGCCCGTGCAATGACACAGGGGTGCTTATCGAAATGATGCTT
>JBILLA010000002.1:0-35018 GCA_044376365.1 Bdellovibrionota bacterium | reverse complement strand
CGTGGTTTGGTAATGCAGACACAGGAGGCGTGTTCTTTCTTCTTTCAGAGAGTTTTTATACTGCGCTCTATACTTCATTAGTCGCTGCATGGATCCTGTGGTTCGGCCAGCAGGCAAAAAATCGATTCTCTCTTGGTTGCCTGAGTGTTTTTACTGGCCTCTTAACACTTGTTGGCACTCATGCACAGGCATTTTGGTTGGGATTAAACGGGCTCTTGTCAGGTGCTGGTGTGAACTGGTGGACACTCAGCAGTCAGGTTATTAAGTATACTGATAATCAATATCCAGCATGGCTCCTGATGATTGGTGATAACCATGCTTATTTTCAAGCATACTTTCTGCAGGTGCTTTTCTGGGGGGCATTTCTTGCGTTGGTATTGTCAGAGCGTGTGACCTTGTTTGGTGCTTCCCTTGTTGGTGCACTGCTTGCCGCAATTCTTATCAGCCATCCTGGCAGTATCCTTGTGAACCTGTGCAGCATCGGTGGCTTTGTCGTGGCATATTTTATTTGGCTTGTTGTGCGTCAAGAAGGTGCGTTAATCAAACGGCTGTTGTTGAATGCACTGTATGCATCGCTCACAGCGGCTGTTTTTGCTAGTCAGCTTTATTTGCCATCAGGTGAAGTTAAGTTTGTGGTACCTGGTCGTGATATTGTCAGCAAGCTTGTGCCGTTTCTAAACCTTAATCTCTCGGTGCTGGTCTGTATGGCGCTGTTTCTTGCTGCGGTGCTTTTTAGAAACGGTGCCGTCAAAGCGCTGATCGACCGCACGAAAGCTTCAGATTGGGTGTGGGTGCTAAGCCTTATTGCAGGCACTCTTGCTTTTATCTATGGTCGACCAGCGCTTGCAGTGATGGTCGGTTTTGCAGCATTGACGTTCCTTAGCTGCGCACCGAATAGTCTCGATCCCAAGCATCGTCAATCAGTGCTTGCTCTGTTCGCAGCGACAAGTTTCTTTATTTGGTTGATGCCTGAAGTTATCGCGTTTGATCATAAGATGGATTCACGTGTTGAATGGATACGTTTCCAGATGTCACTACGCTTCTGGCCTGAAGGCTATATTTTAATTCCGCTAGCACTCGCACTTGCTGTTACCGAAGCAGTGACTGAGGCAAAATTAAAGATGCCAATTATCGTTATCGGATGTGTTGTCATTGTTGTCTTTAGCCTTTCTCATATTGCTGGTTTTCAAAATCGTTCGCAGCGTGCATGGCAGCAACAGACTATTGATGGCTTTACTGAACTTAATAGACGCTATCCAAGCGATGCAGCTTTGACAGCGTACTTGCGGCACTTGCCATCGAGTGAACGTATTGTGATTGGTGAGCTTTGTGGTGTTGGCTCTGCAGCGGTGCCACTTGATTTCGGCTGGTCTGGTCGTATCGCAGCGTTTTCAGGTCGCCTCGGCGTCTGTGGATGGGCTCGCCATGCGATGCTTTACAATAGTCCTCTGCAGCAGGAAGGATTTCGTGCGCAACGAGTCGAACAAAAATTAAGTGGCTATCTTCGCAGCTACCAAGAACTCATGAATGCTATTATGCAACAAGATAGACGGCTCGTTCTTATTTACACAACTGCACTTAAAGACTACGGAGTGACACACCTTGTGTTCGGCGAGCAAGAAAAAAGGATTTTCCCACTACTCAATATTGATGAAATAGGGAAGAGTATCGGGGTGCCACCACTCCTTCGTCTGAACAGTGGTACCGGTATACTGGTTTTAAAATGATTACATCTGAGGATTGACCATATGAATAAAAATCAAATAGCTTTTTTTGTAATTGTTGCAATTTTCCTTGGTTCTTTTTTTGGGACTTACGTTGCAAAACGACCTGAATCATTTCAGACAACACCGCTGAATGCAGCGAATAAGCTGATCGATGACGCCAAGGGGGATGCTGTATCGCTCAAAAAAGCAATGGATATTGCTCAGCGTGAAGTTGCGCTCGATGCAAAAAATACAAGAGCTCGGTTCTTGTTAGGGTGGGCAGCACAGCAGCGTGGCTTACTTGATCAAGCTCTAGACAGCTATAACGCAATGTTTCCTGAGCTAAAATCTATTACATGGGCAGCTCGCTTTAACGCAGGAGAGATTGCACTTGCGAAAAAAGATCTCGCTGCTGCAGAGGATCATTTTATGGAGTGTATTCGTGTTGCGCCTGAACAAGCTCTTGGATGGGGTAAGCTCATACGAACTCTTGAGCGTGCAGGTAAGCATCAAGACGCCAAGGATTACTATGATTCTTTGAAGGAAGTCGCGCCAAACAGTGAGCTTTTGCCACAGTTGGCTGCTGAGTTTAAATTCTAATCCGAGTCGCTGTTGATGAGTGAGCGCTCAGAGAAGTTTTGGTCTTATTGCCTTCTCTTGATGGCAGTTCTGCCTATTGCATGGGGCATGAGAACTGAGATCTTTTTTCCAGAGATTCAGTACAGCGATACTGCGTTTCACCTTGGTATTCTGCAAGCACTTGATAGCGCGGTTCGCAATGGCGGCAGTCTGTTTGATTTCTGGTTTGAAGCGACTCCTTTTGGGTTTGCGCTGTTTCGTTCTTATCAATATCTTCCATACGAAATTGTGTATGGTCTGTATCGCCTTTGTGGAGGTCTTTTCTCGATTCCGCAGGTACTCTTGGGAAGCTCTATCGTTCTTGCGATTCTTTTCCCACTCTCTGTGTTTTATGGGTTACGTCTTTTGACTCTCCCACGTCTTGAAGCAGCATGTGCTGCACTTGCAGCAAGTCTTATTTCTGATGGCGGTGAGTATGGTCTGGGATTACAGAACTATACGTTTGGAACAACTGGTATCATCACACAGCTTTGGGCGATGGTTTTTTTACCGCTGGGTATTGGGTACTTTTATAAGTACATGACAACGGGGAAGGGGATTGGTCTAGCGCTTCTGTTCAGTGTATTAACATTTGGAAGTCACGTTGTTGCTGCATTCGTTCTGTTTTTCTTTTGTGCGGCACTCTTTGTCAGTGAAGGTGTGCATAATATCAAGCAACGATTCTATCGGAGCTGTGTGTATGGATGCGTGCTTGTGGGTGCAACGGCGCACCAGTGGTGGTTCGTCTTGCAAGATGGGCGTTACATCAATCCAAGTGCACTTGAGCCTCGATGGAAATATCAAGGACGGGGGATTGCCTATCTGTGGAATCTGTTGATTGATGGAGAGCTCTTCGATAATGATCGTTTTCCAGTGCTTACTATCTGTTTGCTTATTGGTATTGCAATGAGTCTTACACAACCATTTGCACCAAAGCTTAAGCGCTCATTCCTTGCAATCTTTGTTCTGTTTTTTACCCTTTGTGCTGGACGTGAAATATGGGGTTTCTTCCTGAACTCGTTACCAGTACTTGCAAACCTGCATGTGCACCGATTTGCAGTTGGTGTGCATTTGAGCGCTGTTATCTTGATTGCCTATCCACTCGCACAGCTGTGTCGTTGGTTTCATCGCTCTGCTGCAACTGGACTGCTTGGCTTATTTTTGATCTTTTTTGTAATGCGTCCTGCTTTTCTTGAGCGACAGCAGATGTATGATACTGCATGGCAGCGTCACCAAATTGCAGCTCAGCAGTTTTATGGTGATACTGCCCTGCAAGAGGTACTTGCGGCAGCTCGACGTCAACCCTATGGATGGTTCTATACTGGTGCAACGCATACATGGCAGCCAGAGTTAAAGATTGCTGGCTTTGTGCCCCTTGATGTTACCACAACGGCAACGGGAGCTCCTATTATAGGAAGTATTCTCTACCATGCATTTGCTCTTGCAGGAGAAACGCTCTTTGATCTAAATCCCAATAATCTTGCTCATTTAAATCTGTACGGTGTCACCACCATTCTTTCACCCGCCTCATGGAGCCCGCCTCCAAGTGATTTTACGCTTCTTATGAGGCGAGGGAAGTATGCACTTTGGGGTCGTGCTTCTGCTCGTATGTTTGTTGGTGATGCACGGTTTCTTCGCTCAGATAATTTTAGAGGCCAGACGGATTTAATGCGCTCATGGGTTGAGCGATACAAGCAGGTTCCAAATATTCCTGGAGCCTCTTCAATAGAGGTGACGCAAACAGATGCAGAGCATGTCGAAGGACGTGTTACACTTCGTGAACCACAGCTTGTTGTCTTTGCACATGGATTTCATCCGAATTGGAAGGTGACAGTCGATGGCATACCGACACCATCTGTATGGGTTAGTCCTGGATTTCTTGGTGTAAACGCTTCTGCTGGCACGCATACAATCAAAGCGCACTATGTAGCCTCATCGCTCAAGCCATTTCTGTGCTTACTTTCAGTGCTCCTTATAATACTTGCGCCTTACGTATGGAAACGCTGGTTGCAGTCATACGAAAAATTCGTATCAGTCTAACTATTTTTGTTTGACTCTGATCGGAAACCCTATGAATTATTCAAACAATTAAAGCTTTTAGAGGTCCGAGTGCAAAGTTTTGCTTATTCTATCTCTATCTCATTCCGATAGTTTATACGTGAGTGTGAAACGACAAGTCCTTCAGCATAAAACAGTCCAGATTCCTGCTGGTGGCCCAAAGACTAAAACGCCAATGGACCACATGCTTGAAGGGTGGATGCCAATTAATCGCAAAGCCGTTAAGAGTCTGCAAGAGCGCATTCGCAAAGGTGAGTTTAATAGCGACCGCAAGGTGCTGTTAGATGAAATTAAACGCGATGTAGGGTTGATCTCATATCTTTTTAAATATGCAACTGAAGAAGCCGAGCTTGTTGATGATCCGATGTTGCTGCTCTCTGAAGCACCACTCGATAAAGTTGATCAGGTCATGTCGAAAATGGATGACCTTATCCATAGCAATGCCTTTTCAAATGTCTTAAAGCCACAAGCGCTTCGTATGCGACACAGCCTGATTAGTTGTGTAACGGCAGAGATTCTTGCTCAGAAGCAGGGAATTGATGCTCATCTAGCATATTCGGTTGCGATGGTTCGACAGCTTGGACTTGCATTGGTTGCATGGAACTATCCACGAATTTATACAAAAGCATTGCAAACAGTCTCTGAGTCTGAAGAAGATATTGAAACCATCTTGCACCGTGTTTTAGGTTTTTCTCCTCGACAAATTGCTTCGCAAATCACTCTTAGGAATCCTTCGTGCGATCTTCGGATTGGGCTTGGCTTGGCGCACTCACCGGAAGAAGCCGAAGCTTCAGTGCTTGGCCGGCAACTTGCCATTATTGCTGGTCTCAGTGAATCCTTTGCAGCGATGAATGACCCTGATAATTTTCCTCTTATAACTAGGCGCTGGGAATCTATCACCAGTGATTTAACTGATATTCTTGGGCCACAGGCATTAGAATTGCTCCAAGAAAAAGTAACCAAGATTGCGGAGAACTATAAAGAGCTTCCTTATCTTGGTCTTGATACAGAGCTCTCTGTTGAAAAGAGCCTTGAGATTGCAAACCGCAAGTTTGCTGAGTTTCAATTTAATCAAAATGCAGCTGCTTCAAAAGTGCCTGAGGATATGCAGCAACGTCTATTGAGAGTCTATTCATTGATTCGTCCTCAACAAACCTCACCAGAAGCACTGCAGATGCTTGTCATTGATTGTATTCCAGCATCGGGCTTTAAGCGTGGCTGTGTCTTTTTAGGAAACGGGCACAATGACTTGATACCGCGGCTGCGTATTGGTGAACGGGCGCTTGATGCATACAAGTCTATTCCAAAGCTCAATCACCAAAGTAATGACAATCCAATTTTAGAAGCATTGCAGTCACAGATTCCTATTAAACGCGATGAAACCGTGATGTTTGGAGAGCGCGTCTCTTCAGTCTCAGGGCTCATTGGCAATAATGACAAACCAGGAGTCCTTTATCTGGAGCTGGATGAAGAGCTGGCTAAATTAGGAGGGTTTGAGCCCGTGCAACGATTCAAAGCGATTCGACTCTGCTTGAATCAATGCTTAAACTTACGGCATGGGAACTACGTCTGAGCCATTCTATACAATTGTTGGTAGCGGCAAGCTTGCACAAGCTCTTGGTCGAGTACTTGGTCCAAAGCACGCAACGCTTGTTTCATCACGAACCTTTGCAGGTATTGAGGAAGTTTCACAGCAAGAGAATCTTGTTGTGATCATTGCAGTCAGTGATGACGCATTGAGAGCAGTTACTGAGGCAGTTGCTGCACATTTGAAAGGAGCTAATCCCTGTTATCTGCACTGTTCAGGAGTCATAAGTAGTACTCTTTTTTCAGAGCGTGGGTTATGTGGTGCATCATTTCATCCAGCGATTAGTATTGGTTCTGATACATCATTTCGTGATGTCCTGTGTGCACTTGAAGGGGAGGCAAGGGCGATTATTGCTGCACGTCAACTTGCATCACTTCTTGGTGCGCAAACATTTGAAATCAAGCCATCAGAGAAAACACGCTATCATCTTGCGGCCGTTATGGCTGCTAATTTTACATCACTGCTCCTCCAAGAGAGCTATCAGCAATTCCTTACTGCGGGGCTTCCTGCGACTGGTGCGCAGGCACTAGTTCGTCAACTATTTGAGTCTTCTTTGCCTGCCGCTCTCTCTGATGAGTTTGCGGTGCGTACAACAGGTCCTGCCGTTCGGCGAGATAACGCTACGATAGAGATGCATCAAGAGGTGCTTAGCTCTGAGGATGCACTGCAACGCGCGTATACAGCACTGACACAGTTGATGCAGCAGCGAGTACCACGTTCTGATGAGCGGTAAGAATAGGGAAGTGATGCTTCTAAGCAATAAGTGCTTCGATCTGACCCACCAGTATTGAAGGTTTACATGGTTTGGTGAGCACAAGGTTTGCACCTGCGTCCATAGCTTCTTGATGTACTTCAGGATCATCAAGAGCGGTAAAGGCAACGATCGGAGTATTTAGTCCACGTTTGCGGATCTCGCGAATGCAGTCTTGCCCATTCATCTGGGGCATCATCAAGTCAATAAGAATAATATCGGCTGCAACTTCTTCAAGGCAGTCGAGGGCAGAGATCCCATCCGTTCGTCGTATGACTTCAAACCCCTTGTCTTCGAAGAGGAAGTCAACGATATCGAGGGCGGTAACGTCATCATCGATAATTAAGATTTTTTTCGATTGCATAGGGTTTCAGCCTTACTATTTGCCTGTATCGTACGAAATTAAAACAGCTTTTGATAGAAAAATTAAAGAATCTCCATTATGTATACCGAAACAGTTGAACAGGTTCAAGATTTTAGCGAATCTCAAAGTGTTAAGGTTTTCATCCGTACCTGGAATAATGGGTAGGGTAATAGATTCTGGATGTTTGCGATAGAGATACAATTTCAAGATGGTGCTGCAGAGGTGGTGATGATACGCCGTCCCTTTGCCACGATTGGTGGTGATGATGATTGTCACGTCATTATTGATGACATGGTCGCTGCTGGGTATAGCTTTGAAGTCGCTAGAGACTTTGGTCGTTCTTTCCGCATTCGGAAAGTGTCCCGCGATGCGAGCAAGCCTTCAGAAGAAGCAGAACTCTATGAATCATCGGTGAAGCTTGAGGTGGGAAACCTTGGGCTCTTCATTCGTTGTCTTGATACCGATCTCCTCATTCGTGATACAGAGCCACCAGATAGAGCTGGTGTCAGGGTGCTTCGTCAAGCGACGACCATGGTGCAACCAAAATTTCCAGCGTTGCTTGTCCTAGGAACGCCTCAGCTTGTTGTTTCATTCGATAAAAATCAGCCAATTTATATTGGGCGTGCAAAGCAATGTGTCATGCGCCTTGATAAGCCTGATATTAGTGCACAGCATGCACGGATTGGTTTTGAAAATAATGAGTTCTGGATTGAGGATCTTGGTTCAACCAATGGATCATTTGTAAATGATCAGCAGGTCTCTGGACGTGTTGCCGTTCCGCCAGCAGTTCCTATTGTGCTTGGTCGTGATACGACGCTCATGGGGATTGTCTCAGAGCAGCAGCTGCGCTCGATTGAGAAATCAGCTCTCGGTATTGTACGGACTCGTGCACAAAGTGCGCGACGGTATCCAATTCTTATCTCTGTGTCAGAAGTTGCACGACCTGCTCGTTTAGTGATTCCTGATATCGGCAGTGGTCAAGTGCAGATTGGACGTGATCCAACGTCTGATATGTGGCTTGGAGCTCCGCACGTATCCCGAGTGCATTGCAGTTTCCGATTAGATGAGTCGGGGCAAGTCATCGTTACGGACCAAAGTACCAACGGCACACTTTATGATTTTGGTCGACTCTCACGAGGGGAGCCTGTTCGCCTCGAAGATGAACCGATTGTTTTTGATTTTGGCAGCGGCATCACCGTGGCGCTTTGCTATAATGAACAGCAAGAACAGTCGTTTATAGCATCGCAAGGATCTAAAACAACGTTTAACAAATTGCAGGACTCTCTGCAGCAAATTAAGCCACTTGCAGCTCCACGAGCTGTTTTAGCTGATACAGCTGATAGTTTTTCTCAGAACCGTGAAGAAACATTTGAGGATTTTTCTGATCCTGACGAACCTCTTCGTGAAAGAAAGCCTACTGGTACGTTTCAAGCACTCAATATTGCCTATAAACGTTCAGGTCGAGAGGGGAAATTAGTGATGCTGCTCGTGATTCTTGCAGCGATTTTCCTCGTGTTAGTAGGTGGATTTTTATTGATGCATACGTTTAGGTAATTTATGGCAACCGATACAACTGAATTAACTTTCGTACGATGTCCTGAGTGTCGCAGTCTTGTTCCTGCAATGTCGACACGTTGTCGCATGTGTGGAGCTGGTCTTGGTACTGATCTGAAGTCAGACACGGGAAGCTCGTCGGCAACGCCGACCGGAAGGGTTCGCCAAAAAACAACCACGACTGCATCAGCATCAGATTTCAATGATCAAATTCGTCAGCTTCGTGAAGATCAGGAGCCGCACGAGGAGATGAGTACAGAGCAAAGCCCCCTTGATGATTTTCTTGAAAGCGGTGCTGAAGAAGAAGCGACACATGAAGCTCATGATGAGCCCATGGAAGTTGCTCCAGCCGCAGAAGAGGATTTTGATGATTTCGATGAAGATATCGATGAGCTGGGCGATCTTGACGATCTCGATGACTTCGATGATTTTGATGACTTTGATGATGAGGAGCCCGCTCCAGAGCAGCAAGCTCATGAAGAGCCTATTGCTGAAGAACATCATCAAGAAGCGCATGCTGCACCAGTGCAGGAAGAAGCACCTGTGGTTCAACCAAAGCTTAATACTGATGTGCTTGCTCAAGCACAGAAAAAAGTTGAGAGCATCCCAACACCACAACCGAAACCTCGTGTTGTAGTTGAGCAAGGTAAAGGGAAATTCTCTAAAGGGTTATCATTCGGTGGTTCCTCTCGTTTTGATGCAAAACCAAAACAAGAGGTGAAAGCTGAGGTTCGTGTTGAGCCCCCAGCACCAGTTGCGCCTGCAGCTCCAGTGATGTCAGCGACTCCTGCTGCAGTTCCACAGGAAGTTTTTGTTGAAAAGGTTAATGAAGAGGAGGTTGCTATGAAGCCAGAGATGAAACAGCCTATGTTTGAGCGTGAAGTTGAAGCTCCTGCGCCACGTCCAAAAGCACCTGCCGTTGCCCGTGAAGCAGGAAAAGATACTATGAAGCGCAGCGACCAGCTTGGACACCTTGCTGGATGGCTTGTGAGTTTTGCTGACTCACGTGGAAGCTCTATTGAGCTCCGTGAAGGACGCTTTTTCGTTAGTAGTACGCAGCTTCGTGCGACTGACCTCGTGCTTGAAGATGATACTATTTCTACCCCTCATGCGATGTTCACCATTGATGAGGATTCCGGCATTCTTGTTCAAGATCTCAAGAGTGAGCGAGGTGTATTTGTTCGTACTGCTGATGCGACCGCCTACCAGCGTCAATATGACACTGTTGTGCTCGAGCATGGTGACTGGGTACGATTTGGAGACTTGGAATTTTTAGTCTCGGTAATCGCTCATGGTGGAGCTCGGTAAGCGCACTCAATTTTTCCCTTTGTTACAACGATGCTTGCTGCAAGCTGTATTGTTGTTTGCATGCCTGTGCTTGTTGACTGGCTGCTCAAGTCAAAATGTCGCAGAAGGTATTAGCCAAGAGCAGGCAACAGAAATTGTCTCTTTGTTTGCTGAAGCTGGTATTGCAGGCAAGGTACAGAAGCTTAGTGGTGCTCAAAGCGGTTACGTAGTGACTGTTCGAAGCGATCAGTATACACAAGCGGTTGTGCTGCTCCATGCGCATAATTTACCCCGCAGAGAAGAGCCATCGTTCTCTGAATCAATTGCTCAAAAAGGATTTCTTCCGTCTTCTCGAGATATAGAAGCGCTACGGCTCGATCGTGCTCGTGCTGCTGAGCTTGAGGAAGCGTTGCGTGTCGTACCTGCGGTGCGAGAGATTCGTGCGATTGTCCGAACGGGCCAAGCAACTGTTCCAAGTGTCTCACTCGTCATAAAGCATGATGAGGGTGCTACGCTTGATCAACCGGCTATCGTTAATATGGTGATGAAAGCAGTCCCAGGAGTTTCTGCAGAATCCGTGCAAATAACTCTGGTGCAAACTTTCGATCGAACTATTAAGGGAGTCAAAGGTGTTAAGAATGAAGCGGGCATCCTTGTACCGTTACCAATGGTTCCATTCCTTGGTGTCTTCCATGTGCCTGAGTCAGAGATTTCATTGCTGTCGTTGACTATCTTTGGAGGCGTTATTCTTATTGCAGGTCTTGGTGCATTCTTAGGTTACTGGTATGGGTTCCTGCAAAAAACGCGGGTTGAGCTCGATGAAGAACGTATCGCAAGCTTGCCACGTATTACCAAGCGTTCTGGTGAGATGCCAAAAATAACAAGAGAGTAAGTATGTCGATAGAAAAAACTATGCAAGCACTTGCGCCACGCGATCGTGCACTTGTTGCGGTTGCAGTACTTCTTGATGGTCGTGAAGCTGGAAGCTATCTCACAGGGGATGCCCTCTGTGGTGATGCGTTGCAACGAGCAGCGCAAAGCTTAGCGCAACTGCCACCGGAAGTTCGTATGCCTTTGGCAGGAACGGTTTTACGTGAAAGCCTAGAAGAGATGTCTCGATAGTGGAAGACCGTGAAGGCGAGATTCAACAGGCACTGCACCGAGTGATGACAGAGCTCAAGCGACGTCAAGAAGAGCTCATGCGCTTAGAGGTTCTACGGGAAGAGTTATTACAGTCGCAGCATACGGGTACGTTTCGTCGGGTCATGACTGCTCATGAACTGACACATCGTTCTTCCAGCCAAAGAGATGTTGAAGAATCGCTCAAGCGTATAGAAGGGAACATCAAAGATGTTACCAAGGGGATTGAACGTGCTCAATCTCGTGCAGTAGAGTTACAGGAAGCAATGGAATCAGTATGACGAGTGAACAGCAAGAACCAGTATTAGAGTCTTGGCAGTGGCGAACGGCTCTCCAGCCCCTTGATGTGAAGCAAGCAACCTTAGCAAAAGGTTTTATGCGTTCTCGCCCTGAACGGTGGTTTCCGCAAATTTCTTCCGAATGGTTGCCGCTATTTCATTCTCTTTCAGCAGAGCTACGTGTCACTGAGGTCTCCCCACAACGATCAATACCTGAGGGGCTTGAACTTGGTTACGGTGGATCTATTGATGGCGAATCGTTTGGTATGTACTTTGATCGTGAAGCAATTCGCATGGCAATCGATGTGATTGTTCCAGGCGCTTACCCTGAAAGCCGCGATATTGTTCTTGAGTATCTTGGAAGACGGCTTGTGGCAACATTGAAGAGTACCTGGGTTGGTTCAGAGCAGATAGATATTAAATTTGATAAACGCATCGATCCTTTTAGTATGTCACTAGCAGGTGCTGTACAGATCTCCTGTTCGATTCATGGACATGAAGCATCTGTATGGATTGGTCTTGGTGCAGCTACTGTTGAGCGTCTTGATGCAATGTGGAAACGTCAAAGTCAGCCAGTCGCTAAGACGACAACGCAACTACCGAGCGGCCCCGTTGCTGTCTTTTTTGAAGTTGCTCAGCTTGCAGTGCCGCCTGTCGATCTTGTGCAGTACACGCAGCCTGAGACAAAAATAGATCTTGAGGTTCCAGTATCTGACACTATCTTTATCCGTACTGCAGAGCGATTACTTGCATCTGCAAGGATGTGCCAGTCCGACGGTCGTCTTGCTCTTGAAATAGTATCTTTGAATCCTGCTCAACCAATGCTCCCCGATGGCATGACAAGAATTTCTGTGATTCTTGGTAAAATGTCTGTTGATAGCAGCGTCGTGCAAGAGTACATGTCTCAAGGTGCGTTGTGGGATACTGGTCTTAAGCTCTCTGATAATGTTTCAATGTTGCTCAATGGCGAGCAGATGGCACGCGGCAAATTACATGTCTATGAAGGCCGCTTTGCACTCAATGTTATCGAATAGAAGGCGCTATTGATTGAAGCCATCGCCGCCCTGAAATGAATTGAGCGGAGTAAATCCTGGTCGCGGTGTAAATTGATTTCGAGGAGGTCGTTTATCTATCGGCCGTTCTGATGGCTGAACAGGTATGGGTGTCTTTAAAAAAGGTCTCTCTATGTACACCGTTGTATCCTGATCTGCGATGATATTTGATTGGGGCATGAATGTTGGTGATGGTGTTGGAGTCATTTGTGCGGCGAGCCGAGTCATAGCGTCAGTGACCTCTTGCAGCGCTTCCAAGCAAGCAGCTTCCGTAGCTGCCTGACTTAAACAGTGCGTGTAGCAATCATCCATTGAGATATATTTCTTCGTTCTCTTTTGAAAGAGCGTTCGCTCATCGTTCGTGTTGTGGTACCGCCGAGCGAGGTCCTCGCGGGTATCGGCGTGTGCCAGAGGGAGGATGCATAGATGTATCCCGATCAGTAATAGGTATCTCGCTGCATTTGCAAAGCTGTGGTTTACTGTAGTCATGGAATGGATCCACTCTCTTGAATCATTAGACACGCTGTTGCCCATTATACTGGTGGGAGGGGCAGTGCAGTCCATCATTTCTTTACAATTTCTGATGTTTGGTCTTGGGGCTCGGGGCATGTTCTTTGGATTTTGTGCCATACTGCTTGGGCTCTATATCTCGGTTGTGCGATTTGAAGTCGCAACTGGGGCAAGTGTTGCCACAGCTCGCGGCCCTTACCAAGAGCAGCTTGAAAAGCGTATTGAGCGCACGGCGCTGACCCAGCAGTTAGAAAAAAAACTGGAGGGGCATGAGCCCCGTGCTGCTATCCTTGTTATGGTTTCGGATCTGACTCGTGGAATGACTGCAGGATTACTTCTTCTGATTCCATTCTTGATTATTGATCTCGTCGTCTTGCATGTATTTCGCCTCCTTGAGTTTCAAGGGCTTTCCGTGTCTATTGTATCGTTGCCCCTCAAAGTTGTGCTTTTCCTTTCTGTTGATGGTTGGACAGTCTTAACACAGAGGTTACTCGGATGATTATCACTGAATCACTACGAATTTTACTTTTACTAACAGTACCATTCCTCGTTGCAGCAGCGGGTGGAGGTGTCGTCGCGGGTATTTTGCAATCTTTTTTGCGCATCTCAGAGTCTGCGCTTATCTATGGTGTGAAGCTTGTGTGCCTTGGTGTGGCGATCATGGTTATCCTTCCTACGTTGATTGAAAGCTTTCAAGGTTTACTCATTGCATGTATGCATGAGGCCCTGTAATGAATGGCCAGCCTTCAAAGCTTGATCTTGAACGGCTCCGAGAAGAGGGCGTGGTGTTTGTTTCAGCAGGGACTAGTCGTACGATCGCTCGTGCTATTGCGGTGGCACTGCTTGGTATTTTAGTTGGTGGCATGCCCTGGACACTTTCATTTCCACAAGAACTAAACGTATCTGTGTTGATGGCGTGGGTTGCTCCTTGGTTGCTTTTTGTTGCGGTGAGTATGGGTGTTATCGTCGCGGTATCCTGTTCATTAACGTTGCTTCAGACGAAATTTTTTATTCGATTCTCAGTCGTTGATGATCAACCTTCCATGCAGTCTCTTTTGCTTATCACCCTTGTTGATTGTCTTGGCGCAGCCCTTTTCCTTGGTGTGACTTGGTATTTGACTCAGGGCTTTCAGTGCCCGGGCGAGCCGATGCCGTTCCTGCAGCGGGTGTTGCCACGTCTGTTTCTGCTGGCAGGGTTAATTGGGCTGTGCAAGGGGCTGATTACGTTCTTTATTGATAGACGAGCTTTCCGTGAACAGCATAGCGCGTCTGCTTAGATAGCGCGTCTTGCGGTATTCAGGGGATGGTCGCTCAGAGAAACTTATGGTACTAAGATATTATAAGTTCTTATGACTACCGATCGTTCGCCGCTTCATCCTGATCCATTTGCACAAGCACCTTTTTTCTGTTTGTTGCCTGATAGGATTACATCACTCTCTCTTGAGTCAAGTCGACCTGCACTCTTTGCTCGTCTCGAACATATTCTCGCAATGCGCTCCAACACATCAGGCCTTGATCGTGATCAGGAAAAAAATCTTATTCTTGAAGAAGCTATGCTGCGAGAGCTGCTACAGTTTTCAGAGACCCTTGCTGAGCAAAAGCGAGGCACCTCATGAGCACTGAGCTCAGCACCCTCAATAAAACATACGGTGACGAAGATTTCGATCGCTTCTATGCCGTGAGTCGCTATCTCATTCAGGTAGGGCAACTGCATACTGCTGAAGTGATCTTGAAGGGATTAACCGCGGTGCGCCCTGATAAAGCGCTGGGGTGGCTGGGACGATGTTACCTGCACGCATTTCAGGCTGAGTTCGAGGAGCTGCTTGATGCTGCTCGACAAGGTCTCAAAGCGGAGCCACGAGACGTCGGACTACGAATTTTTCTGATTATCGGGCTTTTTGCACTTGGTGATATTGCTGCAGCAGGAACAGAGCTTGGTGAGGTAGGAGAGCTCTTAGAGCTTTCGCCCCCTGAAGATGCTGCTGTCTATCGTCTTTATAAATCCCAACTTGCTCGCTACCAAAATCAGCGTTAAACAAGTCGGCAATTTGTGCCCGCACTAAGGGCTCTGCTCATTGATTTCTAAAAAAAATTCCTACAGTTTTTTTGTGGAAACGCCGATGACACTATGGGATGAATACTATAGCAGGAAAATACGAGATTATTCGTGAACTCGGTCAGGGAGGGAGTGGCACAGTCTATCTTGTGAAGCATGTCGATCTTGGCGTGACCTATGCACTCAAGATCCTCAAGACTGAGCTTGTTGATCAACGATTTATCGATCGATTTAAACGTGAAGCAGAAGTGCTTATTCGCTTCAACCATCCTGGATCAGTTGCGCTTCGTGATTTTGGTAAAACTGAAACTGGTGCCTACTACATGGCAATGGATTTCTGTGACGGAACGACGCTGCAGCAGCTTATTGAAGCGCAGGGTGAAGTGCCGCTGCGACGAGTGATTCGAATTCTTGATCAGCTTCTTGAAACACTACAGGCAGCTCATCAAGCTGGCATTGTGCACCGTGATATAAAACCTGAAAACATCATGCTTGAAAAAGCACAGGATGGTTCAGATGTTGTTCGTATTCTTGATTTTGGTATCGCTAAACTCCGTGAGCAAAAAAATGACTCATCTCGCACAATGGATGGTGTCTCTGTAGGCACGCCGCAGTATATGTCGCCAGAGCAAGCGTCTGGCGAGCAAAATCTTGATCATCGTGTTGATATCTATTCGCTTGGTTGTGTGGTCTATGAAATGTTGACGGGCAAACCTCCCTTTGCAGGAGATACCGTCTTGCAAACGCTTATCATGCATTTGACGCAGCCTGTGCCTGCATTCGCACAAGAGTATGGCTTCCCTAACTATGTTGAGACATTCGTATGCAAAGCGCTCGAAAAAAACCGTGAGCATCGGTATCAGTCTGCGGGAGACTTTTTAACAGCGCTTCGCAAACTCAAAGAAACAATTTTTCCTCCGACTCGTGAAACGCCATCAGTGCAAGCGGTTGCGAGTGATCAAGACGCGACGTCGAAGCGTGTAACAAAAATTTTGTGTCTTGATGATAGTGAGATGATACTGCATATCTTTAAGCATATTCTTGAAGAGAAAGGATTTACTGTATTTACAGCGAGCAATTCTTCAGCAGTTCATCAGTATCTCTTTCAAGAGAAAGTAGATCTGTTAGTGACTGACGTTCAGATGCCAGATATTCCTGGAACAAAAGTCTGTCGAATGCTGAAGAAAACCATACCAGAACTGAAAGTCATCCTTTTCTCGAATCTACCAGAGCGTGAGCTTGAACACATGAGTGTCGAAAGCAAAGCAGATGGGTGGATTAGTAAAAATACGAAACCCAAAGAGTGGGTTGAAAAAATCGTTGATGTCCTTGGATAGCCGGTAGCGCGTAGCTTCTGCCAAAATAACATTCGCAGCTTTGGAATTATTCCTCTTCAATGCTGCCAGAATCGATTGCCATCTTCACGGCATCGCTGACAAGTTTGCGTCTTTCAGCAGGCAGATCTTTAAAGAGCTTGTCTGCTTCATCTTGTACCATATCAAAGAGTTGCTGGCGTTCTGCTGCAGACATAATGCGTGTGCCTTGGCGCTTGCCGACGCCACCGACGGCACCAACGCCACCGATGCTTTGTGCAGCACGCACTTTGTCTACTGAGTCAACAGAATCTAAGCTGTCGACTTTTTTTGTGCTCTCAGTTCCTTGAACGCTTGAGATTTTTTTGCCACCGATCTTGTTATCGTTCATAAAAGTCCTTTTCCTTCGAATGTGTCAGTGAATGGTCCCCTGGAGCCAAGCTCTTTGAGCTCCAATGCTTTATCTTTTAATCCGGGACGTACTTTTGGTTTGTTAAGAAATTGTTTGCCAAGTGCAAGCTCTTTGTAGAGGTAATCGACAATTGTTTTATGTTCTCGAATGACGTTGAGGCCATCGGTATCCCACTCAGCAGCCACAGTACGAAGTGAGACGCCATCCCAGTAGACTCGGTACATAAGCAGTTGGTGCACCGGATCGAGTGTCGTCAAGATTGTTACCATGCGCTTGTAGTCAAGGATCTGATCGGGAAGGGGATCTTCCGATTCTTGTTTTGCAGCAAGTAAGCTTGCTCCTACTAAGAGTTGTCGGATTGCAGAACGTGGATCGCTTGAGCCAGCATCGTCGGTTTCGGGCAGCTCTCCTTCCCGTAGTTCAGGGAACACATCAAGGAGCTGTGCAGAGATCTCGCGGGAGCGGTCTTCCTGGGTTTTAGCTTTTGTTCGACGCCATCCACGGTTCTTTTTGGCCGCCTCAGTGGCTGCCTCGTGGATACGCTTGCGAGAGTACCCTTTAAATGGCACTCCAAAGCCAGGTTTAAAGCGGCGGGCGCAAAAAATAAGAGCTTCCATGGCAGCACCATCGAGCCCGTCGAGCTGCCAATCCATGTTCCAGGCCCGGGCAACCGAGCGAGCAATACTTTCAGCCCATCCCTGGTGCTCCAGGACAAGCAAATCGGCCTCTTCTCGGGGCAAGAGGTCTTCTTGAGTGTCATCCATATGTCTACCTAGTTCGCATAAATTTGAGCCAAACTAAAGGGGTATTTTTGCCCCTCTGAAATGTCTCTGAGACTTTTCAGGGATAATGATTTCAAGGGGTTGTAAATTATTTAGGAATAAGGGGGCTTGTGGGTATAATGACATTCTATTGGAGGATGGCGGTAGGGTACGATTCTGCTCTATCCCTGATGATTTGGTGAAGCATTTGGTGAGCCAAGGCTGATTGGGTTTGTATGAAAAACAGCAAGCCAAATGTCAAGCTCACTCTGGTTGAAAACAAGGGCGCCGCCCCAAAGAGTATCCGTTTGCTCTCAGAAGAAGCTAAAGAGAAGGTCATTATTCGCTCGCGAGCGAAGGCACGTAAGCTTGCCAAGAGTATCTTACGTCGATGGAATGCACGACTCGACCTCAATGAAATAGATAGCATCGTTGATCTCTCACTCTGTGAAGCGGCAGCTAGATTCTCTCCTGACATGGGCGCAAGCTTTATGACGTTCCTCTTTTATCACCTCAGAGGAAACCTTATCCGCACAATCTCTTCCTCTGCTAATTCTCACCTTGTTCCATTCGCTTTCGATGGAGAAGGGGATGAAGACTTACTTAACGGTTTCTCGCAAAGTTATGAAATTGCTGATGCACTCACAGGTTCAGAAGTACAAAAGCCTGATGAAATCCTCATTAGAAGTGAAGCCCTTAATCTTTCTGTCGATGCCCGCGATAAACTCGACAGCCTTGCGAAAGAAGTGCTTGAAAGAATTTTTGTTAAGGAAGAGCAGCTCATTGACATCGCTCAGGACCTTGGGTACTCACGGTGCCATATCTCTCGAGTAAAGCGACGTGCGCTTGAGCATATGTACGATCACCTCAGCCCAGAGCTTGGACTTGATCCAACGAAGCGACCTAACTACGAAGAAGACAACCGTGAAGGCCGCGCAAAGGCTAAAAAAGAGATCCACCGAAGAAAACCACGTTCGCAATCCTTTCTTGCCAGAAAAGTAGTGAACGGCTAAGAGCTGTGATACAACTTCCTTGCTGTGTTCAAGGGAATTCTTCGTACGATCAATTCGCATCCTGCTAAAGCGCTTATTGCGCTTTTTTTTATCGCGCAACTCGTTCATATATTTGTGGTGCCAGTCTGGGGCTCTTCTGAGGCTCGTGAAGCGCACGTTATTTCCAGTATCCTCAATGGTGACAGTATTCTGTATCCATCCCGTAACGGGATTGTGCCTTCAAAGCCGCCGTTCTTCCATTGGCTTGGAGCCTCGATTGGCTACTGTTTTCAATCATCAGCAATTTGGGTGCCACGTCTTGTATCATTACTTGCAAGTCTTGGGGTGCTGTGGATGACGATGCTGCTGACCAGACTCTTTTTGGCAAATTCCCGAGTCCCTATCGATCAGCATGAGGATGCAGTGTATCTTGCAGTTATCATAATGTTGACGAGTTGGCTTTTCTTCGCTCAAACAACAGATGCAAAAGTAGATATGCTCTTTTGTTTTTTGATTGCTGTCTCGTTGTTCTTGTTGGCCCGTGCACTGTTCCTTCGACATGTCTCACCCATAGCAGCAACTTTTTTTACTATGGCTGTCGCTGCTGCAATCTTAACGAAGGGTCCTCTTGCACTGGTGTTACTAATTGCTCTAGGAACAATTATTCTGCTCTCGATACCACGGCCTTTCCCGTGGAAGAGTATAATACAGCTGCTCGTCTATGCGATGAGTGGTTTTATGCTTGCTTCCCTTTGGTATCTGTATGGAGCAAGTAAAGATGGGTTTATTGAACGGCACTTGTTCATTGAGAACATACAGCGACTTCTTGGTTCAGAGCGGATGAATAGTGAAGGGCCTTGGTTTTACTTAATATCGCTGCATCGCACTTGCTTTCCATGGATCTTGCTTCCTTACGTTTTCATTGCAAAGCGCTATCGGCTGCATAGTGGTGTGATCTGTTTTTTCGCGTTTGTCGTGCTGCTTAGTATCGCATCAGGGAAGCGTCATTCATATCCTTTACCTGTGCTGCCATTATTTGCATGCGGATTATCTATCATGATTCTTGAGGCGCAGTATATTCGAAGTGCTCAGTTTGTTAAGCTTAAGTTGGTAATGCCCTTTCTTATTGTTGTTTTGGTTGCCTCCACGGCAACAGGTATGTACGTAAAAGCGACTCATAAAGCATATCCAAAACTTGTTCAAGAGATTCGAGACGCATCGCATGACAGACCACTAATTGTTGTTAAGGCGTGGTGGGATGAGAGCTTTGATGTACTGATGTATCTATTGAATCGACCGGTAGCGGTGTATTCACCAGATCAATTTCAGCAGGTGCGAGCATCACAGCGTGTGGATAATGCGCTCTGTCTTGTAAATATCTCTCAAGATTTTTTTGACCAGCAACGCGCTCTTGTACGACGTGAGCGACCAAGTCCGCTGGCATTGTATCCTTGTCAGTAATGAGCAGAAGGGGCTAGCGATCGCCCCCGTGAGTATTGGTGCGAAGCTGCCGTAGCGCTTCAAATAGCACAATAGAGACTGCATTGCTAAGGTTAAGAGAGCGCACGCCAGGTTCGTCCATGGGAATCGTGCAGAGGGATTCTTGGGGTATAGTTGACAAGAATTCTGCTCCAAGCCCCTTAGTTTCGCTGCCAAATACTAGGAAATCATCTGAATTATATTTAATATCATAGTACGGAGTGGTGCCCTTGGTTGAGAGATAAAACAATCGCCGAGGAGCGCATCTTTGCGTAAACGAGTTCCAATCCTCATGTATGGAAAGGTTCACCAGAGGCCAGTAGTCAAGCCCAGCTCGACGAACTTTTTTCTCTGAAATTTCAAACGGTATCGGTTTGATGATATGCAGCGGGGCATGCACACTAGCGCAGCTACGAGCTATCGAACCAGTATTTTGTGGGATTTGTGGATGGACGAGTACAACGCTAACCATAGTTTTTTATCTGTAAGTATATGGAAAATGCAACAATAGTCGAACGGACATTACTAACCCCTGATTTAATGGTTCTTAAAATCAAGCCAGATGCAGGTGTCCCTTCGTTTCTTTCTGGTCAGTATATAGCCATCGGTATGCCGGGACGAGCGCCCCGAGCTCCGCACTTGCCTGCTGAAACAGAGCAGCCAACTGACCTCGATAAAATCATTAAGCGAGCGTACTCTATTGGATCCTCGCCTGAAGAGAAAGATGCACTCGAGCTCTATATTGCAGTTGTCCCAACTGGCTCACTCACGCCTCGTTTGCTTTGTGCTGAGGTCGGTCAGCGTCTTTTTGCTGCTCCAAAAATCGTTGGTACGTTTACCTTGGCCGATGTTCCTGCAGATCAAAACCTTATTCTTGTATCAACGGGCACTGGGCTTGCGCCATTTATTTCGATGATTCGTACTGCTTCAACATGGGAACATCCAAATCGTCGTGTCACGATTCTGCATGGCGTTCGTCATAAAGCAGATCTTGGGTATCAAGAAGAGATATATCGCATGATTGCTGCTGGAGCTCCACTGACCTATATTCCTGTCGTCAGTCGCGAAGACCCTGTTGCTGATGAGTTCAAGAAAGGGTACGTGCAGCATTATTTACTGGATGGCACTGTATCACTCGATCCAGCCCGTGATCATGTTTTTATGTGCGGTAATCCTGCAATGATTAATGAAGTCGAATCATTGCTCTTGGATCGTAATTTTACTGTCCACTCAAAGAAGCAGCCAGGTAACCTGCATGTTGAGAAGTACTGGTAATTAGGATGAAGCGTAGAGCGCTTCGATAAGTGAACGATAGGTATTGATAACAACTTTGCGCTTTACTTTGAGCGTTGGTGTCAGCATACCATTTTCAACTGTGAGCTCTTGAGGAATGAGCGCAATCTTTTTTACCTCTTCAAATGAGGCAAGCTCTTTGTTGGTTTCGATACGAATAGACTCAATAAGCTTTTCTTGTGTTGCTGTGTCAAGGGTGCGAGCAGTTTGGTTGAGTGAAACAAGTGCCACGCAGTAAGGCTTTCCGTCTCCAAAATAAATTGCGTGGTCGACTTCAGGAGAACGTATGAGCAGGTTCTCAACTTTAATCGGTGGTACTTTTTTTCCCCCTGCAGTAACAATCAGATCTTTTTTTCTGTCAGTGATAAACAAGAACCCATCGCTGTCGAGGTGACCGATATCACCAGTGTGAAACCAGCCTTCGCTGTCCCAGCTTTCCTCGGTTGCACGAGGCCGCTTGTAGTAGCCCTGCGTGATATTTGGTCCTTTGAATAGAATTTCACCATCCTCAGCAATTTTCGTCTGAATATAATCAAATGCAGGACCAACGCTGCCAAGGCGATATCGGTCGATTCTATTGACGTTGGTTGCCACGCACGTTTCAGTTAATCCATATCCTTCAAAAACAGGTATCTCGAGGCTCCAAAAGAAATTGGCAACATCAACTGGCAGCTTTGCTCCTCCTGAGATTGCGTGGCGATAGCGTTTTCCGAATATCTGCTCTTTGATTTTTGAACGGATAGAACCAGTGGCTGCAAAAATGATTTGATCAAGCAGCGATGGTGCGCCACCAGACTGCTGGGCCTGCCACACTCGTTGACTCGCGCTCAACGTGACCGACAGTATGCGTGCTGCGAGAGTTGCTGCACGACTCTTTTGAATAATGGAATCTTTTACTTTTTCAAGAAGTCGGGGTACGACAGGTACTACTTCAGCGGAAGCGTGGCACATCTCTTTGGCAACGCGAGCAAGATCGACCTTTGATGATGTCGTACTTGCGACACCTGCGAATTTTAGTGTGGCAGGTGAGAGGAATCCAAGATAGGCAATAAGCCGCGCGAATGAATGAGCGAGTGGTAAGAACAAAAAGAGGGCACCATCGAGCGCAAACATATTCGATCTGATTGCTTGCTCGACATTGCTTAAGTGATTGCCGTGTGTTTGTACGACTCCTTTTGCAGGACCAGTGGTTCCAGAGGTGTAGACCAAAGACGAAATCGTGTCACGTGAGAGTGCAGAAAAGTCAAAGGTTGTTGTCGTGAGTTCAGACGCAAGTACGTCGGTTAGTGACGTGTATGAAAGGGTACCCTCAGAGAGTGGTTCAATAGCGACAATATGCTGCATCGTGACGAGCGCTGTTGTCTCTGGGATGGTATCGCGAGCGGGAAGGGTAATTGGTTGTTGTGAGAGCCAGGTTAGCTTATCAATTTGCTCTTGGTTCTCGGCAAAGACAACAGTTGTTTCTGAGTCGGCCAGGATAAATCCAATTTCTGCAGGGGGAAGCGAGGGGTAGATTGAGACACAGACTGCACCGAGTGAGAGTATGGCGAGGTCTATCTCCATCCACTCGGGTCGTGTTCCTGCAATAATCGCAACTTTTGTACCGGTCGAAACTCCAAGCTTTTGGAGGTGAGCTCTGATTTTTTTGACTCTTGTGAGGCTTTCGAGCCGTGTTCTAGAAAACCACTCTATTGCTCCTGAAGGGGTATGAGATGGATAGTAGTACGCGATAGCATCGGGCTTGCTAGAGCTTAGATCAAAAAAACTTTGGGGTATACTTTGACAGGCAGCTACTGTAGTACTAAAGCAATCTAGCATATACTTATAATGACATGATTGGCTCTTTCTTAAAATATATTCGTTCTAAGAGTCGTGCTGAGTGGCGTGAAGTCTACAGACGTCTGGTGTTGCTTGTACGAGAGTGGTTGTCGCGCAATGGAGAAGTGAGCGCACTGGTGGGCCTTGTCTCAGGGATTGCCGTCGTGCTCTTCTTTAAGCTTATCCTCGTTATCTCGGTATTAGTAAGCCTTGTGGTCTTTCTGCTCTATCAGTATGCCGAAGAGTAGTGCCTACGAATCATGCTTAGTGAAGCGGTGTATCTTCGTTACCCACAAGCAGATTCTTGAGCGCGCGTCCTAACGAAAGGCGAAAGTTCTCGCCGATTGATTCAATAAGTTTTGATTGGCTGCGGATGACTGTTTTGTAGAAAAGCTCGCCCGATGTTATCTCAAGTCCTGTGTGGTAGAGGATAGCTTGGCGAAGCTCTATTTGTTCTACAATCTGTTCAACGTTTGGTAGCCAGAGGTAGGTTTCTCTTAGCTGGCGGGGGGTCATACCCTCTGGGTCGACAAGAATGCTGACTGTATTCTTTGCTTGCCGTGGTGCAATCTCATCACCAATCTCAGGTTTCCAGATTAAACCTGCAGACTCAAGCTCGCCAGCAACTTCAAGGAATCTCAGAGAACTCATAAAAAATAACCTCTCCTTCTATGATGAATTAGTCGGCACACATTTTTCAAATCATTACTGACATAGAATAATTATTCTATGGGCGTACTTTGCAGTACTTACTATTTAGTTGTTCGTATGAGAGGTTTTGTCGCACTAATTTTTATCATAGAGGAACTGATAGCTGCTCTAAGAGCTTTTCTTACGAGAGAGAAAAGGAGCGGAGGGCATGAACTTGAGAGCCTTATAGCTCTTCTACTGTTTCGTCGCTGGAGACGTCATGTTTGAGTTTTTCTTGCCTGGTTTTGCGAATACGTAGGTAGATCCAAACAACAATAATCCCAACTGCAAGAAAGACGACGAGCTTTGTCGTTTTAAAGACTGAGATAATGTACTCATACGAATCTGAGAACATGAAGCCAAATGAGAGCATGAAGCTTGCTGAAATAAGAGCTGCAAACATGTCTGCAATAATAAAACGTGTATAGCTCATTTTCAGAGCGCCGCAGGCAAGGAAGGTGACAGTTCGAAGATAGAAAAGGTGGCGAGCGATGAGTATCGTGATAAAGCTTTTGCGTTCGATGGCGAGCCTTGTTTTTCTGAGCACCTTTGGAGAGAGCTTGCTTTCAAACCAGCCCCGATTGCGTGAAGAGGCACCAATGCGCTTACCGATCGTAAAGAGGATAATGTCACCAATAATAATCCCGGTATAGCAGACGAGAAACATTTCGCCGAGTTCCGCTTTCTGCTGGTGGAGGAGCACGCCACCGAGTAGGAGTGGCAGGTCTTCAGGTATGGGTAATCCGAATGCGCCGCCAAGGAGCATTAAGAAAATACCACCATAAAGGTATTGACCATCGAGTGAGAACAACCAATCAATCATTGTGAATCAGGCTTATAGAGCGCGGCCTTTCAAGAGACACGCCATCTCTATAGTCTCATCCTTCCTCTGTAATGCCAAGTGTCGACAGAAGGTTGATAATTTGGTCGACCGTAAATGGCTTGGCAAGGAAAGCATCTGGTTGCAATGGAAATTGCTCTCCTTCGGAGGAATCATGCTCCGCAGACATCAGAATAAAGGGAAGCATGGGGACAGCTTTTTTCGCTGCCATAAGCACCTGGAAGCCAGACTCTGAGCCAAGGTTGATATCGCAGAAGATTGCCTGTACCGCACTGTTCTGACAGATGGCGGTGATATCCTGTGCATTGCTGTAGCAGTGAACCGTATAGTTACGTGAACTGAGAATGCTCTGGAGGATTGCATGAATGACTGGATCATCATCAATGACGGCTATCATGATTATTTGAGCCCTCCTACCGCGCGTTCAACAAGGTCAATAATAATACTAATATTTTGTCGTTCCTGCTCAGTCAGATCGGTGCCTCGCTGCTTACGATCGGCATAGATAACACCAAGTCCTTTTTTGAGTGAGCCAACAGGTACGATAACAAATGGCTCGCCATGCTCAAGAAGTGGTTGACCCTGATATATTGGACGAGCATCACGAAGTGCAATCACTTCTGGAGTAGAGAGCTTAAGATCAATTGGACGACTGACTAGACCAGGACGGAAGCCTTCCACACCAAGTGCCATTCGTGCTGTGATGTTTTTTTTCGTTGCATCAAAGAGCATCAAAATGACTCGATCGAAATCAAGACCAAACTTCATCGCTTCCATCAGTGAGGTGAGAATTGAAGCAGCGGGCTCACGATTCTCAATAGCTGTTTTGATTTCGTCAATGAAGCCTTGGAATTTATGTTTTTTATCATCTTCATTGCTTCCTGCTATCGGCTCTTGAAGCGGTGTTATCGTACGAACAAATTCAGGAAGATCAGGAAGCTGGATTTCAGTTAAGGCACAGTGGTCACGAAACATCTGATCGATACCACTCACGATATTCATCGTTGCATCAGTCGTTACTTCGTATGTCTGTTGTATTTGGTGAATTGCTTGTTGGAACATTGTCGTGTCACCGGACTGAATTGCTGAGGAGAGCGTCACTCCTGCGCCGACAGAACGGCCGGCTACCACAATTTTTTCTTCTTCAAGTGATCGCCCCACTCGCTGGCCTAGTCGTTGTGCATCTTTTGTTGCTTTGATGACCTCTATATAGAAGGGTGGCAGTCCAAGCGCTTGCAGCACTTCGATACTTAAGACTTGCGGAGAGTATCCTGTAATTTGTTGTATGCTTTCATCAATTGTTATCTCTTTGAGCTTTGCACGTGCAACCGCAGATTCATAAACTTTGGGGAAGTAGTAGGCCAAAAGGAGTGGGCCAATCTCTGAGAAAAAGCCAGAAATATAGCCAATCTCATTTGAAGCGCCTTCGCTTTTTCCACCAATCTCAGCAGAGAAGGAGCTTGAAAGAAGCGAGCTTAACATCGCTTTTTTAAATCCATCAGCAAGAGCTCCGCCTTTGCGGGCAAGGGGAATGAATCGTTGGAGTAGTACAAGCCCAGCACAGAGTTCTGCAATTGATTTCATACCAACGGCGACTACCGCTTGGCTAATAGTCATGATGGGTTTTGCACGTCGATAGAACGAACTGTTTACAAGATGCAAGATGCGTGTTGAGAGTGCAGGTTCATGAAGAATAACCTCGGTCAGTTGTTGCGCAGTCGTGCGAGGATCGTTGGTCATCTCTTTGAGCTTGTTAACAATCTTAGCGCTCGCAGGAAAGTCCCCGTCCGTTTTAAGGGCGTTCTTTAATCGAACAAGTATATCATCGCCTGGGATGGGTTGGTTCATGTGATTATCCTTTCAGTGCCGATGCTAAGGTTACTTTTCTGACTTCGCTGATGATGTCTGACGGTTTGAATGGTTTTGCAAGGAATGCAGTTGCACCTGCATCAAGGCAAGCCTGTCTATCCTGAGGGAATGCGCATGCAGACATGACGATAATTGGAAGCTTTGCGTGGGGTGTTTTTGATACTTTTTCAATAAGAACCAGCCCAGATTCATGAGGCATCGCAAGATCTGTAATAATCACATCTGCATGATGCTGATCGAGCAGGGCAAGCCCTTCCGCAACAGATGATCCAGCGTGCACGGTAGCTCCAGAAGCAGTGAGGATTGTTTGCACAACTTCTCGAGTCTCTTGGCTATCATCAATGACGACTGCTACTAAACCATCGAGACGCACTTTATGAGTTCCACTTGCAAGCTCAACAGTGACAGCGGCAGTACCGCTCGCTGCAAGTGGAATCATGATCCAGAATGTTGAACCTAGTCCCTGTTCGCTTCGAGCTCCGATCGAGCCTCCATTGAGTTCTACAAGTCGTTTCGTTAAGTTTAATCCAATGCCAGTTCCCTCCTGACTTTTTGAGTAGGTATCTTCGCCACGCTCAAATCTTTCAAAGAGAGAGTCGATTTTATTTGCGGGAATACCAACACCAGTGTCTCGCACTTCGATGAGTACTTTGTCTGATATTGCTTCAATGCGCATGCTAATAGTTCCGCCAGGCGGTGTGTATTTCACAGCGTTAGAAAGTAAGTTAATAAGAATTTGTTGAATATGCTTTTGATCGATCCAGAGGTTTGCCTGCTGCAGCCCTTCGGGAATGACATAGTCTTGCAGTGTGTGCTGTTTGGCGAGAGCGTTTTGCTGAATAAGTTTGTAGCTCTGCTTAAGCAATTCAGCAAGGCTTACGGCTTTTGGTTCAGGAGCTTCTTTTCCAGATTCAATGCGTGCAAGATTCAAGACGTCATCAATCAGATTCTTTAAGTGATCTGAGGAGCGAATAACGGCACTGAGTGCATCGGTTTGTTTGTCATTGAGTGGTCCAAAAATTCCTTCAATCAATACTGATGAATAACCCACAATAGCAGTTAATGGCGTTCGTAATTCGTGGCTCATATTCGCCAAGAACTGAGACTTTGCTTGGTTTGCCTCTTCTGCTTTTTTCGTTTGTACTTGTAGATCGGCAGTTCGTGATTGAACAAGTTCTTCCAATCGTTCTGTATAGTTTTTAAGCCGCTCTTGTGTACGTGCATTCGCGATAGCGACAGCAGCTGATTGTGAAAACTCTTCGATGCGCGCTCGTTCAGATTCGTTTGAGTTGATCTCTGTTTGATAGCCGCACACAAGAATACCGAGCGATTCACCTCGAACTTCAAGGCAGCTTAAGTGGAGTGTTTCGAGTGCGAGCTGAGAAATGAAGGGAAGTTGTTCTCGAAGCTGGTTTGTTGTTTTGGGAATAGTCATAAGCCCGCCAGTCCGAAGCACCTGACCAAAAAGCCCATTATCTGTTTCTTGAAATGATTCTACTTCATCAGGACGTACTCCATAAGCACCCTGACATTTTAAGATTCCTTGATCTTGATCCAGGATAAAGACAAGAGTGATGTCGGCTGAAAAGCGGTATGCACTTTCTCGAGAGATACTTTTCACCACCCGCTCAAGATTAACGTTTGTTGCAATGAGCTGGTTGAGTTCATTGAGCACTTGGACTCTATCCATGAAGTGCTGCATCTTTTCATTATAGCGAAGTCGTTCAAGAGCAACGCTTGCGTGATACGCTAGATTCAGGAAAAGAGGTGTGTCGTATTCAGTTGTTGCCTCTTCGACAAAGACTCGTAAAAGTCCACAGGGCATGCCTTCGCCGATAATGTCATAAGAGATTGCTTTTCCATCACTGCTGCCAAACTTTGCTAAACAAGTTTCGACTGCATCTTCAAGGCCGATGCAAATTTCTGCACCTAAGGTATTACCCTGTAACGATGCAACTTCAGTAATGCCTTGAAGGACAATGCGAGGTTCTTCGCCATTCACCAACAGCTCACGAACGCTCGATTCGAACGCACGTTGTGCAGGGAAGACTGGTGTCTCATTTGAAGATTGAACCACGAAGGGACATATCGTCGTTTATGATCGAGGACTTAAGTCGGATTCTCTGTTGAATTGTGCAATGCTGTTCTATCCAGCAAAACCTCGTCGCATTGTATTCTCTGTTACGGTGCGAGGCTCAACAAATTGAAGGAGATAGTCCTTGCCACCAGCTTTGGAGCCAATTCCAGACAGTTTAAAGCCACCAAAAGGCTGTCGTTGTACCATGGCACCAGTGCATCCTCGATTGATATAGAGGTTCCCAACTTGGAATTCTGTTTTAGCGCGCGCAATATGTTCTGGATGGCGACTAAAGAGACCACCTGTCAGTGCATACTGAGTTTTGTTAGCTAAGCTTAAAGCGTCTTCAAAAGAATTCACCTTTGCCGCGCATACAACGGGACCAAATATTTCATCTTTCCAAAGAGGGGAAGACAACGGGACGTCTCGAAAGATCGTTGGTGGAATGAAGTGTCCTCCAGCAGGTACCATACCTTCCGCCAGCAGTGAAAGTTCAGCTTTGCCAACGGCGATTGTTTTTTTGATTCGCTCGTACGCTTCTTGATCAACCACTGGTCCAAGGTAAGCGCTTGGATCTTTTGCTTGAGCAACGATCAGATCTTGGACAGCGTCTTTGAGTCGTTCAAGGAGTGGCTCATAGGCAGAGCCGACGACAATGAGTCGTGAGCATGCAGAACATTTTTGACCAGAGAAACCAAAAGCAGAGTAGAGGATGCCTCGAATTGCTTCATCAAGATCAGCATCTTCATCAACGATGATTGCGTTTTTGCCACCAAGTTCGAGAATAACTTTCTTTAGATGAGATTGTCCTGGAGCAAGCGAGCTCGCACTTTTGAGTATCTCAAGCCCCACTGATTTTGAGCCAGTAAAGCAGATAAGGCTGGTTTCGGGTGTTTCCACAAGGAATTTTCCAATTACTTCACCTCGTCCAGGTAAGAATTGGAATACCGATGAAGGAACTCCAGCTTCAAAAAGGATTTTAGCAAATTCATAAGCGATAAGAGAAGATTGTTCTGCTGGCTTAAGGATAGTGGGGTTACCAGTGACGAGGCTAGCGACAGCCATGCCACACGCAATCGCGAGGGGAAAGTTCCATGGTGCAATGACAATACTGATGCCACGGGGCTGGTAGACATAAAAGTTATCTTCGCCTGGAATATCCTGAGTTTTATGAGGAGTAAAAAGTCGTAACGCTTCCTCTGCATAGTAGTCACAGAAATCAATTGCTTCGGCAACGTCAGCATCAGCTTCTTTCCATGCTTTACCTACTTCGAGTGTAATCAGTGCTGAGAGTTGAAACTTACGATCGCGCATGATCTGTGCTGCTCGCTTTAACATCTGTGCGCGGTCAGCGACTGGTGTCTGACGCCATGTTGTTGTTGCTGCGGTGACGGTATGAAGCGCAAGCTCGGCATCTTCAAGTCCAGCAAAATAAACTTTTCCAATGGCCTGAGACGTGTAGCTTGGATTTGTTGGGCAGATGACTTCAGTAGCCTGTTTTCTCTCAACACCAGCAATGATTGGCCATGCAGCAAGCTCTTTGCGAGCTATTTGTGCTTCGCGAGCTTCAAGTGCAGCGAGGTAGCGCTGGCGTTCTGCTTCGATTGTAAAATCAGTCAGCGGTTCGTTCTTAAACATAATAATCCCTTATTAATTACACAGCTTCTTGAAATTCAGGTCGTTTGAGTAGTGCTTGAATAGTAGTTTTGTCGAAAAAAGTATGACGAAGGAAGCTCTCGTTTGAAGTGTTTTCAAGCAGTCTTCGAACGAGATATCCCATGCCAGGTATCAGCTCTCCGATAGGGGTATAGAGTCGCACGAGGTATCCTTTTTTAGAGAACGCACGTGCAATCGGCGCTGCCATTCCATAGAGCATCTGCAGTTCAAAGTCTTGCTTGGTTAATCCTTTTGCCTCGGCATAGCAGCATGCCATGCTGAGCGAGCGAATATTGTGTGAAGCAAGTGCTGGCAGCACAACATCATGATTGTCGATGAGTAATGTTGCGATCCGTTCAAAATTAGCATCGCTTGATTCTTTGATTGCATAGAGTGGCGATGGCCAATCATTCTGTTGGGAAAGAATTGTCTCTGCATCCCAGTAGGCACCTTTGACAAGCCGTATTGCTATCGGTGTGCCACGCTGTTTTGCATAGGCAATCAGATCTTCAGTAATTGCATATGAGTTTTTTGCATACGCTTGAACAACCATGCCTGGATAGGGATAGGTACTGAATGCGTCACTTATGAATGTACGCTTGAATGTTTCATAGATCACAGGATTGTAGCCACTGTCTTCTGCATCAACATATACTTGAGCCCCTAAGGCTGCAGCGCGTGCAACGATAGCTGAAAGTCGCTCTGTAAGAACGGCGACACTTCGCTCGAAATTAAGTGCAGAAATCTGTGAATAGAGTGCAGAAAGTTTTACAGAGATACAGACAGGACTTTGTTCGCCTCGGTGCCCAGCGACAATAGCTCCGAGTTGCTGCCACGGTGGAATCATCGCTGCAAGAGAGTCGAGTATTTCAAAGTATCTTTGTTGATAGATGAGCGCTTCTTTCTCTGAGACAGAGTACTCACCAAGGAGGTCGACGGTAAAGGCAAGTTTTGAGTGTCGAAGCTGGTCGAGTTTTTTCATCGCATCGCGTGCTGTAGTGCCAGCGATAACATCATCAGCCATCTTTTTCACTGAAGCTTGGGTGATCGCTGCAGCAAGCTTGGCGCGCAGCGAACGTGGGTTCATGTGGAATGCCCATCCAGCAAGGCGATTAATTTTTTTTGCTTCAGCAGTGAGGTACAGATCAATGTGCTCAGCGATAGAAGCTGCATCACGAAGCGTGGGGAGTACATCAACCAGGCGAAAGAGGTTGACTTTAAATGATGGGTAGAGGAAAGCCCATGATAAAATTTTAGCGCTCCAGAACTCTTTATTGAATGCAGACGGCTTATCGGAACCGAGTGCATCAAAAACGTCGCTACCAAATGCTCTTATAGTTTCTTCAAGATCGTTATCCAACGGTGACAAGGGGCATTCCTTTCTTAATCGTACTCTTCTCGGTGACATGGATATGTTTCACGGTGCCAGCATTTGTACTTTTTATCTCATGTTCCATCTTCATCGATTCTAGCAGGAGGAGGGTCTGCCCCGCGAGCACTGATTCTTCAGGAGCAACGAGGATTTTAACGATTGTGCCCGGAAGAGGAGAGGATATCTGTTGCGTCCCCTGAGCAGTAGGATCTGAGTGGCTAGCTCTAGTTCGTTGGATAGAATCATCAAAAACAAACTGACCTGCCGCAGTATGAACAAAGGTTTCTAATCCCAGCTGTGCCCTCTGCATCGGGATGATGCAAGGATAACTTCGATTTCCAATCGAGAAGGTATCATCTGTATGAAATGTAATATCTCGGGATAGTACGGCTCCTTGATGTCGAAACGAAACCTTTTTTTGAGCCTGTCCAAAGATGCGAAGGGGCAGTCTTGGTGTGTGCTGCATTGTGCTCTGCACGTAGAGTGCAACGATATCATCGGCTTGCAGACAAAATGATAAGGGCGTATCCAGAGTGTTGGTTGAGAATTGACCAGACTCAAACGCATGGCTATGAAGAATGCCCACTAAAAACTCGGTATTGATGCCAACGCCATCAACTACCAGAGCTGCCAGCGCTGATTGGAGCGATGCTCGAGCTTCTTCACGAGTAGACCCATGCGCAATGACCTTTGCAATCATTGAGTCGAATTCGTGGGAAATGATGTCGCCCTCGTGAAAACCACTATCAAATCGTACATGCAGTGGTGATGCCATTGTTTGGATCGTACCGTTGTTGCTTGAAAAATTATCTCGCGGATTTTCAGCACAGATGCGAGCTTCAATTGCATGTCCAGATGCAACGGGAGTCGTAGGAAAGATCTGGTTGAGTTTTTTGCCCTGCGCTATTTGGAGCTGCGCATCAATGAGGTCAATGCCATAGATTGCCTCGGTGACTGGGTGTTCAACCTGAATGCGAGCATTGATCTCTAAGAAATAAATTTTATCTTGAGCAACAAGGAACTCAACAGTGCCAGCATTGGTATACCCTGCTTTTTGTGCAAGTGCTGTTGCGTAAGCTTCTAATTGTTTTGAGAGTGTTTCGGTAAGAAACGGAGCAGGAGCTTCTTCGATAACTTTCTGATGGTTTCGCTGCATTGAGCAGTCACGAGTACCAAGCGTTAAGATAGTGCCATGTGCATCAGCAAGTATTTGTACTTCAATATGGCGAGCACCTGATAGGTATGGCTCAATGAATACTTCAGGCGATGCAAAGAATTTCAGCGCTTCTGTGCTTGCTCGTTCAATAAACTCTTTCGCATCATTGAGCGATGTAATGATACGCATACCTCGACCACCACCACCAAAGGCTGCTTTAATGAGGAGGGGAAATCCATGTGCTTGTGTAAATGTTTCAAGTGAAGACAGATTGTCTGCTGATACTTGCAGTGAAGGGAGCGTTGGTACGTGCGCATCGTCAGCGAGTTTTTTAGCAGCGCGTTTGTCAGCGGTAAGAGCAATGACTTCTGGCGTTGGACCAACAAACGTGATGCCAGCTTGCCGTACGGCTTGAGCAAATGTCGGTGACTCAGAAAGGAAGCCGAAGCCTGGGTGAATTGCATCAGCCTGATAGGAACGAGCAATATCGATAATCTGTTCGATATTGAGATAGGTTTCTGCGACGGTACTGCCTTCCAGAAAGACTGCTTCATCAGCATCATGAATGAACGAGTTTCGTTCATCTGATAGGCCATATATCTGAACAGTTTTGAGGCCACGTGTGCGTGCGGTTCGAATAATACGTCGTGCAATCTCGCCACGATTTGCAATGAGGAGCTTCTTCATAGGAGGTTACATTCTAAAAATGCCAAATGGTGCAGCTTCTTTCGGTATGTGGCAGTAGGATAAGGCGAGTGCAAGGACATCTCTTGTTTGCAGCGGATCGATCACACCATCATCCCACAAACGAGCTGTCGAATAGAATGCATCGCTTTGCGCTGTATACTGAGCTTCAATCTCTCGCTGATAGCTTTGCAGATCTTTTTCGGACATTGGGGTGCCTTTTTTCTGAGCAGACTCTTCCCGTACATCGCGCAAGACTTTTGCTGCTTGCTCTGGGCCCATAACGCTTATCAAAGCAGATGCCCACATGAATAAGAAACGTGGTGAGAAAGCACGACCACACATGCCATAGTTGCCGGCACCAAATGAGCCACCAAGAACAAATGATATCTTTGGTACTGTTGCACAGCTCACAGCCGTCACCATTTTAGCACCAGCTCGTGCAATACCACGGTGCTCATACTCTTTCCCGACCATGAAGCCAGCAATGTTATGGAAGAATACCAGCGGTATGCGCCGTCGATCGCACAGCTGTACAAAGTGGGCAGCTTTCTCGGCACTTTCAGGAAAAAGAATGCCGTCATTTGCTATGAGCCCACAGAGAGCTCCTTTCACACGAGCAAAGCCGCAGATAATAGTTGTGCCATAGCGTTGCTTAAATTCATCAAGGTCACTGCCATCAATGATACGATCAATGATAGCCCTCATAGGGAAATGTTTTTTTCGATCCTCTGGAATTAACTCAAGAATTTCACTTTGATTGAAGCGAGGTTGACGCTCGGGGATGCGGTCAAGGCTTAAGCCTGAACATGCTTGTGCTCTATGCGTGACAATAGACCGTGCTATTGCAAGTGCATCATAGTCGTTTTCTGCAAGGTAATCGCATACACCGCTGGTTTCTGTATGTACTGCGCCACCACCAAGCTCTTCAGCAGTTACCACTTCGCCTGTTGCTGCTTTGACCAGTGGAGGTCCCCCTAAGAAAATCGTTCCTTGATTGCGTACGATGACTGATTCATCACTCATTGCGGGAATATATGCGCCACCAGCCGTACACGATCCCATGACAACAGAGATTTGGGGGATGCCCTGTGCGCTCATCTGCGCTTGATTGTAGAAGATGCGACCAAAGTGATCGCGATCTGGGAATACTTCATCTTGCATTGGTAAGAATGCGCCTCCTGAGTCTACTAAGTAGATACAGGGCAGTTTATTTTGAAGTGCAATCTCTTGAGCACGAAGATGTTTTTTTACTGTCATCGGAAAGTAGGTACCACCTTTGACCGTTGCATCGTTTGCGATGATGACGCAGTGCGTGCCGTGAATCTGTCCGATACCAGTGACGATACCAGCACCAGCGCGTACATTGTCATAGAGCCCCAACCCTGCAAGAGGGCTTAGCTCAAGAAATGGACTTGCTGGATCGATCAGCTGTTCGATTCGTTCACGTGCGAGCAGTTTGCCACGTTGGTGGTGTTGCTCGATTGATGCATCGTGAGGAGGTTGGAATACCTTCGAGAGTTCGGTACTAAGACGGAGAAGTATTTTGGACAGATCGGTAGTCATGTACCAAAAAGATACTATTTTACGGTACCTTTCGGATACTCATAAATACTTCACCAAGTCCTATGCCAAATTTGGAA
>JBILLA010000224.1:0-3624 GCA_044376365.1 Bdellovibrionota bacterium | reverse complement strand
CCTTTAAAGCCAACAGGCCTTACGGATCCTGCAACTGGTCGTTGGCCATATGCATGTGTGCAGCTTCGCCAAGATGATACGGCAGGAGAATTATGGAGCCTTGTTGGGTTTCAAACTCGCATGAAGCATGGCGAGCAGGTGCGCGTTCTGCGAACGTTACCTGGACTTGAAGACGCAGAGTTCGTACGGCTTGGTTCTGTGCATCGAAACTCATTTATTGAATCTACAAAGCTTTTACTTTCTACGTTACAGATGCGAGACAACCCGCATCTTTTCTTTGCTGGACAGATTACTGGGGTGGAAGGATATGTTGAATCGACGGCAGGTGGATTGGCAGCTGGTGTGAATGCTGCGCGGTTGCTCTTGGGACAGGAGCCTACAATTTTCCCTACATCGACTGCTATTGGGGGGTTACTCAATTATATTTCTGATCCGAGTCGTGAGTATTTTCAACCAATGAATATAAGCTTTGGTATTATTCCAAGCTATTTTGAGTTGCCAGCGGTATTTGTCAATGAGCGTGGTAAGAAGCAAAAAGTCGGTAAAGATGAGCGACGAGAACGTGTTGCAAAACAGGCATTAGCAACCGTGACAGACCTTGCCTCTGGGCTGTAAAAGTCGTGAGGAATTGCGAGAGTCCTTTTTCCTATACAGTTCTTTGAACGCACTATAGAATATTGCTATGTTGCTTGATCGTCGTATTGTTGCTGTGCTGCCTGCTTATAATGCAGCGCTTACTATTCAAAGAACTGTGGAAGCAATTCCTCCTGGTATCGTCGATGAAATTATTCTGGTGGATGATTTTTCAAAGGACGACACTATTGCAGTCGCACAAGCGCTTGGCCTAACTGTTGTTGCTCATGATAGAAACCTTGGCTACGGTGGTAATCAAAAGACTTGTTATACCGAAGCTCTGAAGCGAGGTGCTGACATTGTCGTCATGCTGCATCCCGATTACCAGTATAATCCTAAGTTATTGCCTGCTCTTGCGATGCTTGTTGCGTCTGGTGAGTTTGATATTGCTCTTGGCTCTCGCATTATTGGTTCCCGTCGACCTATGGAAGGAGGGATGCCTCTGTGGAAGTATATTGCTAATCGATTTCTGACAGCAGTTGAAAATTTATTACTTGGCACTAAACTTTCTGAGTATCACACGGGATACCGCGCGTTTAGTCGAGCGTGCCTTGAGCAGCTTCCTTGGCAAGAAAACTCTAATGATTTTGTGTTTGATAATCAGATGCTCGCGCAGGCGATTCGAAAAGGGTTTCGCATCGGTGAGATATCCTGTCCAGCGTCATACTTCAAAGAAGCTTCATCAATTAACTTTGTTCGTTCAGTACAGTACGGGATTGGATGCCTCAAGACTGCGTGGCAATACAGAAAAGGTGGATGAGTACTGAAGTGGTGCTTTAGGTTTCTGATAAGCATTTACTCGCCCCTCCATGGCTCGTTTACGATGCTTGAGATTCCAGAAACTACCTTAGGAAACCTCAAAAAGCATCAGATGGGGATTGTGCTACTTCAATTGCTAAAAGCACCTAATTGTTATTGTGCCTTGGCCTAAGGAGACGATTTATAAGTACTCGTGTTGTTGTGGTGTCCGAGAAGTATTTAATGCCTTGGGCAGTTTCAATTGCACTTGCAAAAGCGTCATAAATACCTGGAAGTTCTGATTCGATTTCTACAAGCGTTTCCATTCTTGGATTGATTGAATTGGTCATCGTGCGCAGATGTGTTATTTGAGAATATAGAGTGTTTAAATACGCCATACAGATTAGCTGTAACGAGTCTCGGGTTATTTCATACTGTGCTAATTCGTACTGCAAAACAAAGATCATATCACTTCCAGCAGTATCTTCTTGAGGACTGTTTAATAAAGAATGTGCCATATCAATTAAATTAGAAGCACTAGTTGTGAGTTGCTGCGAGTAGAAATGAAAACTTGTTAATCCTCGACGATGATCGTTCAGATTAGGATCTTCAGAAAATAGTAGTGCACTCATCGGATGAATGAGCTTTAACTGAAGATGCTTTAAAGTTCGGTCTATTTCAGCGTGACATTCGTCTAAACTCATTTTAGACAACTCTTCCGAGCGAATTTTAATGTCTTTCATCCCAGATTGAATCTGAACATCAGAAAGTTCTGGATTTGTAGAATTTGCCAATGCTCTGAGCTCAAATGGATTTTGATGCGGATATTCGGAGCAAATATGTGCAAGGTACATAAGTCCCGTTTTTATTTTTCGTAGATCTGAAAAAGAGCATGGTTCGAGCTTGTCTTTATTGTCGCGGGTAATCTCCTTCGCCAAAGAGAATGTGCTATAAGCCTTGCCTGTACATGCAGATAGTCCTTTAAAAAAATCATATTGAGCAGTAAATAATTGAGTTCGCTTTCCAAGACTTTCTATAACTTCCGAACATGGTCTATTCATTAATGAACTACCTGATAGCGCTTTTAGTCTATCGCTATCACCTGGTAATATCTGAATTGCAATTTCTTGAAGCTCGTCCAATGAATTGTCTATTTCTTTAAGAGCTTGGCTAGTAATGTGTAAAGATTCTTTCAAGGAACTAGGAAGACGATCTGGATGGTTCAAAAGACCTGCTCCAGCTAACTTAATTAATCCGCCATTTGCTGAAGGTTTTAAAAAAGACTCTATAAGAAACTGTGTTAACTCGATTGTACGCTTAGGTATCTTTATAAACTCAAGAGGATCTGTATTGTTTTTTGATTGGTCATAGAGGACTCTAAGTTCCTGGTATGCTTTGTTGACAGTAAGCCTAGATATCCCAAGTGATTCTTGGTCAAGAGCTGGCTTTTTAAACTTAGGAAATTGAAATCTCATTCGCAACGATTATAGCAATAGAGCATTTGCTATTCAAAAATCTCACAATCAGCTATAGATTGAAAATTTTTCTTTTAGGGCTAGGGCTGATTTTTTTAGATCAACGAGTAGGATAAATCAAAACGCCGATCATCGTCACTTGTAGCCCGGAAGCATGCACAGTGACAAACGAAGGCCAGGAATTATTAAGCAATTTGCTATCAAATAATCACGTTCGAACTATGAGAAGCAGGGAATTGGGTGCTCAGGGAGGTGTTTGAGCCACAGTTGTTGAAAGTCGTTGTATGCGGTCGTTCCTGAATGCATCAACTGATCACAGAGCTGTCCGAGGTTATGTTGATGAATAAACTGCAGACTTTGCATCGCTTGTTGATTATGTGGTTGTTGTTCAAGGACTAATAACCATTCATGCGCACTGTCGACTATCCTTCCAAGTTCAAAATGGGTGAGGCCTAAATTATATCGAGCAATTATAAATGATGGTTTAATTTCAACAGCTTTTTGGAAGAGTGCGTGCGCTTCACTGAAATTATTTTGCGATGCTTTTACTCGTCCGTAGTTGTTGAGCGCTTCTGGATACAGCGGATTGAGTTTCCATGCTGCTTCAAAGTGTGGTGTTGCATCAGTAAGATTGCCCGCGGCATCAAGCGCATTGCCTAGGTTTGTATGCGCCATAAAATTATCAGGAGATACTTCAAGAGTATGAGAGAAGATGCTTATACTGTCTTTCCAAAATGGAAGATTCCACCATGTGAGCGATGCAAAATAGAGTGTTGGG
>JBILLA010000061.1:0-11922 GCA_044376365.1 Bdellovibrionota bacterium | reverse complement strand
AGCGAATCTTACGAGAGCGAAACATTGATGAGAAACGCTATCCAGTGCAATCATTCTCAAGCTACATTGAGCAGCAGAAAAATATCCCGCGATTCCCTGAAGATTTGAGCAAAGATGCAAAACATACTTCAGAGGCACAAAAAGCTGAAGTCTATGATCTCTATCAACGAGCACTCCGCACTGCAAATGCAATGGACTTTGGCGATCTCCTCTCGTTTACCTATCAGCTGCTCACGAAACATCCTCATATCCTTGCACACTTCCAAGATCACCTTGACTACATCCTTGTTGACGAGTTTCAAGATACCAATGATGTGCAGTATAAAATTGTAAAGCTCCTTGCCGGCAAGAAAAAGAATCTTCTTGTTGTTGGTGATGATGACCAATCGATTTATGCGTTCCGCGGCGCAACAATTCAAAATATATTAAACTTTGAAAAAGATTTTCCTGATACAAAAGTCATTAAGCTTGAGCAAAACTATCGCTCAACGCAGAATGTTCTTGAGAGTGCTCACGCAGTCATTGTCAAAAATAAAGGTCGCAAAGATAAAAAGCTATGGACCTCTCAAGACGGTGGTGAAGCAGTGCACCTGTTTGCGGGCATGGATGAAGCAGACGAAGCTCAATTTATTGCTGCCGAGATAAAAAAACGTATCGCTGCAGGATTAAGCTACCAAGATATCGCTTGCTTCTACCGCACCAATGCTCAGTCACGATCCCTTGAAGAAGCGTTCTTGACTTACAAGATTCCGTACCGCGTATATGGTGGGCTTAAATTCTATGACCGCAAAGAAATTAAAGATCTCATTGCATATCTTCGACTGATTGCTAACCCTAATGATAATCAAGCACTGCTTCGTATTATCAATACTCCAGCGCGAGGCATTGGCGCTCAAACTATCGTACAGCTTAGCAATGACGCGCTGCAATCTTCCACAAGCCTCTATGTCGCTGCACAGCAAGGCGCAGCGAGCAGTAAGGCGCTGCGAGCATTTGTCTCACTCATTGAGGAGTGCAAGGAAAGCTACCGCGATGGAAAACTCTTTGATCTCTTAAAGCACATTGTTGATAAGACACAGTACGCCGCCAAGCTCAAAGCAATGAAAGATGATCCTCAAGCACAATCACGGCTTGAAAACATAGATGAACTCCTTGGCCTTGCTATTACTTTTGAAGTAACACCAGATTCCGACCCTCTCCAGCAATTCCTTGACCGCGTCGCACTCTCTTCGAGTGAAGAAAATCCAATTGTCGATCAGCAAGAGAAAAGCGAGCATGGAACACAGCAGCCAAGTCAATGTGTTTCACTCATGACGCTTCATCTTGCAAAGGGCCTTGAGTATGACCTTGTATTCTTTACTGGTTTTGAGGAAGGACTCCTTCCTCATCAACGCACAGTGAACAATCCAGATGAAATCGAAGAAGAGCGACGACTGGCGTATGTTGGCATGACTCGTGCGAAACAATCGCTCTATATTACACGCGCAAAGAAGCGCGGTATGTTTAGCGCTGGCGGTATGAGCGATCCGACAGCTTCTCGTTTCCGTGAAGCCAGCAGATTTTCATTTGATCTGCCAAAATCAATGATTGAAGATCCTCTGGGCAGCTTCTTTACTTCGCTTGAGTACGATACCTATGCAGAAGTTGATGACGAGCCGTTTGATCCTTTTCGTGATCCACCATCACGAATCACGAAAGCAAAAGGACGATCGCTTCCAACAATAGGGTACGATGCTCCAGTTATCAAAACAGCCGACTCAATTTTTGAAGAGCGAGAAAAGAAAACTGCTCATCTGCCACCCGTTCAAGATGACGATCTTGCTATTGGTCTTCGTGTCGTTCATCCATCATTCGGTGTTGGCACTATCGAATCAATAGATGGCCTTGATGCAGAGAATGGCACCAATAAAAAAATTAAAGTAGCGATCCTCTTTGAGCAAACACAAGAAGTAAAAAAGCTTGTGTATCAGTATGCAGGATTGCGATTAGCAGTATAGACACGCGCATAATAGGCAATCGACTATACTCTATGCCTCTTTGCTTCCATTAAAATTGCGAAGAGCTCAGTTTGAGATCAACCATCAATAAAAAAGGCGCCCTATGAGGGGCGCCTTCCATCATTGCATCCTATGATAGCATTACCACTGGAGTGCTCCTGCGGTTTGATACTCAGTAACCCGTGTCTCAAAGAAATTCTTCTCTTTACCAAGGTCAATAGTCTCACTCATCCATGGGAATGGATTTTTTGAGCCATACTGAGCTTTCAAACCAATACGCTCAAGTCGTCGATCAGCGATGTGCTGAACGTACTCTCTGAACATTGGTGCACTGAGGCCCAAGATACCACGCGGCAAGCAATCTTCTGCATACTTCACTTCAAGCTCAACCGCCTGCTTGATCTTATCAACAATCTTATCCTGGAATGATGCAGACCAGAGCTCTGGATTCTCTTCCTTGATGCTGTTGACCAGATCGATACCAAAGTTGAGGTGGATCGTCTCGTCACGAAGGATGTACTGGAATTGCTCTGCAACACCAGTCATTTTGTTCTGACGCATAAATGAAAGCATCATCACAAAGCCAGAGTAGAAGAAGATTCCTTCCATAATAACGTAGAATCCAATGAGGTTCTCAAGGAACTTCTGAGCACCCTCAGGAGTTGCCGTAGAGAAATTTGGATCGCACACAGCAGCAGTTAATTCCATCTCAAACTTATCTTTGCTATTGATGGTATTGACTTCGTTGTACATGTTAAAGACTTCACCCTGATCAAGAGAGAGCGACTCAACGATGTAATGGAAAGTGTGCGTGTGGACAGCTTCTTCAAACGCTTGTCGAAGAAGATACTGACGGCACTCTGGATTCGTAATGTGCTTAAAGATAGCAAGAACAATATTATTACCAACAAGGCTCTCAGCAGTGCTAAAGAACCCAAGGTTTCTCATGATAACGCGACGCTCATCGTCACTAAGCTTATCTGACTTCCAAAGCTCAATGTCTTTCGCCATTGCTACTTCCGTTGGCAACCAGTTGTTATTGCAACCATTGAGGTAGTGCTCCCACGCCCACTTATATTTCAGAGGCATCAGTTGGTTTACATCAACAACACTGTTGTTAATCAGACGCTTCTGACTTGCAGCGAAACGTCCCTCGCTGCTTTCCTTCTTTTTGTTCCCTGTTTCATCATCTCCGAATGTAAGCATAACTTCTTCTCCTTAATTATTTATTAAAATGATCTCTTTACTGACAACTCTCACAATCCCCATCGAGCCCGCATACTTTCGGGATTTCAAGGTTTGCTTTTGACGCATCACGGTCAACAACAATATTTGAAGACGCAGACTTATTCTTCATCCATCGAGGTTGAATACCACGTCGGTTCACGTCAGTGGTTGATTTCTCAATTTGCGTTGCACCAAGGCTTCGCAAGTAGTAGGTCGTCTTAAGCCCCGTTTTCCACGCAAACATGTACATGTCATGAAGCTTTTTACCACTTGGCTCTGCCATGTAGAGGTTCAACGATTGCCCCATGTCGATCCACTTTTGGCGACGTGCAGCACACTCAATTAACCACTCAGGCTCAATTTCAAACGCAGTGAGGTAAATAACCTTGAGCTCATCTGGGATACGCTCAATTTCAAGAATAGATCCATCAAAGTACTTCAGATCATCAATCATATCGGCATCCCATAGATTGATCTTCTTCAGTTCATCAACAAGGTATGTATTGTGGACGATGAATTCACCTGAAAGGTTTGATTTCGCAAACAGATGCTTATACATCGGCTCGATTGACTGCGTGACACCAGTGATATTTGAAATCGTTGCCGTCGGCGCAATCGCCATAACGTTACTATTTCTCATACCATACTGCTTGACTGCTTGACGTACAGGGGTCCAATCAAGTCGTGTGTTTGCATCAACTTCAACGTGCTCTGATCCACGCTCACTTGCAAGCAATGCAATAGTATCAATCGGCAACATACCTCTATCCCACTTCGAGCCTTTGTAGCTCTTATAGGTACCACGCTCTTTCGCAATCTCTGTTGAAGCAAGAATTGCGTAGTAAGAAATCAGCTCCATGCTTTCATCAGCAAACTCAATCGCTTCCTGTGATGCATAGCTGATACGCTTCATATACAGCGCATCCTGGAAGCCCATAAGCCCAAGACCAATTGGTCGATGCTTTAAGTTTGAGTTCTCTGCTTCCTGCGTTGGATAGAAGTTAATGTCGATAACATTATCAAGCATACGAACTGCTGTGCGAACTGTTTTCTCAAGCAGCGCTCGGTTAATCTGACCCGTCTTCGGATCAATATGCTCGGTCATGCTAATTGAGCCCAAGTTACATACTGCGGTTTCTTCTTTTGAAGTATTAAGCAGAATCTCGGTGCAAAGGTTTGAGCTATGGACAACGCCACAGTGATCCTGAGGAGAGCGAATATTTGAAGGATCCTTAAACGTAATCCAAGGATGTCCTGTTTCAAACAGCATAGAGAGCATTTTTCTCCAGAGGGATACTGCTTCAATTCTCTTGTAAGGATTGATCTCGCCACGCTCAGCCATCGCTTCATACTCTTCGTATCGCTTCTCGAACGCTTTCCCGTAGAGATCATGAAGGTCCGGAACGTTGCTTGGGCTAAAGAGTGTCCACATACCATTCTCAGAAACACGCTTCATGAATAGATCTGGGATCCAGTTTGCCGTATTCATGTCGTGCGTTCTTCGACGCTCGTCACCTGTGTTTTTACGAAGCTCTAAGAAATCTTCGATATCAAGGTGCCATGACTCAAGATATGCACACATTGCTCCTTTGCGCTTACCACCCTGGTTCACCGCAACAGCAGTATCGTTAGCAACTTTAAGGAATGGGATAACACCCTGGCTTTTTCCATTGGTACCTTTGATCCATGCACCAGTTGCACGAACATTCGTCCAATCGTTACCAAGACCACCTGCCCACTTTGAAAGCTGTGCATCATCAGAGATAACTTTAAAGATGTGCCCCAAGTCATCCATTGTCGTTGAGAGGTAACACGAACTCATTTGTGAGTGCAGTGTACCTGAGTTAAACAAGGTTGGTGTGCTTGAAGTAAAGAGGAACTGTGAAAGTACATCATAGAACTCAATAGCCTTCTCGTTCTTCTTATCGCCTTCAAGAATTGCAAGACCCATCGCAACACGCATCCAAAAGATCTGTGGTGTTTCAATACGTGTCTCACGATCATGGATAAGGTAGCGGTCATACAAGGTCTGTAAACCAAGGTAGGTAAACTTCAAATCTCGCTCAAAACGGAGCGCTGCAGCGAGCTTCTCAAGATCAAACTGCAAGAGGTCAGACGAGATGCGCTCAAGTTCAATCGCTTTTGAAATATATGCTTTAAAATATGCACGCTGAGCGGCATCAGCATTCGATGCATTTGCATCAACACCAAAGCTCTCACGAAAGTTCACATCGAGGAGGAGTCGTGCAGCAACTTGAGAATATGCTGGATCTTTTTCAATCTTCTGGCGAGCAGCAAGAATATTGGAAGTATCAATCTCATCAACACGCATCCCTTGGTAGAAATTTGCAATCGATGACTGCAAAATATCTTCAGGATCAACAAGAGTACGGGGGAAGTCAGAGCTTGCAAACTCAATACGAGCACGAAGCGCTGCTTCGGTAATAGTCGCAGCAGATCCATCCTTATTCACCGCAGAGAAAACGCGGCCTTGATCGACAACTTTTGTTGGTGCAACAACAGTATCTTTTGCAACAAGCTCTTCTTTCGCACGAAGCGCTGCACGCTCTGCACGGTACACGATGAAATCTTTAGCGACTTCATAGTAACCTTCCTGCATCATGACACGCTCAACTTCATCCTGGATGAGTTCAACAGAAAGTGTTGTACCTGACTTTGAAAGCTGTACACCCCTCATAACAATCTTATTTGTGAGGACGTTGACGGCATCAACAATCTCAGATGGCGTCTGCTCTTCTATCTTAAGCGTTGCGCGGAAAGCTTTCTCGATAGCCGAAGCGATCTTCATCGGATTGAAACGGACAACCGTTTTCCCATCGCGACGTGTAATTTTTAAATTACGAGGAGAATCTTCGCGAACAACCTTATGCTCTTCGCGGTAAATGACATAGTTACGAGCAATATCAAAGAGCTCATTCGACATAAGCTTTTGCTCAACGATATCTTGAATCCCCTCAACCGTAAGTGCAGCACCTTTGAGCGCTTGCGTTCGGCACTCAGAGACAACGTCGTTGGTCACTGCAGTGACGGCGCTATAGAGCTGTTGGGGAAGGCTATCAGACTCAGCAATATTTCTTGTCGCACGCACTGCCGCTTCAACTGCAGTAAAAATACGATCGCGACGAAACGGAACAAGCATCCCATTACGCTTTACCACCGTGAAGTGATCGGCCGCCTTCTGTGCTGTACGGCTTAACTCTACGGTCTTTGATGCTGCAGCAGGAGTTTTCCCGGCGCTTGCGCCGTTTTGAATTCCCACTACCTCTGCTGATTGCTGACTACCTTCCATCTAGCTCTTTTCCCTCTTGATATTTTGACAATACGACTCGTAGCCACAGGAAGCAGAGCAACAAGTTACCTGCTAACTAGCTGAAGTTACTACACTTTTATGTCTCTTTGGTTGGATTGCCACAAAAGCCATGCTAAGAAGTTGAAATCATTAAAGAATTACAACATCTCTCGCTTAAAAAGCCTTTGCGTCAAAGAACAAAACCACAACATCTAGTATTAGAACCTGACTACAACCACAATATATATGGGTAGGATGCATATGTGTCGATATATTTTCTTTAACACGACTAAAGTTACAGCCCCCTAAACCTTAACCCTCGAATATTACTTCATATATATTTTAGAATGACTTTTTATTTCCCGCTTTATCCACAGGTTCTACCGGCCCTCGGCTGTGGGAAAAATCAAAAGACGCCATAACTACCTCATAATACTCAATATTATTTTTCTGATTTTTCAATCACTCTAAAAGTTATCCACACCCCCAAAAACTCATTTACCGGCTCGTGGAAAACTACCAGGCAACTCAACCGTGCTAAGCGCTTGAAACTTTCCTATGATGGGCATCTATGAAAAAGATTCTCGCCTTCCTTTTAGCATCAATCCTCTCAACACTCTTTCCACACCGCTCGCTTGCGGATGTTTCCTCGCTGCCCTCACTCTATGGATTTAAAGTAAAAAGTATCGAGGGTGACGAAGTCGACTTGAGCTCTTTCAAAGGTAAAGTGCTCCTTATTGTAAATACTGCATCTGAGTGTGGTTTTACGCCTCAGTATGAAGACCTAGAAAACCTTTTTAATAAATATAAAGACCAGGGGCTCGTTGTGCTTGGTTTTCCAGCAAATGATTTTGGCAATCAAGAGCCTGCAAGCAACAAAGAGATTAAAGAGTTCTGTAAAGTACGCTTTGGTGTCACTTTCCCACTCTTTGAGAAACAGAGTGTCTCAGGTGAAACCATACAGCCACTGTTTGCATATCTTACCAATGTAGCAAATCCAGATCTCAATGGCGCTATCAATTGGAACTTTGAAAAATTCCTTATCGATAAAGATGGCAAACTTGTCGATCGCTTTGGATCATTTACAAACCCCATGGGCGGGAAAATTGTTAAGAAAATAGAAGCGCTCCTTGCACAGCCGCAATGAAGCGCATCGGTATAACGCTAGTTTTATCATTTATCCTTATCGGATGTACGCTGCTGCGTGCAAGTCCTGCCAAGAATAGTGGGTTTCTCCCGCACGGTGAGCAGCTCATCGAATCAGATCCCCACTATCCCTTTAACGGTATCTATTTTGAAAATCAGGATCAGTTCTACCAAACGAAATTAAAGTATAAAAACATACTTATCACGCCAATTAATACTGACCTCGTCGAAAAACGTATCGTCGAAGATCCAGCACTCGAACTTTTTCGTGAAGATCGCTTAGAAGAACTGAGTGAAACTGCGCGCTTTTTTCATGAAGTACTCAAAAAATCATTCAAGCACTATCCACAACCTCCCCTCGAACCAATCGAAGAAGGCACGCCATTGACTGCACCGACACTTCGCCTTGATATTGTACTGGTTGAACTAGAACCAACGAAAGCGACACTCAATGTACTCTCAACTATTGCTGGATTTTTCCTTCCTGGATCGGGTATTACCAAACCATTTTCAAGCGGCAGCATTGCTTTTGAAGCAATGTTTAAAGATGCCGCTACGAATAAAATTCTTTGTGAGCTCAAAGATAGGCAATCTGATCAAACAAGCCCGTTCTCGATTAAAGATTTTGAAGCCTATGCTCACCAGCGAAAAATTATTACCGAATGGTCAGCGTCATTAGCGATACTTTTGGCTAGTCGCAAAGACGAAAAGATTGAGGGCGTACAACCAGTAACGCTCAACCCGTTTTAATCTTTAAGAATATCTTTTGCTGCTTCAGTGATGGATTGCACCACAGGATTTTTTATCTTTCGTGATGCAGTAATAAGATAGAATCGCTCACGAATCGTTGCGACACGGCCAACAAGATCGACACCATACTGTTTTTGTACTTCAGCTTCGATAGCAGTTGGAATAACAAAAATCCCATGTCCTTCAGCACCAAAAAGTTTCAAGAGCGCACTGTCGGCAAATTCAGCAATCACTTTTGGAGTAATATCTTGGGCTTGAAAATAAGACTCAAGCTGTCCTCGTAAAGATGAGTGCTCTAATGGCAATAACATGGGGGCACCTTGAAGACTCTGAGGGAACTGCCTTTTATACTTCGCAGCAAGCTTATCTGTAGCAAGGAAGCTCACACCACACTCACCTAAAAGATGGCTATATCCCTTCACAAGCGCACTACTTACCAGTGGGCTGTCACTAATGACCATATCAACATTGTGAATTGCGAGATCAGCAATGAGGCGTTCTGCAGAATCTTCTTTACAGACAAGGTGTACTTGCTCTTGAAGCTTAAAAGCGATTTTTAAAAGACGATACGCAATAGCTTTGGGCACAACCTCATTAATACCAACCACAAGCTGATGCACATGATCCACAGGGCGCCCTTTCATCACATCAGTCAGCTCTCGCCCAAGCATAAAAATCTGCTCGGCGTACTTATAAACTGTTTTACCTGTCTCAGTGAGCACCAATTTACGGCCAGTACGATCAAAGAGCTTCTCACCGATGCTTTCCTCAAGTGCTTGTATCTGAGCACTAATCGTTGGTTGACGCAGTTTGAGCTCATTGCATGCCGCAACAACACTTCCCCGTTTTGCCACAGTCCAAAAATAGAGCAGGTGATGATAATTGAGCCATTCCATATATAGAAATTACGTTAAACCTACTGCATAAAATTTATTTTTACTATATGCTGGCGCAGCATCTTTGTAAATTCAAACCGCTATGTTTCAAGCCTTTCCCTTTTCGCAATACTGGCAACTCTACCTTGGCTTTATTGGATTCCTCCTCCTTATTATTACGGTTGACCTTGGTGTCTTCCACAAAAAAGCACACGCCGTCACCATGAAAGAGGCGACTGCGTGGAGCTTTATCTGGCTCTTGATTGCCCTCGCATTTAATTACTGGCTCTACCAGTACAGCCTCACGAAATTTTCTCTGAATCCTGAACTCCTTATAGGATCAGACAAAACAGCCGAAGCGCTCAGTCAACAGATAGCACTTGAATTCCTGACGGGTTACGTCGTTGAAAAGTCACTTGCGATTGATAACATTTTTGTCTTTGTAGTTATTTTTAACTACTTCGCCATTCCTGCAGCTTTTCAACATCGGATTCTTTTCTATGGTATCCTTGGAGCAATTTTATTCCGTGGTATCTTTATTGGACTTGGCAGTGTGTTACTTCAGTACCATTGGATCCTCGTTCTCTTCGGTGTTTTCCTGATAGCGACTGGTATTAAACTCTGCTTTGCTCCAGAAAAAGAGCACGATCTTTCCAAGAATCTTGTCTTAAAACTCCTCAACAAGATTATCCCAATTAGCTTAAAAGCCGATCGCTTTAAATTTTTCATAAGAGAAAACAAGTGCACCCTCGCTACTCCACTTTTTATATGCCTACTTATGATTGAGATCTCTGATGTCGTCTTTGCCGTAGATTCGGTGCCTGCAATCTTTGCAATCACAAAAGAGCCATTCATTGTTTTTACATCGAACATGATGGCGCTTCTTGGCTTACGTTCGCTCTATTTCCTTTTAGCAGGTGCAGTGGATCTGTTTCACCTCCTCAAATATGGGTTAGGCATTGTCCTTATTTTTGTGGGGCTCAAGATGGTATGGCTCCACGATCTGTTTGATGGCAAGTTCCCCATTGTCTATTCACTGAGCTTTATTGCTCTGGTTATCGGTGGATCGATGCTCCTTTCGCTGCTCTTTCCTAAAAAAAACGGGCATCCAAGCGCGCTGTGAGGCAAATCGAGCGTATATATAGTTCTCCTGAAGCATTCCTTCGGCTATACTCGATAAGAGCAGTCTATGGATGAAAACCTCGGTCACGATTTAGAACTAAGCTACAGCGTCGTTAACTACCTCCACGCAAATTTCCAGGGGCAGTTTGCGTCACTCAATCTTCTCTCGCAGCTCGGCTACCACGACTTTAATCCAGACTTAGTGGGCGAATGCCAAAGCAATCTTGCTTATACTGAAAAGCTCCTCAATAACTTACTTGAGGGCATTCCTGTTTTTTCTAAAATCTGGAAATCGCCTCAGACTCAGGATGCAAAAGAGACACTCCTCCTGCTTAAATATGCTAAAAAAGAAGCGCTCTCCTTTGCGCAGCAAATTGAAAAAATACTGATTGAACCAAACCTTGTTGAAGACCAAGAGCAAACTCGATTATTAATTGGGGCCTATTGTCGCTACGCCTACACCCACGAGCACTACATTAAAGGTAACATTGAATTTGCTAAACACTTTACCTTTGTTGATATTGAATCGAGTTACCGATCGCTCCTGCCGCAAGCCGAAAAAAATATTCAAGCAGCACATCTGTTTTTTGATATCTACACTGCTGAAGCAGAAGTCCCACCAGTTTTTTACCGCAGCCTGTTTGAAGAAGGGCTCTTCCTTCCAGGCGTATTCCGCACAGCGGTGCATGACTTCAACCGATTCAGTGCAACCTATAAAGGACCATTTGATTTCCATCTGACCGATATTTCTCAAGCAGAGGCACAAGAGTGGCAGGTCATTAACGTTGATGCACTGACCGCAGGCTATTGGCATGCTTTTACAATGACTGCTCGTGACTTTGTTGAATGGATGCAAGTTGGTATCACGATCCCCCGCATTGCATGGTTCTGGAAATGCTTACAGTTTGACGCAGCAGAAGCATCACCCTGGATACGCTTTGGTTTTCAACCACCAACAGCGCGTGAATGGGCGACGCAAAGCTTTGCTGCTGATGACGCTGTGGACCATATCAACAGAGGCTTCACCAACCCACTAACAGCTCGCGAAGAGAGCAAAAAGATCGTGGATGAGTAACTGCGGCATCCGAACACTGAAACTGTACACACCTCTCTTTAGTCAAGGACTTTTACAGTACGTTTCGTAACACATTTTATAAAATAGTCGCCAATAGGAAGCTAAACTTTTGAATGGGATTACTCTCCCTATTCTTTAATCAGGTATCTTTGTTCCTGGCGGTAAAAACCACAGCGACATTAACATAGACATGGCTGCAACCTTATGCTCATGTTTTGGCGCATAAGAACCACCTATCATCGTTAACTGCCTTCCAGCCTCTTGAGCGTTTATCCCTTCACGCGCAAATAGAGACTCGTCTTCGCCTAAAAGACCAAAACACCATCTATGAACATAATCTATATAGGCACGAGTCTCTTCAGTCCCACTTCCCTTAAAGTCATCAGGTATGACTTTCCAGTCTGGCATAAATTCTAAGGC
>JBILLA010000060.1:0-12226 GCA_044376365.1 Bdellovibrionota bacterium | reverse complement strand
CATGATTTGTTCGCACTTTTGATTCACCCGAGGAAAGCTCAGAGAAAATCCATGGATTTTCAATAGCACCGCGACCAATATAGAGGCCATCTGCACCAGATTGGCTACGCTCAAGGGCTGATGCAACAGAGGTCACATCACCACTACCACAGACTGGTAGACGAACATGTGATTTTGCTTCAGTGACAAAACTCCAATCAGCAAAACCTCGGTAAAGCTCAGCACGAGTACGACCATGAATAGTAATTCCCTCAAAGCCTTCACTCTCAGCTATATGAGCAATTTCAAGACAGTTTTTCGACTGTGCATCCCACCCTGAACGCATCTTCATGGTGAGCGGAATAGAAACTGCATTTCTTACTTCGTGAAAAATATTCTTGAGGTGATCAGGTTGACGCATCAACTCACATCCTCCTCCCTTGCGAACAACTTTTGGTGCAGGGCAACCACAGTTGATATCAACGAGATCAACTCCATAGTCCTGACACATACGGGCAGCATCTGCCATGCGCTTTGGATCATAGCCAAAAATCTGAATACCGTAGGGACGCTCCATCTCATGAAATTTCATCATGTCGAGCGTTTTCTTGACCTGACGAGTCATCCCTTCAACAGAGATAAACTCACTGATCACTAACCCAACTGCATTTGGATTAAGCTCTTTAATCAGCCGACGAAAACTTGAGCACGTCACACCACTCATGGGCGCTAGGACCAGTCCTCCGGAAACTTCAATATCTCGAATGTGATAGGTTTTCACTACAAACAGCGTCGTACGAAGGTTGAAAGCTCTTCAATCGTAAATGGTTTAGGTAAGAAACCACGTGCTCCGGCTTCAAGCATCCGCTCGACAGAACCTTGAGCGCTAAAGCCAGAAATAACGAGGAACTTTGCATCAGGATACTCTTTTCTGACCTCAAAGAAAAACTCCTCACCAGACATTCCAGGCATCAACATATCGGTAATAATAAGGTCAAAAGAGAGCCCTCCCTTTTGAATCTCACGCAAAGCCTCAAGCGCAGATGCCGCAATCGTTACTTTATAGCCCAGATGCTGCAAGCTGACCGACAAGACATTACGAATCGGCATTTCATCATCGACGATAAGAATACGCTCCGTCCCACGAGCAATAGTTTCGAGTGGTGCTGCAGCAGAGACCTCTTGCTGCTCAGAAACATTTTGCGCTGGAAGGTACACATTCACAACAGTACCTGCACCAACTTTTGAGCGAACACCAATAGCGCCGCCAAGTTTTTTACAGATCTCAGCGATCGTGTACAGACCAAGACCAGTTCCCTTATCTTGCTTGGTCGTGAAAAATGGCTCAAAGATTTTTTGAAGCAATGCTTCTTCGATACCAGTTCCAGTATCACGCACCGAGAGCACTGCATAACATGGACAAGCTGGTTCTTCAGTTTTTAAAACTTCTTTCAGCGTCTGTAACTCTCTCTCAACGGCAAGCGAGATCTCAAGTTGACCTTTGTCCTCAATTGCATCACGTGCATTCATCACGAGGTTTACAAGCACTTGAGCAAGTTGCCCCTCAGATGAGAGCACAGAAACGTCCTCAACATCATAGTGAGTTGAGATGGTAAGTCTAGTTGGAATCGCTTTACGAAGCAGCGTCAACGTCTTTGTGATAACATCTCGAAGCGATACCTGAACATTCTTATCATCAACATCTACTTTAGAGAACTGCAGTACCTGAGCAGTAATAGCAGCACCCTTCTTAATACCATCCTCAATTGCCTGAAGGCTCTCTGCAACCTGGGTATTATCCGCAAGCACTGCACGCAGATAGGTTGCGTGTCCTAAGATACCTGTGAGGACGTTATTGAAGTCGTGAGCAACTGCGCCCGAAAGCAATCCCAAAGTCTCAAGACGTTGAGAATGAAACAGAGAATGCTGGTCAGCTTTACGCTGGGCAGAAATAACCTTGAGAAGATAAAGACCATCTCCAAGTTCAGTACCTAGAAATCTGACAAGGACGGTATGCCCATCTTTATGAAGAAGTTCAGCAGCAAAGTCTCCTGCAAGCGACTCATGTCGAAAATGCTGAGGCCAAAGCATAATGGCCTGCTCTGGTAGCGTGGTTCGTCCAATCAAATCGAGGAAAGCGCGGTTCGCAAAAACCGGATTTCGCTCACTTGTGAAAATAAAAAGCGGTTCGATTAAGGCGTCGAGACAGGGCTTAAAGAGACTGGGTGACGAGGACATGGTACTACCGCCGATTTATACAAAAATTACGTGTACTTAGGAGCTCATTTTTTTATAGACATCTATAGCATGAACAGTCTTAAATATAGGGGTGTTTGACCTACTTAGCAATTGAGCAAGTGTTACGCCTGAATCTTTTAGTGCTCAGCTGAATCAAAAGTAGCAAGTAACTTTGTTTAGTTTTTTTTGATGTAGGATGTATAGCCGATGAGTAACGCAATCAAAGGAATAGTTAAGTGGTTTAACGATGCTAAAGGTTTTGGCTTTATCGAGCATGATAAAGGTGATGTCTTCGTTCACTTCTCGAGCATTGAAACTTCAGGCTTTAAAACTCTAAAAAACGGCGAAGAAGTCCTCTACGAACTCGAGGATGGGGACAAGGGTCTCCACGCTAAACAGGTTCAACGTATCAACGCTCCAGCAGAAGAATCCAGTAGCAAGAAAACTGCTTCAAAAGCTGTTCGCTCTGATCTTTCTAGTCAAATTGAAGTTGAAAGAATATCTGACTCCTTGCAGGAACCAATTGCTGATGAGACTGCTACGATTGAGACACCAGCTCCTTCACTTCAAAAAATCAGCTCGTCAATCAGCAAGAAGCTCTAAAAAAAGCTTTTCGTATTGATCCGCAACAGCATCCCAGCTGTACTTTTGTGCAACATGTTCTCTAGAACGGGCGGCAAGGTTCCCCCTTAGATCAGGACACTCTGAAAGAAGCTTCATCTGCCTTGCAAGCTCTACAAAGTCGTTCACTGCATACGCCGAGGTACACGCCCCTGCCACCTCTATATTTTCAGGAGTTCCATTGATAATTGTAGGGTTACCGTACGCAAGAGCTTCAATGAGTGCTGGATGCGTACCGCCGACCTCTGTCGCTTGAATATAGAACTGGCAATGCGATCGCAGCTCTTGGTACGCAGCACCAAACTGAAAACCTGTAAAGCGTACATCACAGCCTACTGCTGCTTCACGAAGAGCTGCCTTATAGCTATCTGCATACGGAGCGTCTCCAACAATAACAAGCGGCATATGCTCTATACCTGATTGCTTGTATGCTTCTATGACACCAAGCGCATTATTTTCTGGCTCAAGACGACTCACATAGAGAATATAATTACCAGAAGACAGATTGAACTGCGCAAGAGTTGGACCAGCTTCTCGAATAACAGCACGAGCACCATATGGAATCATGGTAGCGTCACAAGAGAAGCGCTCTTTATAGTAATCACAGATAACCTGGGCATCTCCAACAACTCGATGAGCAAAAAGCGTCGAAGTATACTCACCTAAGCGATACCACAGCCGTCCAACTGCGTTCCACTTCGCACGTTTACGCTCTATACCATCAACATTGATAGCGAGCGGGATACCAGCCAAACGAATCATCCATGCAAAGGGACTGTTTGCAGCATTGCAAAGCAGCGCACAATCAAACTCATGTCGGCGAAGCCACAGATCAAGATTACTCGTGATCGCATGGCAAGGTGTTTCAAGATACTTATGCGCAATAGTTGCTGTGCGGATACTTCGCACTTTACCGTGCATGGAGATTGGTTGTTGTTGTGTGCTGTCGTTGCTAAAGAAGCGCCTCCCATAGACGGTCACCTCATGTCCACGCTCAGCGAGAATCCTTGATAGTTCATCAACAAAGGTCTCAAAACCACCGTAATTAGCTGGGATTCCTCTTGTGCCAAGGAGCGCTATGCGTAGTTTCCGTGCTGTGTTAGTCATTAAAACCCTGTGTTTAGCCTTGGAATTCTGGTAAAGTAATGAAAAGATTGAATAAGTTCAATACCAAGGGGGCTTCCATCTGAAATAATCTGTTTTTTTCTGATGTGCTCTCACCTTTTGAACGATAACAATAGTAGAGAACGTTACCAACGTTATAGAGATGCTACAGACAATCGAAATCCTGCTCCTCCAGGGGCTTTATCAGTTCTACCTGCTTCCAAAGAGTGTTGGTCTCCTCACGATTGGAGCACTTGGACTTGCGCTCGTTGTTCTGCAATTCACAAAGGGCTCTCGCTCTGTATGGATTGGTGCTATTGGACTCTTCTTTTGCGTTGCAGAGATCTTGCACTTCCAAAACCCTGAAGCAGTAATAACCCGCATACAAAATATCTTTGATTGGATGTCGGTTGTTCACACAGATCGCACCCCTGTGCCATTTGCAGAGTGGCTCTTTCACCACGCTGTCGCACCTTTTTACAGAAGAACTGTTTTCGAAGAGTCGCTGTTTGTCTCACTTATCCTCTACCTTAGTTCTGTCTCAATCATTGCCTATGAGACATACAAAAAGACAGGACTCCTTGTTGGCGAAATGTCGCTGATTGATAAACTAACAGAGAAACGTCAACACCGACCAAACCGCTCTGAATTTAACGAACTTGGCTCTGGAAACCTTGCCAATACCGAAACAATTGCTCGATGGACAAAGGTCAAAGATCCCGATCTCGATACCAGCCTTAACTGTACCGATCTTCGCGGCAGCGATGGCACTGCATTTCGTAATGCAAAACTTGTCATACCAACAGAAGAACGCAACCGACATATTCTTATTGTTGCTAAAACTGGTTCGGGTAAAACAACAAAGCTAATTCTTCCGCTCCTCTATAATGACTGCATGTCGAAAGTGCGCTCAACAATCATCATCGACTCAAAGCCTGAAATGTGGCGTAAACTCGCTGCAATGACCAAGCAGTACAATCCTGAGAAGGAAGTCATGCGATTCAACCCGCTTGATATGGTTGAATCTTTGAGTTGGAACTTACTTGGTAAAATCGATGATGCAACCGATGCCAAGCTTATCGCCAATACCATCATCATGGCGACCGACCAACCTAACTCAAAATCAGATACTCCGTTCTTCAGAAACAATGCACTCGCTATTCTCAATGCGATAATGGTTGGTCTGTTGAATGATAAAGTCGATGGCAAAGATGTCATGACGATGCCACGAGTACACCAATTAATTCAGTCCGGAAACAATGCGCTTAAAGACTGGCTTGCCGCTCGTCCTGAGGCGCGTCGAACGACTCAAACGTTTATTGATCTTGTGAACTCTGGTTCACAAAACGCCGATACCATCATGTCGGAACTTTCAATGCGTGTGAGCCAGTGGGACTTGAAAGCAATTCGATCAACAACATGGCATGACGAGCTCGATCTTGAAAATCTTGTTTCAAAACCATCGCTCTTGATTGTTGAGTTCAAAGAATCCGAGATTGAGATGCTTCGTCCGATGGCAAACGTTATCGTGGTTGAGATTCTTCGCTTCCTTACCAAACGTGCTGAAACGTGCGAAGGCGTTGCGCTTCCTCGCCCCGTGAGCCTTGTTATCGATGAGTTCGCATCAGCACTTGGTCGTATTCCTGATATTCACGTCAAGCTCAACACGTTGCGTTCTCGTAACGTGAGTATTGTTGCCGCTATTCAGTCAACCGCACAGGTAAAAGCTATCTATGAGCAAAATGCAGATTCGGTTCTTGCAGGTTTCTCTACAAAGATATTTATGCCTGCACTTGACCTTGTAGACAGTGAATGGGCTTCGAAAGAGACTGGGCAAATGACGATTCGCTTTAAAACGCAATCGGCTGGTAGTAACAGAAAAATCATCGAATGGTTTGCGAGTAAAAACGAAGGTACGCAGGAGCAGGTTCAGCAACGTGCAGTACTCACCCCTGATGAGATTGGTCGACCTATCGATAATATCTCAACTTTCTTCATGCCGAATACTCCTGCATTTCAGGGACACCTAGTACCCTATTACAAGACACCTGAAATTCGCGACCGTATTAAAGAATTCGATAAAATCGAAAAAGAGCTCAAAATTCGAAACGCACCGATTGAATTTGACGATAAAATCCCAGATGTCGTGCAGGCAGCCCCAGCTGCAGGTGCTCTACCTGCTAATATCACAAATACTAAGGGCTGGTCTGAGGATCAGATTCGTACCAAGCTTGATGAAGTCAAGAAAACGCTTGATTGGGATAATACAACTGGTTCTGCACGAAAATGGTGGGAAGCTTTTGAGAGCGAAAACAAGAACCGCTTAAACCTTGTCCTTCGTCTTGCTGAAGAGCTCCAAAATAGAAAGGCGACCATTACAGAGTTCTTCCTCGCATACGTCTATAGTAACACCGATAATATCCAGGCTAACCTGTGCTACCTCGACTACACTCGCCTCAAAAAAGAAGAAGAGAAAAAGCGTCGCGAAGCTGCTGCTAAAGCAAGCCAAAGCTCCTCATCTGTTGTGTAGTACCCTCTGGCCTGACCACTACCAAAACTCTCCTTTTTCATCTACACTACCCCTTCCAGCACATGCCGGGATGGCGGAATGGTAGACGCGGCGGATTCAAAATCCGCTTGCCGCAAGGCAGTGGGGGTTCAAGTCCCTTTCTCGGTATTTTTTTTATGTGCTCAGTACAGCTCTTCTCCATCAGGCTATAGCCCTAAAAGCGTTCTCCTCTTCCCCCTTCTTCTCCTTCCTCCATTCATGCTTTGTGAGCTTCAAGATGCACTAACTCGAGAGCTCTATTTCGAAGCTTACGAATTCCAACGAGACCGCGTAAGAATTTTAGCCACAGAATATAAAGCTTTTGCACCACCTGGCGATTCCTATGCTCACACGCAGATATAAGGAGTTATCATGAACGCAAAACAGTACATAGCACTAACTTTAAGTAGCCTTCTTCTTCTTACCTGTTATAGCGAAGCTTCTTTTGCTGAAGCTGCAAAGGGACATACATCCGTGAAACAGGCGACTCATATCATAGCATCACAACCAGTCAGTGCTTTCGTGCCATCACGTAATACTGGTAACGAAATAAAAGTAGTCCAAATAGACAAGTCCTATCTTGGAGCAGAACAAGAAGTCTTTCTTTTTTTAGATTCAAAGCTTGGTCAACCAGGCAAAATTAAAATGCAACTCAAGGGTAGAACGATTACGCAACTTGTCGATGATCAAGGAAAGCTCTATCAGCTTACTCCGGTAAAACCTTCAAAAGCTGGTAATCGCCATCATCGATAAGCACTGGCAAGGCTGACTGAGCCTTTTCCATGTCACGGTGGCGAACGATGACAAAGGGTGCATGATACTGACGTGCAGTGTTGATAATCGCTTGCGGATCTTTGAGAGCGAGAAACTCTTTGTATGGTGCTTCATTGAGCAAACCATTTCTATCATCAAGAACAGGACGAATCTTGCCCTGGCCTTGATAGATCAGAAATCCCCCAAGGTCGGGATGATTGTACACGATACTGGGTGTACCCAAACTATCGGCCTGTTCGATGAGCAGTGATGCGATACGATAGGGATACATAGTTGCAGATGGCCCAAGGGTCAAAGCTCGAGCATACATCCCCTTCCCAGCAAGCACGACAAGAGAGATCGACCAAAGGAGCGTCAAACTCTTTACGATAAGTTCACGAGCGTGAGTCTCTGCAAAGGAAAGGAGAACTGTTTCTATTCTTTGTATAAGACTATGCACTGCTTCCAAAAGAGGCGCATACAGAAGGAGCGAAACATAAGGTAAGAACCGAATCGAACTACAAGTTTGATAAAGAAAAAATGAAAGCGCTAACATCGTAAACCGTCGACGATGCTGGTCAAAGAGCTGCTCACTATTCACATCACTATAGAGCTGTCGAAGCACAAGCAATGCAAGAGCAACGCTCAACAGTTGCCCCTCAACGCTTCGAAACTGTAATGGGAGCCACTCACTGTTGAGGGACATAAAAAACTTCGAACCTCCAAGAGCAAGTATGCTTTCATGAAGCGATATACCGTATGGATTACAAAGAGAAGCACCAAGCGCAACGAGAATCAAAAGACACAATTGATTCGTCATTGAAACATGCGGCGCTCTCTGATCAGCGGCTAATAGGAAACGATCGAAGATTTCAGTGAGCAGAACAATTCCAAGCAGCACGATCCCAAGCAAAAATGAGGGATGCATATTCGCCCAGCATACATAGAGGAGCGCTGTGCCAACGTACGTACGGAGTGCTACCGAGCGCTCTTTGAGCATGGCATGAATGCCTCGTACCTGCACAATAAAAAAGATAAAAGACCAAAGCACGGGTCGTAGGACTGCGTGCACACTCATCAGATTCATAGTGATATAGAGTGCAACAAACAACGCCAACACCGAGGCGGTTTGCTGGGTTGCGGAACTAACAGCAAGATACCATGCAGTAAAAAAGAGGATAAAACCTACGATATAGAGGCCAGGCCATCCAGCATAGTGCATGACGACGGCAAAAAAGTAGTCAGCCAACCATTGATCGGAAACCCAAGGACGTTCGATAGAGAGGAGCGTATCAACATGAGGAATATGAAACGATGTACGGATAGCTTCACCATTCACAAGGTGCCATCCAAGCCCGGGATCATCAGCAAATTGACCAAAAGCTCGAAGCACTAAGATACAAGCGAAACAGCTTAAGAGAATGAGCAGCATGAAACGTTGAGGTTTAGCTTCGGTAGTCGCCATAAGAGAGAGCGTAACGCTATTTCTCGACAGAGACTACAGGTTCATCTTCAATGAAACGAGCATGAAGTGCACGAACAGCAACTTCAGCATACTTTCGCGGAATTACGACTGAGGTTTTGATCTCTGAAGTACCGATCATCATGACACTGATATTCTCTTCTGCAAGAGCTTCAAACATCTTTGCCGCAACACCAGTGTGGTAGCGCATACCGATACCAACAATGGAGACTTTTGCGATATCAGCTTCCATAGATACGGTTGCTTTATGCCCTTTCGCAAAGCCCTCTGTGACATCAATAGCAGTAGCTTGAGCTTCCTCAGGTACTGTAAAACTAATATTAGTTTTCCCCTCAACAAGCCCTGTTTGAGTAATCATGTCGACAAAGACCCCCTTGCGAGCAAGCTCTGCAAAAAGCTCGTTCAAAGAGCGGCTATCACCAGGAATTCCCTGCACAGTAAATTTGGTTTCATCAAAACGATAGGTAATGCCAGTCACAAGTGGCTTTTCCATAATTTCCTCCTCCCTGACGATCCAGGTGCCTTCATTGGGATTAAATGTTGATAGGACATTGAGTGGCATTGCATAGCGCATCGCAAAGTACACCGAACGTGGGTGTAATACTTTTGCGCCAAGGGAAGCCATCTCGAGCATCTCTTCATGAGAGATACGCTGCATTGCTTTAGCTTTCGAACAGATACGAGGGTCTGTGGTAAAGACACCCTCTACATCAGTATAGATAAAACATGCTTTCGCTTTGAGAGCTACTGCTAGGGCAACTGCGGTAATATCAGAGCCACCTCTTCCAAGCGTTGTAATGTTCCCCTCATCATCGATCCCCTGGAACCCTGCAACAACAGGAATAATACCTTCATGAATACGTTTATGAAGGAGCTCGGTATTAATATCTGAAATCTGCGCGTTGTTAAATTTTTTATCGGTATAAATCTGAGCTTGCGAACTGGTAAAGCTTTGCGCTTGCAGTCCAATATCAATGAGTGCCATTGATAAGAGCGCAATACTCACCTGTTCTCCTGTGGCGAGCAAACAATCAAGCTCTCGTGCATTGGGGCGTTCCACACATTCTTTAGCAAGGGTTACCAGACGATTTGTTTCACCAGCCATTGCTGAAACAACGACTGCGACTTGGTCTTCTGGGTGTTCTTGTTTATAGGTATGTATCAAACGAGCAACATTACGAATTCGCTCGAGCGAACCAACAGAAGTGCCACCAAATTTTTTAACAACTATAGCCACTGAAATCAGAGTATACAAAAGTCAAGTTGACGAGTCGACTCATCAATAATAGTCAACGATACACGACCAGCATAGTTCAAATCATCAAATTTCTCTCCCCACTCGACGAAACGTAGGGTTCCTGAGGATGCTTCATGAAGGAGCTCTTCTGGCAAAACGGGGGTACGATACAGATCCCAGTGCTCTACCTGCTCAATGTCCCCATGGTAACAGCTATAGAGGTGCTGTAAGACATAGGTTGGCGAGCTCACTGGATCAGTGCATCCAAGGGCTGCAACAAGTGCACGAATAAAAGTAGTTTTTCCAGCACCCAGATCGCCAGTGAAAATGTAGCAGTGACCGGGGGTCAGCAATGAAAGGCAGCGTGAAACGACCGCATCGATCTCTGCAAGTGTGTAGGTAAGAGAAATATTATGCGGTGCCAAGTTCACGCTCTATCACTGCTGCAATATCGCTTGCATGTCGTTTACATGAGTCTTCATCCTCGCACTCAACCATGACACGTGCTTTGTTTTCTGTCCCAGAATATCGAACAAGAATCCTACCTGTATCTTTTAAGTCCTTCTCTTTTTGAGCAATCGCAGTGCGAACGGCATCAATTGTATCAAGCGGCGGCTTTGAGGAGACATTAATGTTGATCAGTTTCTGAGGAAAACGAACAAATTCACTGGCTAATTCTGAGAGGGTCTTTTCTTTTCGACACATCACACTCATGACCATCAAAGCTGTAAGAATACCGTCTCCTGTGGTTGCATGATGTAAAAAGATAGTATGTCCTGACTGCTCTCCACCAACAACGGCACCAAGTTTAAGCATCTCTTCAAGCACATAGCGATCTCCGACAGCCGCTCGAACAAGACGAATACCTTTTTTCTGGAACAGTTTATCAAGTCCTAAGTTAGACATAACCGTTGAAACAGCAGTATTGCCACGAAGCAACCCACGCTCATGAAGGTCTGAAGCAACAATGGCTAGAATAACATCACCATCAAGAACATTTCCTTTTTCATCGATTAAGATACAACGATCAGCATCTCCATCCAGCGAAATACCAATCTGAAGATTCTGCTCAAGCACGAGCTTACTCATCACTTCAGGATAGAGGCTTCCGAATCCCGCGTTAATATTGCGACCTGAAGGAGAAATCCCTCGTGCAGTAACCTCAGCACCAAGTTCTCGCAACGTTTGGGGACCAACGACATAGCTTGCGCCGTTGCCACAATCGATACCGATTCTCATTCCTTCCAGGGTAAATTCTCGCGGAAAAGCCTCTTTTAAGTATACGGTATAGCGCCCTACTGCATCATTAATACGGGTTGCCTTGCCGATCTCTGAAGGATCTGCTGGTATTAGATGCTTTCCAGAATCATCATCTAGCAGGGCTTCAATCTCCATCTCAAGCTCATCGGCCAATTTAAAACCATCAGCACCAAAAATTTTAATGCCATTATCTTCGAAGGGATTATGAGAAGCAGAAATCATAATACCTGCATCGGCACGCATGCTCTTGGTTAGGTATGCAGCACCTGGTGTCGGAATAGGACCAACGAGCATGACATCAGCTCCTGACGCAGTAATACCAGCAGCAAGCGCTGTCTCTATCATGTATCCAGACAACCGCGTATCTTTTGCAATAAGAATCTGGTGTTTTCCACGTCTTCGCATAAATATTTTTGCAATAGCTCGTCCAAGACGAACCAGCGATTCAGGATCAAGTGGTGGTATAGACGCTGTGCCTCTAATACCATCAGTCCCAAAATATTTTCTTTTCATAGCGCTACCTACTCGTACTACAACATTAACGTTTCGGATTCTTTGAAGGAGATTTCAGTCCAGCACCAGCTCGTACAAGAATCTTCTCGGGTGTGAGGGAGCCAAGTTTATACCCAGCAGGCAATTCAACCTGAACTGGCACACTCACTCCACGCTCATCAAGCTGGGCTGGAACCTTTACAAAGGGCAAAATTTCACTTTCACGAATGTCTCGGATTTTACTTTGTGTGCTCACAACTGTGACTTTGACAATCCGTGGTGTCATAACAACAGCAGATTCTCCACTTTGGCGCACTTCAATGGGGACATCATCAAAGGCTCTACGAGCATTCATTGGGGCAACAGTAACTTTGACACGCACGGAAGGTTGATTTGATTCAACGAGTTTTCCTGGCATGCGCAATGATACTTCGTCAGTAAAAGAGTCTCTGATTTCGCGCAGATCGACTGGCACCGTCTGTACAGAAGACAGATCTTTTATTTCACTTTC
>JBILLA010000223.1:0-3741 GCA_044376365.1 Bdellovibrionota bacterium | reverse complement strand
ATGCTCTGATTCAATTGTTGCGACGCGCTCGATGAGGCTCGATCCTATTTCTGAAACGTATACGGTTGCTTCTGATATTCTTGGTGATAGTCGACCAAGTGAAAAACATGCGTATGCTTCAAAAGCAGAAGCGTTGATGGATCTTTCAACTGTTCCATCCGTTCCAGCTCAAGTGCGCTCAAACGAGCAACGTAAGCAATTCGTGAATGTCAGGCTCAAGTTCACCTGTAAAGGGCAAAGCAATGCGCTGCTTGATAGATTATCTTCAATTATAACCCTTGGTATCATTCCGACGGGAACTGCTGATACTGGTTGGCAGGAGTTCTTCATTGGACAGTAAGTTGGTTGCAATACGTCGTTGGTGGCGCGCACGAACAACGCTGACACGAACAGGAATTCTTGCACTGCTCTGTCTGTTGACTTTTAATATTGTCTATCGATTCTTTGCTCCTGAAGAAAGCTCTCCGATTAAGAACAATCTGTTAGTGTTCTTTCTTTACTATATCAGCGTTGTGTTCCTTTCTGTCCTAGCTTTTTTAATCGGTCGCAACGTTGTTAAACTTATTTTTGACAGAAAGCATAATATTCTGGGTTCACAATTACGCACCAAGCTTGTTGTCGCTTTTGGTGGTCTTGCTCTTTTAACAAGTTTTATTCTGTTTATTTTTGCAGGAGGCTTGCTGAGTAATGCGCTTAAAGCTTTCTTTAGTGTGCAAATCGAAGATGCTGTCCAGGGTGCAGTGGATATTGGCAAATACCAGTATGGTCTTTTAAAGAAGCGTGGTGATGAAGCGAGCCAGCTTGTGCTTTCTCGAATTAAACAAACGCACATGCTTGATGATGCTTTATCAACTATTGAGCGTCAGCTTGAAGCTGAGCGAACGCAGCATCAGCTCTATGCGCTCACCATTCTTGATAGCGATAAACAGGTTGTGGTGAGTGTTCGAAATGCGGCTGCTTCGATAGAAACATTCCAAGAGCCACCCTTTGACTCAAAGGCGATTCAGAAAGCACTCAATCAAGGCGTCGTTGAGCTCTTTGAAGAGAATAATGCTCAAAACTTTATTCGCTTCTATCGACCGCTCATGCACCGCGATAAGCCCTACGTGTTGATCGCCACTATACGCATCGATACAGAGCTCTCAGGAGCACTGAGCAGAGTGAATGATACATTTCGAGAGTACTCGCAGACAAAGCTCTTTAAAGATACCCTTCGGTCAGGCTACCTCATCACGCTGCTTTTGGTCACAGGAGTAACGTTGTTTGCGGCTATCTGGTTTGGCTTCTATCTATCAAAGCAGCTCACCACACCCATGCAACAGCTTGCACTTGCAACGCGCCGAGTTGCTCGAGGGGACTATGAAACAACGATTGATGTGCAGGGCGATGATGAGCTTTCTTTCTTGGCTCGCTCTTTCAATGCAATGATTCAAGAGTTGAAAACGACCCGTGATGAAGCTGAGCGTCGAGGGACATTTATTGAAACAATTCTTTCTCGTCTTGGTGTTTCTGTTATTGCACTTGATCTGCAAAATCGAGTTACCCAGATAAATGAGTCTTCAGAACGACTCTTTTTTGGTGGTGTGCGCCCTCAACTTGATTGTGATTACCGAGAGATTTTACCTGATTCTGTTGCTACTGTTGTGGCGCCACTCCTTGAAGCAATTGATGAAAATGATTCACAATCGATTCGCGAAGCAGAGATCTCGGTGCCACTTAAAAAAATAGGAGTTGCTTCCGAGGATGAAACAAAGCTCGTCTGTACTGTTGGTGCTCTAAACGACCGCTCTGGAACTCGTATTGGTTCGTTGATGCTTTTCGATGATATTACTGAGTTAACAAAAGCACAGAGTATCGCTGTGTGGCGAGAAGTAGCTCGCCGCATTGCCCATGAAATAAAAAATCCGCTCACACCAATTCGTCTTTCTGCGCAGCGACTCCAGAAGCTTTTGAAGGATTCTGAGCATTCAGAAAAAGTACTTGAGCTTGCATCTACTATCGTTCAAAACGTTGATGGCATTAAACGATTGGCAAATGAATTTTCAGATTTTGCACGGATGCCAACACTTGAGCTTCGAGAGGCATCACTCGATATTATCTGTCGAGAAGTGATGCAGCTCTATGGGCATATTGGTGAAGATATCAATCTTCAATATATTCCTGACCCTCATATTCCGCCCATTATGGTTGACCCAGAGCAGATAAAGAGGGTACTGATTAACTTGTTTGATAATGCTGTTGATGCGCTGAAAAACCTTACCGACGAAACCAAAGTAATTCAGCTTAAAACCTACCTTGAGCCAAAGCATATTAAGATTGAAGTGATCGATAATGGGTCCGGTGTGCCAGTTGCTGACCGTATTCGTATTTTTGAGCCTTATTTTACAACGAAAAAAGAGGGTACAGGCCTTGGGCTTGGCATTGTGCTTTCAATTATCTCTGATCACCAGGGAACTATTAAAATTATGGATAATCCGCCACACGGTGCTCGGTTTGTCATTACCTTGCCTCGTCTGAGTCCGCAGAGCTCAACAACGCAAAGACGACTTGCTTCTGCCTAGCTTTTTCGCAAAGATTGCAGCATGACGAATGCTTCAACTATTCCTACCTGGACCCTCGAACGATTTCTCCGTGCCCAAGAAAAAGCCCACGGTGGTAGTGGTGAGCTCACTGAGCTTATCGCTTCTATCTCGGTTGCAGTGAAAATACTTGCCAATATCGTCGCAACTGCTGGCTTTAAGGGGCTTCACGGCTATACAGAAACAGTCAATGCGAGTGGCGATGTGACCGCAGCACTTGATAGAGAAGCAGATGAAGTGTTTGTGAAATTTCTTTCCTCTTCTGGTCACTTTGGTCTTCTTGTCTCTGAAGAGCAGGATGAGCCCGTGCCTACTGGCTCGAATGCTACGGGGGCAAAGTATGTTGTTGCATTCGATCCTCTTGATGGTTCAAGCAATATTGGCTCAAATATTCCTGTTGGTTCTATTTTTAGTATCTGGAAAAAACGTGATGCAAACGCCCCTGCTGCGCTCTCAGATTTTATGCAAACAGGCAGAACCCTCGTTGCCGCTGGTTATTCAGTGTATGGATCGAAAACTTCTTTCGTCTATTCAACAGGGCATGGCGTTCATGACTTTACCCTTGACCCCACGATTGGTGAGTTCCTTCTGACCAATCCAAAAGTTGAGATTCCTGAAAAAGGTAAAATCTATAGTGTCAACGAATCGACCTACCATTCTTGGAGTCCTTCGGTGCAACGCTTTATCAATGAACTCAAGGTCCTTGATGATCAAGGAAACCCTCGTTGTGCTGCGCGCTACGTAGGTTCTCTGGTTGCAGACTTTGATAGAAACCTTAAGAAAGGGGGCATTTTTATCTATCCAGGAACTGCAAAGCATCCGCGTGGCAAGCTTCGTCTGCTCTATGAAGTTATTCCGCTCTCATTTATCTGTGAGCAGGCAGGTGGTATGGCAGTCGATGGCAAACAGGCCGTGCTTGATATTGTGCCATCAGCAATTCATGAACGTGCTCCTATGATAGTCGGAAGCAAACGAGAAGTTTCACTCTTTATGGATATCATGAAAGAGCACGGGTAAGGACACTCGCTTTCCTAACATACTGATAAAAAAAAGCCTCGAACTTTCGTCGAGGCTTTTTTCTTTGCACCGCCACAGTAAGCGATGCGTAGGTGATAAAGTGACTAATTATTGTGTAGTCTCTTTCTGAATCATACGAACAGCT
>JBILLA010000059.1:0-12322 GCA_044376365.1 Bdellovibrionota bacterium | reverse complement strand
GTGGATAGAGCTCATTGATATTGAAGTTTTTCAATGCTTTGTGGATGGCTTGTGCTGTGTTGAGCTGATCACTGGAGTATGTCGGTTGTGGATTGACTGGATCTATTGCCTCCTCACAAAACTTCATTCGTTTGATGGGCAATCCCTGAGCTTTTTTGGCATCTCCGTCAAGCTTGCTCCACGCTTCGTGTGCTTCCATTGAGACCCAGTAACTTCCACCACCTTCTACTCTTAGAAATACATAGTCTTCTTGATTGATCGGTTGCTTAAAGCTGCGAGCTGGTCTTTGTAGCCGAATGGGGCTCCCCTCAAATACGTGATAGTCACTTATTTGGTAGGGCCGGTATGAGAAGATATTGAGCCCATAGTCATCGGCAATTTTTTTCGCTAACGCAATGGTCACCTCAACATCATCTTCACTTTCATGAGACTGCGCTCGATTAAGCAGTCCAAAAAATGTTGCTACTTTTTCAAGTCGGATGCTGAATCGCGGCGAATCCGTCTTATCAAAGTCTTTAAGGAATTCTTGGTACTCGTCTCGGAGTGAGTCGTTATAAGCAAAGAGTGTGCGTACGAGTATCATCAGATCCTGTGAAGATGGATGATCGTAGGGGAAGATGCCTGAACGAAGTAGATTGGTGCGTAGGTAGGGGATATCAAAGTCTTCTATATTAAAACCAGACAGTGCTGTTTTGCCTTTGATAGTCCACTGACTAAAAAAACGACTGATAGCTTCCATAGCTTGCCGCTCTGTAAAGAGGGCTCGTTCATTGAGTGCAATCACATCAATACCAGTGCTTGCGATTGCCCCAGGATCAGGTAGTTCAACTCGCGAAAGTTTTATTTCACCTTTGAGTCGTGCAAGCTCTTGCCATTGTGCGTCGAGGCATACGAAACAAAAATTTAGTATTTGACCAACACGGTAAAGATTTGATGTCTCAAGATCGAAAAAGATAATCCGTTCATAGGTCATAGGTATGCAACCTACCATACCCTGAACCAAGCAAGAAGAGCGGTTTTCTTATCGAGATTGCCGTACCTGAATAGAGGCCTCTGTCTCTGCCTCAAAACCAGGTGATAGTATGTTGAACTCCTCGCCGTCTGGGATTGTAGGATCATTGACATCAGCATCGCCCTCAATAATGCCATCAGCAAGTCGCCCCTTGCCAATCAGCTCAAGGGTAAGGGTTGCTGGTTCGCTTTGAATTTGATCGCTACTGGAGTCATCATTCAAATCACCAAAGAGGGATCGAGGTAAGAAGAAAACAAGGTATTTCCAGTTGCTCGTTTGATCCATGATCGTAGGGGTTATGACAGTGCTGCTGTCTTCACTGCGCACTTTGAGCTTGGCAGTGTTTACTGCATACGCTAATTTGGTTGAGTAGCGTACTTTGAGCACGATGCCAGTATCGATGACATCTTCAATATCGATTGAAACGCGTGCGCGGTCGTTGGTATCAATGACATCAGGAGAAACCGAAAGATTGATACGTGCGGCACCGACAAAACCTCCATCAGAACCACCTCCGGACCCACATCCGAGAAGTGCTAGAGCTGAAAGTGAGACGACGGCATAAGCCGAACGACGAAGAAAAACCGAAAAAAACCTATGATATTGTGTCATAATACCCCCGATCATACTCAGGTGCGCTGTTTTACGACAGGTGGAAAAAGAGTGCGTGAATTGGGGTAGTTGCAGTAATCTTAACTGATTCGGCTCGTTCAATCCCAAGGGCATCTCCAGGATGCAGCATGATTGTCGAGCTGTCAGATAGCGTAACCTGTGCATCGCCGTCGATCATGTGCACATAGCCAGCATCTTTCTCGAGGAGCGTATAGGTATAAGACTCTTCAGCAGTAAGAGTGAGTCGAAAGATGTCGCAGTCCTGATTAATCGCTAAAGTATTTTGTCTGCCGTCATGACTAATGATGGGCGAACTTCCAAGTTCAGTGCTTATAGCTCGTTGTTCATAGCGTGGTGTGTCGCCTGCCTGCTTTGGAAGTATCCAGATCTGTAAAAAGTGCACAGGTTCTGTTGCCGAGGCATTCCATTCACTGTGGAGGATACCAGTGCCAGCACTCATACGTTGTACTTCACCAGGGCGAAGTATTTGCTGACTTCCCAAGCTGTCTTGATGCGCGAGGGCCCCGGTCAACACATAAGTGATAATCTCCATGTCTTTGTGCGGGTGAGTATCAAAGCCGCCACCGCCCGAAACAATATCATCGTTAAAAACGCGTAAAGTTCGAAATTGCTGGCGCTCTGGATTGCGATAGTGACCGAATGAAAACGTATGTTTTGATGTCAACCAATCGGTGCGGGTTGTGCCCCGATCTTGGGATCGTATTAAGGTTTGCCGAGCCATACGTAGCCACCATGCTTAGTTTCAAATTGAAGTGAGGGAGTAGTTTCATCTATCACGATACCTTCTTCGGGAGGAATCAATGAGATCATTTTCTGACTCAGAGCATCCAGTTGGTTTAATTGGGTGCTTTTAAAGCTTCCGTGGAGGTTTGCGATATCTGTTAATAGAGCAACCTCTGTCGGATTCTGAGGAAAAAAACTTTCCAAGACTGCAATGGATTGTGTTTGCGATATTGTTACATCTTGAGTTTTAACGTGGTAGTAGAGATAGACAGCAGCATTGATAATATTGAGCATTAACAAAGCGCGGAAGAGATCGTTTCCAAGGAGCCGAAAAATACCATCTGTGTGTTCTTGAGTACCTTGAAGCTGTTCAAGGTACTCAAGATGTACATCATCAAGGTGCTCAGGTGGCGTGAGATCTTCTTTTGTGCGGACGCGCGTGACAATTTTTGGATCAATGGTATCGTTCACAGCTCTTTTTTCACCACTTGTTCTATAATTTGATTGTCGACAGCAATGTAACGATAGAATTGTGTGCCACCAATTGGCTCAACTTCGAAGGTAAGAATAGAAGGAGCATCGCGTCGTGGTAAATTAATAAAGTAGTTAAGGCGTACTTGCTTTGGAATGCTTACAGACGCAAGGGGAGCATAGGATAACTCATTGGTTTGCGTTTGAGAGAACATGATAGCTGGACGAGAAAGCTGTGAGCCGTGCGGAAGAGATTGTTTAATGGTCTCGTATGTTGAAAGAGCAGTTTTATTTGCTGAGTGAATGATGAAATGTCTGATGTTAGGGATTGAGAGCTTTAGAAGACCTAACGCTAGTGTGAGTACCACGACAAGTTCAAGCATCGATATACCCAACTGTCTTGAGCGGCATAGTGTTGAACTATCTATTTTTGCAGTCATGTCACGAAGATGAAGTCGAGTCATCGTATCCAATCCTAGCACAGTTTAGCTGGTTGCTTAAATCTATTTACTTTGTTTGATGGTTGATGCCGCAAGAGCCTTAGCGATGCGATCAAGCTGAGCATTTATGAGGAGGGGGTCTTCATTTGCATAGGGCTTGAGGAGGTCAAGCGCGGTTTGAAACTCGTTTTTTTCCTCATATTTAGCAGCTAAGAGCCGAATGCGGTCCAAAAAGAGCGTGCGATCAACTTCGTGGTCATAGGCAGCTCTATATGCAGCTTTGGCGTCGCTTAATTTATCCTGTTCAAGGTACGTGTCGCCAATCAAGAGCTCATAAAAGTATGGATTTTCCCAATCTTCGCGTTGGTGGATGCGAAGTCGTTTATCAATATGTTCTTGATAGAGCGCAATGGCTTGGTCATATTGTTTGTCTTGTCGAAGCTGGTCGGCACGAGTCAAGAGCGGTTCTTGGCCTTGAAACATGCAGCCTGTAAGGCTGAGACTTGAGGCTATGCAGAGCGCCCAGCAAAGGCTTATGGTCACCGAACATCTTGCAAGTTCATCGAGGAGCTTTGCCACATACGCTTTTGTCCCCAGGGTGGTTCCATCAGGAGAGGAGCGCCATCGCTTGTGAAACCACGCCCATTGCTCTGGGTGTTTGCGTATGACTGATTCTAAGTGTTGATGATATTGAGCGAGCGCTTCCTTTTCAGAGAGATGTTCTGGAATATGTTCAATATAGAGACGATATTCATTTGCATTGATTTCAACAAGGAATGCTGACACGACAAATGCTTTACTTTTTGTAGCGAGTGCAAAGAGTCCGCTGGGGGTTTTGACAGGAACATTAAAGAAAGGAACAAAGTCACTGCGCACGGTCGTATCTTGATCAATGAGGGCCGCAAGGACACCGCGATGACGCAGCGCCTGGAGTATCTGACGAGGGCTATTGCTATCTTCACGCCAGATGGTGGTAACTCCATTGCGTGAACGAATAGCCGCAAGGAGGGGTTGTAAGAAGGCAGCCCGTGCTTTCCTGCCAATCGTTGATACGGGTAGTCCTACTGAATTGCAATAAGCGCCAAGCAGATCCCAATTTCCTAAGTGACCTGTGAGAGCAAGGATGGGTGATTCTATGTTTCGAAGCATCGCTTCGGTAACGTTCGTTTGTGATTCCCATGAAACACGCATCTGTGTGATGAGCGGTTTGGTATTGAGAGCAATAAAAAGATTCGTACAGGTATGTTGGAAGATTTTTGTGACAAGATTGCTTGCCGCAGCTTCAGTAAGCCCCAAATATCTTTGTAGCTGCAGTTTTGTAATAAGTGTTTCTTTTGGCACAAAGAGAGGAACAAGCACACCAAGCATGCGGCCAAGCAAACGACGGATACGAAGGGGCAATGATCCTATGCCAATAATAAGAATAAAATGAGCTCCCTCTGCGAGTAGGCGTTGCACGGCGTGTGGTCTCTGCTAAACGAAGTCGTCTGAATCAGCCTGTTCTTGAAAATTCCTTTGGTCTTCCCTGATAGTATCGACCACGATGAAGTCAGAAACGTGTGACGGAATCAGAAGGCCTAAAAAAGCTCCCTCTGCATCGGTGATGGGAATTGATCCAAGGCGCTGTTCGTTTGCGAGGGCAAGGGTATCGAGCAGGGGGTCGTCAGCTCTGGCAGTAACAAATTCTCGAGCCATAAAGCTTGATAGGTACTGATCTGCAGGGTCTCGAGTAGCCATATCAATCAGCGATGCTCTATCAACGAGTCCGATAAGGCGGTCTTGGTATATAATAGGGAACACATCTTGGAGTGCTTTCATTGCAATCGGCAATGCATCGCTTAAGGTTGTGCCATGAGTAAAACAGTAGAGTTTGTCTTTTTCGATTACGAATTCTTTGGTGCTTCTACCAATGGCTGCTGTATGAGTGTGTGCTGCGAGGCTTTCCTGGAGTGCTCCCATAAAGACAAGGAAAGCAATCATGCAGAGCATGGCAGACCCTATATAGATTCCAGCAATTGCCATTAGTACTGAACATGCTTGGCTGACCTTTGTTGCAATTGCAGTAGCATGTTTAACCTTACACAGAGAGAGCAATGACCGCATGATCCGTCCGCCATCCATAGGAATTGCAGGAATAAGGTTAAAGAGAGCAAGAGAAATGTTTATCTCAAGCAACGATTGCAGCACTGGATGCGTTGAGGAGAGTCCAGAACCATACAGTATGAGTGCTATGATAATGTTGACGGCTGGCCCAGCAATTGCGATGAGCAGTTCTTGTTTATCTTTTGGTGTTGTTTGTAGCAGTGCGATACCACCGAATGGGTAGAGCGTAATGTCTTTTGTCGAGATACCGAAGGCTTTAGCGACAAACACATGGCCAAGCTCATGGAGGAGCACGCATAAAAAAACACCAAGGAAAAGAATCGTCTCAGCAAGTGCAGTATGCCATCCCTCTGTTTGCTGCGTCGAGAAAAGAACCCAGCTTAAAAAAAGTAAAAAAGAGAGGTGAATACGCAGGGGGACCCCTCGAATGCTACACAGATTAAATGACCAGCTACCTTGAAGCATACGTGTTCCTTTATTGGGGTGATGCCGGCACAATGCTCATGCCACCAGCTGAAAAAATTGGACGGAGGATCACGTTATAGACTTCGTCGACAACTGGGATGTAGCCGGTAAATCCGAGGACGTTAAGGACGGTTTTAAGGATAAGCATGGCTATGACCGCTTTGAGCGCGAGGAAGAAGTAATCCAGGGGGGAAGAGTCAGTTTTCATGTCTGTCTCTATGGTATCCAAAATTCAAGTTAGATACTATGTCCCTTTGAAGGGGCGCTAAGATGATGAATCGAACAATTGGAGTCATAGGGCTAGGGTATGTTGGCTTGCCACTTGCGCTGGCGCTCGCTCAGAAGAGCACAAAAAAAGTCTACGGTTTTGATATTAATGCCGAAAAAGTATCGCTCATTCAGCGTGGGGTAGATCCTACCAATGAAGGACTCGAACCGCTCCTTGCAAAGACCTCCCTCTCAGTGACAGCCCAGATTGCAGATCTTGCGCCAGTTGATTTCTTTATTGTTGGTGTACCGACACCCGTTGATGAAAATAATACACCAGACTTAACACCGCTTCGCTCAGCATGTGATCTTGTTGGGGGGATATTGAAGCGTGGCGATATTGTTGTTTTTGAATCAACAGTGTTTCCTGGACTGACCGAAGATCTTTGTGGTGCATGGTTGTCAGAGCGATCAGGCTTAGTATGTGGTAGTGATTTCTTTCTTGGATACTCACCAGAGCGTATGAATCCTGGTGATAAAGAGCACACGGTTGAAACGATTGTAAAAGTTGTTGCTGGACAAACGCCAGAGGTCCTTGATGTTGTAGCAAATGTGTATGGTGCTGTAGTGAAAGCAGGTATTTTTCGAGCTACTTCTATTCAAGTAGCTGAAGCTGCCAAAGTGATCGAGAACACCCAGCGTGACATTAACATTGCACTGATGAATGAGCTTGCGATGATTTTTGACCGACTTGGTATTCGAACCCATGACGTCTTGCAAGCTGCTGGTACGAAGTGGAATTTTCTTAAGTTTACTCCTGGTCTTGTGGGTGGGCATTGCATCGGTGTTGACCCATATTACCTAACAACAAAGGCACAGCAGCTTGGATATCATCCGCAAGTTATTCTTTCAGGAAGACGTATTAATGACGGCATGGGGCAATTCGTTGCACAAAAGCTTGTTAAAATGCTTATCCAGCAAGAGATCGCCCCCAAGGGTGCACGTGTGGGTATCTTAGGAGTTACTTTTAAAGAAAATGTCACCGATGTTCGCAATAGCCGCGTTCCTGATATCGTAGCTGAACTTGAGCAGTTTGGTGTGCAGGTGCTTGTTGCGGATGAAGCAGTATCTCATGATGAAGTAAAGCATGAGTATGGTATTGATCTGAAGCCACTCGATGCGCTGCAGGATCTTGATGCGCTCATTATTGCAGTTGCTCACGATACCTATCGTTCTATGTCTGTCAGCGATGTTACGAAACGTCTAAAAGATCAGGGAGTTCTTGTCGATATTAAATCCTTGTTCGTACATGAAAAAATACCATCAGGTTTTAAATATTGGTGCCTCTAATGCTTCCAGATGTTTCTGAAATATACGGTTCTCTTCTCAAGCAGCAGCATCGATGGCTGGTGACTGGCGTTGCTGGTTTTATTGGTTCAAATCTACTCGAAGTACTCTTGCAACATAATCAACTTGTTGTAGGTCTTGATGATTTTGAGACGGGGCATCAACGAAATCTTGATGATGTCAAAGCCGTTGTTGGTGATGCTGCATGGTCGAATTTTAGTTTTATCAATGGATCCATTACTGATCCTGATGTGTGTCATCAAGCAGTCACTGGTATTGATTTTGTGCTCCACCAAGCAGCGCTTGGATCGGTGCCAAAATCATTTGAGGATCCGCTTCGGTGGAATGCTAATAATATTACGGGCCACCTCAATATGATGTACGCAGCCAAATCGGCTGGCAGCAAAGGGTTCGTCTATGCATCGTCGAGCTCAGTGTATGGGGATAGCCCGATCTTGCCAAAACGTGAAGAGGTCACTGGTGCGCCGCTTTCTCCGTATGCATTGACCAAGTGGACAAATGAGCTCTATGGGCAAGTCTTTGCGTCTGGATATGGTTTTTCATCAGTTGGGTTGCGTTACTTTAATGTGTTTGGAAAACGACAAGATCCAAACGGCGCATATGCTGCGGTAATCCCAAAGTGGGTAGATAACATGGTTAAGGGCGTGCCCTGTGTTATCAATGGAGATGGATCAACAACCAGAGATTTTTGTTACATAGCAAACGTAGTGCAGGCAAATATTCGTGCAGCGTTTTATGCAGCATCGATGCAATCTACCCATCATGCATTTAATGTCGGTGTTGGAGAGCAAACTTCTCTTCTCGAGTTACATAGACTTTTAGCAGATGCTGTTGGTCGTATGACCAAGCAACCTGTGCAACCAGCAACCTGTGCGCCGTTTCGAATTGGCGATATTCAGCACTCATTGGCAGATACTACAAAAATTCGTTCACACCTTGCCTATGTTCCAACACATACGCTCGCAACTGGTATAGAGGAAGCAGTCGCTTGGTATGTGCACACTGCATCGCACGCATAACTGTGCGCGTCTTGTCGCTAATATCGAGAATCGTTAGGTAAGGTTTTTAATAAATTGTTCTGCTTGTCCGCGAAGTGCGACAAGATCGTCAGTTTCATTCTCTATGACGAAATCAGATCGTTTTACTTTTTCGCTGATAGAAAGTTGTTGCCCGAGCCTCGTTGTGGCGGCCTCATGGCTTAGGTTATCGCGCTGGATGATTCGCTCGATACACCGTGCTGGTGAAGCTGCAACCGTGACAACTTTTTTAATCCAGGGGTGCTGGTAGTTTGTCTCAAAGTAGAGGGGGATGTCATAAAAGAGGTAGGGGACTGGGCTTGTGGCCATTGCCGTATTCCAAGCGCGTTCTGATTCTTGGTTAAATAGGTCCCTAATCTTTGGGTGGAGGATCGACTCGAGGGATGCCTTCTTATCGGGGTTTGTGAACACAAGTGAGGCGAGCTTTTTACGATCGAGACTTCCGTCAGGAGCGATACATTCATCGCCAAAATGCCTTTTGATAGATGCAAGCCCCTCAGAGCCTGGTAGGACGACTTGGCGAGCTAGGCTATCGGCTGAGATGACAATGCAGCCCAATTCCTGGAGCATTTTTGAAAAAGTTGACTTGCCAGAGCCTATTGTCCCCGTAATAGCGATGATAGCAGGAGCGGTTTTGATTGAAGAATTCATGGGTTAGTGCGATTATTACCTTACAATCAGCAAAATGACGACAGGGGAAAAATGGGTTTTAAAATCCGTTCGCTATTTGGTTCTGACAAGGACACAGGTAAACAAAAAGAGCTCTCAGAGCAGGAAGTAACTATGACAACACAAGATAAACCAGAAGAGGTTGCTGCGATACCCAGTGCCGATCAAGAAGAAGGTAAGGTTACAGGAGCACCAGATGAAGAGAAGGAAGCTTTTGAGCCACAACCAGTAACTCTTCTTGAGGTTGAAGAGCCTCAGCGAGGAGTGACAGAACAGCCTGTTGCCTCAGCTGATACGCCCCAAGAACAAGAAGACGAAGAAGAAAAAGCACCTCTTCGTCGAGAGCGATTCAAGCCCCGAAATGTTGAAGAGCTTTTGATGACTGCGGTTCCTGAGCGTGCTCATCAAGCGTCATCAAATCTTAAAGCGATTCTTTGTAAAACGGTGCTTGTTGAATTAGTTCCTTCAGGGAAAAAGTACCTCTTTGATCCTACCCATGAAGGTGGACCAACAGTAAAGCAATCTCCTGCTGTTGAGACTGCATGTACGCTGCAACTCCATGAGAAAGATCTGATGAAAATCGCGGAAGGCAACCTTAATCCACAGGTTCTTATGCTTTCTCATAAAGCAAAAGTATGGGGTGATCCGCAAGTTGCTACTCATTTCTTTACCCTTATCGCTCCGCCAAGTTCGTTGTAAGTCTTTGTCTGTCGGGAAGTTTTAAGTTCATGGAACATCTGCAAGACTATTCGTGGTTGTATCAAGACCCCATCGCTGAAATCACGGCGCTCAAGCGAAAGCTTGTGCTTGAGGGAAAAGAGATTCTTGATCTTTCGATGGTGAATCCTGACCTGTTACCAAGTGCTGTGGCACTTGATGCGCTGCATGAATACACGTTGAAAGGAGCGAATCATCGCTATGCGGTCAGCCGAGGCGTGCGCAAATTAAGACAGGCCTTTAGCGACAAGTACTCAGCTGCATTTGGTGTGACCCTCGATCCTGAACGTGAAATTTGTGTCTGTTCGGGAACCAAAGACGCGCTCATTCACCTTCTTCATGTCCTCGTAAACCCAGGAGAGACCGTTGTTGTGCCTGCGCCAAGCTATCCAATGCATCTCTCAGCCATTAAGCTTGCTCGAGCACACCATGTTACCTTTGAAGTCTCTCTGTCTGAGGAAAAGACACTTCAGTCCATAACAGAGGTGCTCGATCAAACAAAAGCAAAAATATTATTGGTGAACTTTCCCAATAATCCAACTGGTTTGTCGGTCTCGGAGCATTTCCTCAAGCTCCTTGCACAAGCAACCATCACTCGCGGTGTTACCATTATCAATGATTTTGTATATGGTGAGATGGCATTCCATGCAACGCCACCTAGTTTTCTCTCGATGCGTGGCATTAACCCAAATATTGTTGAAACGTATTCACTTTCGAAAGCGTACTCGATTCCAGGATGGCGTGTCGGTGCACTCTTAGGGGATGAGGCTGTCGTTCGGTCTGTTGCGCGACTTAAATCACACAGTGATTATGGTATTTTTCTTCCCCTCCAATATGCGGCTGCTGACTTGCTCACGAATACACTTGGGCTCTCGCAAGCTGTCACTGGTCAGTATGAGCGACGTGCGCGGATCTTAACTGAAGGGCTTCAATCTTTAGGCTGGCATGTGATGCAACCTGCCGCTGGTGCCTGTGTATGGGCTTCTGTCCCTACCGAGTTTCAGGCTATGGGAGCATCTCATATGGCACGAGCATTGCTTGAAAAATCTCATCTGCACTTGACCCCAGGAGATCTGTACGGTGAAGGATATGAACGATGGATGCGTTTTGCGCTCGTTGTTTCTGAAGAGAAAATGCATCATGTGCTTGAAAAATTACAGCAGTTTCAAACCGGTTTAGGGCATTAACCAACAATGAATCAACGACCTAGCCTCTTACGTATTCCTCAGATGTTGCTTGCGTTGTGTATTGGGGGAATGTCTTGTCAAACAGTAAGCGCTGAAAATTCAAAAAGTGATTGTCTTGCTGCAGCACAAAAAGTGAAGCAGGGTCTTGTGTTGAAAGACGGCTCACTGTCGGAAATGAATCTCTATCGTGACGCAGTAACGTCGTGTCCTTCGATGGCTGAAGCTCATCATAATCTTGGCGTAGTCTTGCTCAAACAGGGTAAAAAATCTGAAGCAAAAGAAGCATTAGCGAAAGCAGTTTCGCTCAAGGGAGATGCAAATTCTCGTATTGCGCTTGCATCAATTGCTGTTGATGAAGGCAATGATGCTGTAGCGCGTGAACAATACAGTCGTATTCTTGAAAGTGATCCAAATCAAGTCAAAGCATTGCAGGGCTTAGGTATACTTGCTGATAAACGGGGTGATGCAACAGAAGCGCTTGAAAAATTCGAAGCTGCTCGTCGTGCAGAGCCTGATAATCCTTCGACACTATTTAACCTTGGTGTTTTATACGCAAAAGTTGGGCGATCAGAGGAAGCGATTACGACGCTCAAAGCAGTGCTTGAGCGCTCACCGCAGCGTCATGATGCTGCAGTTGTTCTTGGTCTTGAATTAATCAAGGCTGGGCAGAACGATGAAGCGTTGACTGTGCTTGAGCGTGCTATGAAGGAGGGCGTTCCAAGTGCAGAGCTTGTGCGCGTGCTTGGTTATGCCTATCAGCGCGCAGGTGACATGGAGAAAGCTGAAGTCTATTTTCGTAAAGCACTCCAACTTAACCCAAGCGATCAGACAGCACGAACAAATTTAGCAGTTGTTCTCATCACGAATAAACAAGAAAGTCTTGCTGAGACAGAGTTGCAAAAAGTGCTTGCAGCAGAGCCGAGCAATACACGAGCACTGAGTGTCCTTGGTTGGTCTCAGATTGAATTGGGCAAGTACCGAGAAGCTGAAATCAACTTACGCCGTGCACTTGAGATTGATCCAAGTCACGCTGATGCAAAAAATAATCTTGGTGTTCTCTTCCAGCGTCAGGGGCGCACTCAAAGTGCTATTGATGCCTATAAGGAAGCCTTATCACTAAACCCGCAACTAGAATCAGCTAAAAATAATCTTGATAAATTAAAATAATATGGCTCCAGCTATTAATATATTTCCTGTCGGCATTATTGGAGCTGGTACTATGGGCACTGGGGTGTGCGAGTTGGCAGTTGCTGCGAATCACACCGTGTATCTTTACGATCATGAAGCAGA
>JBILLA010000222.1:0-3776 GCA_044376365.1 Bdellovibrionota bacterium | reverse complement strand
TCTTTAGTACTTGGTGGAGCGGTGGTAACTGTAGGTGTAGGCGTTTTTGGATTTGGCTGTATCTTTGTTAAGAGCTTTTCAACTTCTTTAAGTAGTTGCACGGGACAGCTACCCGGAACGTTAGGAGTGACACTATACGTTTGATGGAATTTTTCAATAAGTCCAATGTTTGGGCCCTTGTAGCTATTATGTCCTTTCCAGTCCCCAAGGAGTTTGTCGCTATCCATTGGAAATTTGCCATCTTCGCACCCCTGTTCCCGAAGCCACTTTTCTAGTGCCGGAAGCTTATTATGTTGTTTTGCCCAAAGTGTAATAAGCTCTGCTTCAGTTTTTGCAGCAGCCTGCTGAATAGAAGTTCTAATTTTGGGAGCACTATCATTGAGGTTAATTGATTCAAAATAATTTGAAAGAGAAATGTTGTAGCGTTCATTGATACTTGGAATATCTTTCTTGAGGCCTTCAACTATCCCAGTTAGCTTGCTAATTCTGTTATCAAGCTCCCGCGGTGCATCTGCTCCTTTGGCTGGAAGTTTACCATCTTGATTAGATTCTTCTATTTTTGTTTTACTGGTTTGCTTTTGAATTAGTCCCATAATTGTCACCTTAAAAATTAGTATATACTGCAGCTCTTATTAGTTAGAGTTGCCGCCACCGCCACCGCCACCGCCACCGCCACCACCTGTGCCACCGTTTCCGCTTTTGCCAAACAGAGTAAGGCTATTACCGAAGAGTTGATTGCCTACCCACTGACCAGCGAAGAAGAATCCGACCTGTAGAAGCCCTTCAGTATTAGCGTTCTTATAAATAAAGCCATTTAAGTTCTGCTGAATACGTTGCATACCACTGGTGTACTCACCGAGGGCTTTGCCTGCTGTATCAGAGACAGCGATATCATATGCTTCAAGTCCCCAGAGTCCTTTTTTAATCTGCGCATCATAATTCTTTTGTATCTCTTGAGGTCCGTAGTGTCGTCCTTGTTGATGTCTCCAGCTTGCTTTCTCTGAGGTGCTAAGACTTTCAACTTCACGAACGCTGCCTGAGGTTAAGTCAATCGCTTCATTGATAGAGATCTTTCTTTGCGAAGCAGTCTTGCGGTGAGCAAGCTCCATTGCTTCTCGACCAGTCAGCGATATTTGATCCTCAATGATGCTGCGCGCATAGTTAAAGTTGATATATCCAGCTGCCGCGCGGATAAGCGTTTCACGTTTTTCGAATGTGACCTCTGCACTTTTGCGCTGCGCACCTTTTAGATCTGCTAATGCTTTTGTGCGCTCATTGGTAATATATGTATCGAGCTGCTTTTCATTGATACCAGTAAAGAGTTCAGTATCGATGCCACGCTTGAGTCGATCGTCACGACGCTTGGCACTTGCCAGTGCTTTATTGATGAGTGGATCGTTGAGCGCGTTGATTTCAGCTTCAGCTTGCGCATTGATTGGATCAAGAGCTTTTCGGTATGCAGTACCAAGAGCATCATAGAAATGTGAAGCTTGCTCTTTCGTTAAAACAGGATAGACAGCTTCGTCACGTCCGTTACGGCGAACAGTTTGTGTATGTTCAAGCGCATACTGTAATCGATAATCGCCAGCTTGAGCATCTTGCTTTGACTGAGTTTGCAATGCATTTGAAAGATCAGATTTAATCTGAGACATCTGTGTTGCAGCATCTTTATCAGCTTGAAGCTCCTTTTCTTTTGCAGTAGCTGTTGCCTGTTCAGCTGCAGTAACAGCGCTGAGTGTATTCTTGAGTAATCCTGGTTTATCGCTCGCACCAAGCATTGAGAGGATAAGTGTTGTTTTTGGTGTGCCAAAAGGCATGCCGCGGACTGGAACTGTTTTGCCTTCCGCGTTGGTCACTGTGCCATCTTTTGTGTTTGCATCACGATCTTTACGTGTTGCTTCAAGAAGCTGATTAAAAGTGTCTACTGGGTTGAAGTCATTTTTTCCAACACGCTCTTCGATACTTTTAAGTGTTGTGATGAGTGCGGTGTCTTTGACGCTAGGATCAGAGAACTCTTTGAGTGCTTTGATATCTGTGATTAGTTTTTTAACAGCATCTTGCTTTGCTTTTAGTTCTGCTTGCTCTGCCGCAATACGCGCGTCAGTAGCTAGTTTTGTCTGAGCTTTTACTGATGCAATCTTATCGGCAGCTGCTTTAAAGTGTGGCGCAGTCGATGGAAGATGTTCGGCAAGAACGCCGGGTGCAATATCTGCAATCTGCTGTTCAGTTGCTTTCCTTTCGTTGATAGCTTGCTGTTTAATCGGTGCAATATCAGCAGGAGCCTGCGTGGATTGCTGTGTGTCGCTTGAGAGTACGCTTTCGAGCTTGCGCCCTTCTTGAGGCTTACTCATGTCAGCTTCTTTGCGTGCTAAAGCATCTTTCTGATAGACAGCAGTGAGAGTCTGCTTAATCTCTTGCTCAAGAGAGCCAGCGATCTCTTTGCTGAGGCGACGACCACGATGAAAGTCGAGTCTTTTTGCAAGTTCTTTAATGACGATATCTTGTTGTTCTTTTTCGCTCAGGGCTTGAAACGCACTGTTTTTATCTTCACGAAAAGTTTTGATAAAACGATCTGATTCCTGTTTCGCAAATGTGAGGAAATTAGCTTTGTGATCTGTTTTGTTGCTGCATGTTTTAAGGTATTCAGCATAGCGTCGATCAAGCCCACCGTCTTTTCGATAATCACGGTTGATAAGAACATCGACATCATCAAGGGCCTTTTGCTTTCTTTGTTCAAGCTTTCGGGCTGCGTCTTGTTGGCTTTTCATCCATGGCAGTGATGGAGCAGGTTGATTGCTGACATCACTGACAGGCGCAGCGCCTGCCTCGGGGACTCTGTAGTAGTTACAAAAAATTCGTTCAGACAGATACTGGACCACTTGAGGATTGGCATCACTAAGATCATAGCGGGCTTCATTGCCAGCCGTTTTGTTAATGCGATTTATAGCAAGTTTTAGATCAAGATCATGTGCCACGGTTGGGCTTGTGCTACTCCCAAGAAGTCCACGAACCATCATCGTGCCAATAGATGCAGATGAAATTTTATCGTCTTGAGTAATACCTTTTTGAGCAAGTTTGATATCGATCTCTTCGACCATTTTGAGTGCGAGAGGATTTTTTGCATCAGATTGAGATAGCTCATCAATGTCACGTGCTTTGAACCCAAGTGACACAAGCAATTCTTTAACGTCGCGTGCCGAGGCAAGGCCCGTCGTGCTTTGAGTGGTTGTTGCTGTTGCGGTCATGAGGGTACTCCAAATATCTGACAAATAGCTCTGATATCGTTATCGGGTGTTTGCCCCTTACCGTTACATAAATTCTTCACAATTATTTCGATATTTTAGGTGGCGTTTCCGCAGTGCCACAGGGTAAGGGGAGAGGGGGCTTGGTGCTATAAATACTTAAAATTATTAGATATTTATACAAGAAGGCTGTCCCACCTTTGTTTACTTCCCTATCTAGGTGGGGCCTAAGCGCCCGCCTTAACAGCGAATTTGTTCAAAAAACGCCCCCCGTGTATCCTCCGAAGGCTGTGAATATGACTCTGCCCCGATCCTTGCTGCTTGCCTTAGTTGTGCTCTGCACCCTCAGCTCTTGTGCGCTGCCCCCATCAAATGTTGCCATGCAGGGCTCCCGTACTAATACTTCGCAACCTGGAGCGCTTTTTGACTACACGGCCGTTGAGGTGCAACAGGCCCCCGCAGCCCAGCATGGAGGTGAGGTACTGTGCCTATCAGCGCTGCCAACAGATGCTATCTATCGATTTTTGAGTATTG